>JBCCIF010000056.1:0-20003 GCA_039028335.1 Bacteroidota bacterium
ATGAGCCAGCGATTGGTTAAAATGCCCATAATTTTGAGTAACATTTCCATGAGAATAGGTAAATGGTCTTACTAAATTAAATTCAGACTTAAGATTCAAATTCTCTACTCCAAAAGCATTGAACCTGCTTAATCCAACTTGTGCTCCAAACTTATTCGCCCACCAGCCATCTCCATTTAAAAAATTGGATAGGAGGAATTCATCCAGATGCCATTGACCATAAAATGCCCAATGTTCACTTGCTCTCCATTTTAAGCCTAAACCTATCATTGCATTGTCCGCTGAACCCAATGAAAACTCTATCGGACGATAAAAAATAACTGGATTTATATAGTTCAAATCGAATCCACGATTGTTTAAGCTGTCTCTTGCTGCCCATATAATCGTTTCAAACAATGATAGGCTAACTTCTTGAGAAACATTCCAGGATAGGAAGTGTGTTGCTGAAAACTTATTTAGCCATTCTCCCTTATTCAATGGATCCAATCTGATATCCCTATGCCAAGAGAACAAATTCACATATTTTATATTCCAAACTTTGGTACTTAGTTTGAAATAAGGATAGGCATTGGAATTACTGGACAAAAACAATGAATTGATTCCATCACCGAAGAAGTGCCTACCTCTTCCTAATTCGATATTGAAAATATGATCTGGGCTATATGAAATATATCCTTCAAAGGCTTGAAAATACCTATTAAATCCTCCATCCTTTGCGACACCCCAATTCGGTATAATTGAAAGGGAATCACTCAAAATCGCCTCCCAGCCTTGAGGATTTTGTGTTCCGTAAAAACCTGAAACATTAATGGCAAGTTTATCTTGAATGCTGGCTGTTAGACTTAAACCAAGGAACAAACTACTCGCCAATTTCGCATCAGAATCATCACTAAACAATGCTGCATTCGAGAAAAGCCGGGGTGACAATTCAATATAATCTTTGTTTTCTATAGAATCATTCAAATAACTAGAAAACGAATTTTCTGTACCATCAAAAAGCCCTCTTAGATCTGATACATTATAGGGCCTAATGTCAGAGTGAAAATTTGTATTAAATGATGCCTGTTGTTTTTCTATTTGAAACTGGAAATAATCATTTTGAACAAATTGTTCTAATTGCCCATAGGAGCAACAATAGGCTAAATGAGCTGCAATTAGATATAGAAATACTTTTTTCAAGCTTTTGACTTCAGCTTAAACAGGAATGGAATATGATAAACTAAGGCCGTCAGCAAAAACACTATAAAAAATGCTATGGTCGGGCTGTTTCCTTTAAGAATGAAATTAATAAGAACTATGAATAGGCTAAAGAAATAGAGCACAAAAGCCGTATTCCTGTGCCCCAAGCCCATTTTCATTAGTCTATGATGAATATGGTTCTGATCCGCTGCAAATGGTGAAACTCCCTTAACTAGTCTTAAGAAGAAAACGCGAATAGTATCAAACAAGGGATAAACCAAAATAGACATAGCCAAAATGGGTTTAGAAATACTCGCGAGATCTGGAGGCATTTGATTTGTTGGATATTCAATCATTTTAATAGCGAGCACGGACATAATGGCCCCAATAAACATAGAACCTGAATCACCCATGAAAATTTTCGCTGGTGAGAAGTTAAATATTAAGAATGCAAAAAGAGCTCCCGCAACAGAAGCGCATAGCAAAGTTACAGGGATGTTCCCTGCCATAAAAAACCAAATTCCAAATAATATAGACCCAATCAGACCAATTCCCGTAGCTAAACCATCTACTCCATCAATAAGGTTGAAGGCATTTACCAATACGATATAGGTAAACAGGGATAGAATAATACTGGTCCACTCAGGCAGGTCATAGAATCCAAAAATCCCATGCATACTGGTTATTCTAATTTCTGCCATAAGGACTAAAATACATCCGACCAAAATATGGCCAATAAGTTTTTTAGAAGGCGCAGTTCCTATTATATCATCTTTTACTCCAATGAAAAATAGGATCAGCAAACTCGCAATCAGATATTTAAATTCATTAAAAGACTCAATCATTAAATCCATGGGAAGATTGTAATTTCTATCTTCTGTTGGAAACCATAAGCAAAATGCAAAAATCGCTCCGGCAAAAATGATAATTCCGCCTATGGTTGGCTTGCTGGTTTTATGAACTTTTCTTTTCTCATTTTGATAATCTACTAAATGTTTGAGTTTGGCTACTTTAATTAATGAAGGCGTAGCCACTAAAACGACTAAAAATGAAGTAATAAAACCAAGAATAATAATATCCAAACCGAGCTATGTTTAGTTGATCAAAATTATCAAAAATCGTAATAATGGTTAAAGAGTTCTGTTTTTATTCCTAAACTAATCAGGCCATTCTTCTCCGGAAAAACATTTACAGAATTATAATTTCGTCTCTGATAAGACAAGTACAGCATCAAATTATAGAATGAATTGAACTGATATCCAATTCTATAATATTCTGATGTCAGTCTTGTCTGAAACAAAGACATGGGCTCAGGGTCTGCATTAGGATACGGAATCAAGAGATTAATTCCAGAATTGGAGACATCTTGAGGACTCAGGTTAACATCGGTATCCGTCTTGGCATTCTGAAAAGAGAGATCACAAAACCACCTCTTCCATTTGTACGAAATCTGGGCTATATTTTCTTTATAACCCGCTCCAAGTGGGTGTGCGAGGGGTAGATTATTGTGGGTTAGTCCTTGAAGAGGAATTTCGTGCGCACCCGTGTAATGATTACTCTGATTATGCTCTATCCTCACCCATAAACCTTGAATAGGTTCGATAATTTTCATTCCCAATTGCCAAGATTCTCTATTGGTATTCGGATCATCAATTAAATATTGACTGTATACGGTCAGATATCTTAGAGGTTTATAAGCTAAATCAAAAGCGAAAAAAAGATTATTGCTATCATCCCAATCATTTTGAAGGACATTGAAGAATAGCAAAGGATTTATCCAGTCTGGTTTAAAAGATATGTCTCCTTCTCCAGAAATATAGGTTTGCCATATAACTCCTTCATAAATTGAAAATCTGAGTTTTTTGAAGGGAGAAATGCTAATTGCGTTTAAAGATATGGCCTTTCTTTCATACAGACTTTCAGGAGAATCACCAATAGGGAGTCTATTGAGATTTTGAAGAATGGAAAATTTGTTTGTAAGCTGCACTTTTCCTTTGAACAAGTTCAAGGTAGATCTAAAGTATGGATAAGGAGATGTGTTATCTGAGAGAATTACAGATCTGTAGCCTTCTCCGACAAAGTGTTTTCCATGACCTATTTGAATGTTCCAACTTCTGAATGCCTGATAAGAAATAAACCCCGCGGCATAACCAAAATCAAATCCAGTTGTTTGGAAGGGTTTTACTATTGTTCCTCCCGGAGCGACTCTTGTATTTAAAATTCGTTGTCGTTGATAGAGCGGAACAAATATTTGGTTCTCACTAAAATATGTTTCAAATGAAAGTTTCTTTCCTATCGAGCCCCTCAGATTAAAACCTCTGGTATTTATAAAGTTATTCGCTGTATCTGCATATGCCGATTCATCCCTTAACTCATGACCTATTTCTAAATGCAAAATAGGATCTATCGTAACGAAAAGGTCTTCTTTATCCAAAACGATTAGATTATCGCCAAATAGTTTCTTGGTGACTTCAAAATAATGCACACCTGTATCTTCCTCAAAACCAGGTAATTGATATAAGTAATCTTTTTGTACAATAAAAGGTTGAAATCCACTATTAATCAGTGAATCCTTCTGAAGTAAATACTGATCCAAGCGAATGGATGACCATTTATTCAATGGGTAGTTGACTTGATTATGTTGAGAATGAACTGCTGAAAAAATCAGCAAAAAATAGAAAAAAAGAATGTTATGTTTCCTGCTCGTATTCAATTGCAAACTGTTTCTGAAAATCTTCATAAACCGAAGTAATTCCAGATTTCAAATCAATGGAATGTTTCCATCCAAGGTTATGCAATTTACTAACATCTAATAATTTTCGTGGTGTTCCGTCAGGATAATCAGTATTGAATTTCAACTCTCCTTGAAAACCAACAGTTTCCTTTATTGTCTGAGCCAATTCTTTGATCGAAATGTCTTCACCAGTTCCAATATTGACAAATAGTTCATCTGAATATTCTTGCATTAGAAAAATACAAGCATCTGCAAGGTCATCGACATGCAGAAATTCTCTTCTCGGTGCGCCAGTCCCCCATATTTCAACATGGTTATTTCCGTTGATTTTTGCTTCGTGAAATTTACGAATAAGTGCAGGCAACACATGTGAATTCTTCAAATCGTAATTATCATTGGGACCGTATAAATTGGTGGGCATAACAGAAATGAAGTCGCAGTCATATTGACGCCTGAAAGACTCGCTCAACTTAATACCGGCAATCTTTGCAATAGCATAAGGCTCATTCGTTGGTTCAAGAGGCCCGGTCAACAAATACTCTTCCTTTAAGGGTTGTTGGGCCATTTTTGGATAAATACATGAAGAGCCTAAAAAGAGCAATTTTCTCACTTTGTTTTCTGCCGCAGCTTTGATAATATTGGTCTCAATCATCAAATTATCGTAGATAAAGTCAGCACGGTATACATTGTTGGCATTAATTCCTCCAACTTTAGCAGCCGCCAAGAATACATAGTCTGGTTGTTCTTGTCTGAAAAAATCTTCAACTTCGCTTTGCCTGCACAAATCGAGTTGACTTCTCGTTTTCAGAATTAAATTAGAAAATCCAAGTGACTCCAACTTCCTTCTTAAGGCAGAGCCCACCATTCCTCGATGACCTGCGATATAAATTTTATCTTCCTTATTCATTGTAGTTCATTATCTCATGACCACCATCCAATAAATACTTATCTCTCTCAAAGAGTTTGAGATCGGCTTGAACCATCTCGCTAATCAGCGAAGGAAAAGAAATTTCTGGTGACCATCCCAAATCAACCCTTGCCTTGGTGGCATCCCCCACCAATAGATCAACCTCTGCTGGCCTAAAATACCTTCGATCTACTTCTACAAAACAGTTACCTGATTCTTTGCAATATCCTTTTTCATCAGCTCCATCGCCTTTCCATTCTAGGTTTATGCCTGCATTCTCGAATGCCAATTGACACATTTCCCTTACTGTATGCATTACACCGGTCGCTAGCACATAGTCTTCTGGAGTTTCTGTTTGAAGCATGGCCCACATGCCTTTGACATAATCTTTGGCATGTCCCCAATCCCTCTTTGCATCTAAATTTCCTAAAAACAATTTGTCCTGCAGACCGAGAGATATTCGAGCTGCTGCTCGAGTAATTTTTCTCGTAACGAAAGTTTCTCCTCGAAGTGGACTTTCATGATTAAATAATATCCCATTGCATGCGAACATACCATAGGCTTCTCTATAATTTTTTACGATCCAAAACCCATATAATTTGGCCACACCATAAGGACTGCGCGGATAAAATGGAGTCTTTTCTGTTTGGGGCGTCTCTTGAACTTTCCCATACAATTCAGATGTTGAAGCTTGATAAAACTTCACCTTATCTTGCATGTTAAGTATTCTAATCGCCTCAAGAATTCTAAGTGTTCCCAAAGCATCTGCATTCGCTGTATACTCAGGCTTCTCGAATGAAACCATAACGTGGGACTGTGCTGCAAGATTATAGATTTCATCTGGTTGAACTTGTTGTATAATACGAATGAGGTTAGTCGAATCAGTCATATCTCCATAATGCAGAAAAAATCGAACTCCATCTTCATGTTGATCTTTGTAAAGATGATCCACTCGGTTTGTATTGAATAGGGAACTTCTTCTTTTCACACCGTGAACGATGTATCCTTTTTCTAATAAAAGTTCTGCCAGATAGGCTCCATCTTGTCCTGTAACACCTGTGATTAATGCGACTTTACTCATAATTTAATTTAAAGGTAAAAGAAAACCCGATTCTTTCTTCAAGAACCGGGCTAACATAAAATTTCTTTTTGTTCTCTTATTCCTTGACAATTTTTTTTGTCAATAGGCCTTCATTCGTACGAATGACGACTGAATAAATCCCGGCTTTTAAGCCTGAAATGTCCATTTGTATTGAAGTATCAGAATAGAAATTTTGATCTTCTACTATTTTACCTGATAAGTCATAAATAGTTACACCATTAATCAAAAGTTGGGCTGAAGTATTCAAATTTAAAATATCAACAACCGGATTGGCACCAATGAACACTTTTCCATTTAAATTTCCATTTTCTGAAAGTGAAGTAGGCAACTGTGCGACACTCATGAAACTCTGATTTTTTATAAAAATTCCAGAGTCCCATGCATGGTCCATAGCATCTCCTATAACCATTTTAATATGATAAGTTTCGCCTGGAACAACGTTAAATACAACTGGCAATCCCACAGTGTAGCCATCGAATTCGCATTGGGTGGAATCTCCCACTATGGTATTATCAACATAAAGACTGTCGTTCATACTTTCGTTGACTGTATTTATTCCAACATAATCTCCGCTGCCAGGAAGCGTGGCTACATTTTGTGCTCCATTAGAAAATGGCCCCGACAAGCCAGGTCCGCTTACGAAAAACCCAAAAGCATCATTAAAGTTTGACCCAACAAATTCTGGGTATTCTTCCGAACCAAAGACATAGGTATAAATCATGTTCTCAAAGTCAGGAATAAAATCAAATTCCAAAATTGCAATGTCATTGTAAGATACATTGGGATCAAGCATTTCTAAATCCGAATCTCCGCTAATTCCATTAGTTGTAGGCAAACTCGTCCCGGTATGGTCATTTGGACCAATACATACTTCAATATTTCCAGTGGCCATAATGACTCCTTTATTTAAAGGGAAATCCTGATTATTTTCTGCGACAAAAAACCCAATCTGATTGGTGGAGTCCAAATTCGTCTGCCCATTGAACGTGGCATTCTGGATACTCACTCCTCCTCCGAGAAGCACTGAGTCGATTAACCAATTCAACGATTGACTTGCATCCACTTGAAATTGGGATTGGACGTTGAGAAATAAAAATGAAAATACAAGGATTAAGGTGTGTTTCATGATAATTGTTTTGGCCCTTAAATTTATATGTTTTCCGATTGAATTCTGATAAATCGAGAAATGAAAATTACAAGACTTGGAGTTTCAAAGTCGAACAAAACGAAATTCCGCTGGTCGAATAGCACATTTACTTGATGCTCAAGGCGATAAAGTTTATTGCGTAAATTCTGATAAATAATATTCATATATCTTCATAACACACACTAATTTCTAATTATCCTTTTCGTTTCGATAAAATCATTTTTCTGAATCTGCAATAAATAAATGCCTTTTACCAAATCATGCATATCTATTTCGATTAAAGCATTTGATGACAGAAATACCTGATCGTATTTTACTTGACCAGTAAGATCAATTATAGAAACATTCACCTCATCTGCATTGTCCCCTTCAAAAGACAGAAACAATTTCCGCTCAGTTGGATTTGGATAAACGTCCCAATTTAACACGGACGGATCTTCTAGAGAAGTTATACAATCTTCTCTCAATTGATCAAACCAAATTAATGTATTCAATATATATGGCTCAAAACAATCTCCATGATCTCCCGTTCCGGCCATAAGAGCAGTGGCATTTGGCGCACCATTGTCCTGCATGTAGGCCTCTGCTTTCAAAGAATTCAAGTATGTAACTTGCTCATCGCCTGTACAGTAAATCATTCTAACCGGTGTTTGTGGCACCCAGTTCCACAAATCGTTATCTCTAAGTGCTATGTTTATTGGATGCATTGAGTCTTGCATTGCTTCGACTGCCATTTCTGTCAGCATCTGAGAAGGAATTGCTGGAATAAATGACTGAATTTCTCCTGCATTATGGAGTCCATCAAAGAGTGGAGGAATATCCATGTCAAAGGGACTTTCAAAAATCTCACTTATGTCATTGTAAAGATTTCCATAGACACTTTGATATGATAATAATACATAAGGCAAGTAAGACCCTGTAGGATAGGGCACATTGTCCAAGACCATATTGGCTTGTTCTCCGGATATGTCATAAGGTCCAGAACCGCAGACTGCGGCCAGGGTATTCATTGTAAAGTCATCAGGCGCATATTCTTCGATATATTTTAATAAACCCATCGAGGCGTGTCCGCCTTGAGAATATCCAGTAAGAAATAATTGGCCATTTAAATTGACATTGTTATTCGCACAAAACTCTTCAGCTGCACGTATCATGTGAAAAGACGCCTCCGCTTGTGATTCTGCATGCACATATGGATGTAAGCCTGGACTATCTCCTAATCCCAGATAATCAGGCAAAATAGAGACATATCCATTTGAAGCAGCGGCTGCTCCCAACCAACCTTCAGGATTAAAATTTGAAGGAACATCGCTCTTCAAAAATACAGTGCCGTGACAATACACAAATGCGGGTAGGTCGCAAGATACTTGAGGAATAGATAATAGTCCACTGGCAATGGTGGTTTCACCTTGAGGTGTTAAAGTAGAATAAACTATTTTGTAGACATCAACATCATAAATGGCTCCAGGAATGTCTTCATCAATAAATTCCTGAACGGGTATACTTCCAATAAGCGAGTCGCTCAATAAAGCCTGACTATTTAAAAAGGATGCGAAAAACAAGGCTAGAATCAAAATAAGCTTTTTCATAAGGCAATGGTATGATTCTGAAATATACAGAGAAAGCCGCACATTCTTTATTCATTAACGAAATTTAACTGCCATAGAAATAAATTGTATTTTGATCGCTGAATAAAAATTAGATGAACGAGAATACTCAAGAGCATTCAGAAGAAAAATCCCCTCTAAACGATCCGCAAAACGAAGAAGAAAATATATCCTCTAAAAATGAGGAAAAGATAGAAGAGATGATGGGAGCCTTGGATCTCAATCAAGAAAGACAAGAAAGCATGTCAAATCTTGAAGGCTTCGGAAACAAAAACCAAGCAGAAATTGAGGCAATAGCAGAAGTTCTTCATGAAGTAAAAACAGAAATTCAAAAAATTGTAATTGGTCAAGAGGAAATTTTGGACCTACTCATGATCGGGCTGTTTACCGGTGGAAATATTCTGCTAGAAGGTGTTCCCGGAATCGCAAAGACTTTAACCGCAAAAATGCTGGCAAAGACATTAAAAACAGACTTTGTCCGTATTCAGTTTACTCCAGATTTGATGCCGGCTGATATTATTGGCACGATGGTATACAATTTGAAAACCTCTGAGTTCGAATTTAAGTCCGGGCCAATATTTTCGAACGTTGTCTTGATAGACGAAATTAACAGAGCACCTGCTAAGACTCAAGCTGCTTTAATGGAAGTGATGGAAGAAAGACAGGTGACCATAGAAGGAGTCACACATAAAATGGGAGATCCATTTTTTGTAATCGCTACTCAAAACCCTGTTGAGCAAGAAGGCACCTATAAACTTCCGGAAGCACAAATGGATAGATTTCTGTTCAAATTAAGAGTATCACTTCCAGAGTTGGAAGATGAAAGGGCTATTTTGAATCGTTTTAAATCCGATTTTCATATTGAGCAAGTGAAAGAGGTAAATGCTGTTCTAACAAAAAAGAAATTGAAAGAGTGCAAAGAAATTGTGCAAGAGGTGAACATTAAAGAATCATTGCTTGACTATATAGCAAAGATTGTTGTGAGTACCAGAAACGATGGAAACATATACCTTGGTGCATCTCCTAGGGCCTCTCTTTCAATTTTGAAAGCAGCGAAAGCTCTAGCTCTATTGAGAGGTCGTTATTTTGTCATTCCAGAAGACGTTAAATTCGTTGCGCCTCATGTTCTCAATCACAGAATCATCCTTTCACATGAAAAAGAGTTAGAGGGAATTGAACCTGAGATGGTAATCAAGGATATCATCGAATCGATCGAAATTCCGAGATGATAGATAGACTTAAGGAATTACACTTGAGCAATCGATTCATGATTGCAGGTAGTGCGATAGTAATCCTTTTCGCTTTAAGTTTTGTTTTTCCTTTTCTTTTTGCAGTTGCTAAAACGGCTCTTCTTCTTTTGGGTGTTTTTTCATTGGTCGACATTTTCATGCTTTACAACAAAAACATACAATTTGAAGCAAGAAGAGAATTACCTAAAATTCTATCGTTGAGCGATGAAAATGAAATTGATTTATTGATACAGAATCTCTCACCATATACGCTAGAATGCGATATCGTAGATGAGTTACCCATTCAACTTCAAATTAGAAATTTTGCGCGATTTGCTGTCTTTGACCCAAATGAGGTTCGCTCTTTCCCTTATACGATAAGGCCCGTGCAGCGTGGGGAATATCACTGGAGAAAAGTGAGGATCTTAATTGCTTTGAACATAGGATTATTCCGAAGAAAAATTTCTTTGGAAAAGAGCCAGATGGCGCCTGTTTATCCTTCTTTAATTCAAATGAAAAATTTTGAATTAATGGCCTTTTCTAAAACTGCACAATTCTCAGGAGTAAAAAAGTTGAGAAGAATTGGAGTAAGTTATGAATTTGAACAAATTAAAAAATATATAGAAGGAGACGATTATCGCCATATCAATTGGAAGGCCACAGGAAGAAGAAATGAATTGATGGTCAATCAATTTCAGACTGAAAGATCACAAAATGTTTATTCCATCATTGCCAATAGTCGTGAAATGAGAATGCCATTTGATCAGCTTACACTGCTTGACCATGCAATTAACACTTCTCTTGTCATTGCAAATATCTCACTCTTGAAGTATGACAAGGCAGGACTTATGACCTTCTCGAATGAGTTTGGAAGTATTGTAAAAGCCGATAGAGGTAAGAATCAGCTGAATAAAATTTTTGAAGCGCTTTATAACGAAGAAGATCAAGAGATAGAAGCAAATTATGATGTTCTCTACAGCGGTATACGGAAGGTAATTAGACACAGAAGTTTGCTCTTCTTGTATATAAATTTCGAAAGCATGTATGCTTTAGAGCGAGCCCTGCCCATTCTCAAACGAATCAACAATGCTCATCTGCTGGTAGTCATGTTTTTTAAGAATACTGAAATCATTGAATACAGCGAAGAGGAGGCCACAGATGTAAGAGGTATTTTCACTCAAACTATAGCAAAACGTATGATACGAGAAAAACAGAAGATGCTACGAAAACTTTTTCAATACGGAATTCAAGCCATCCTTACTGATCCAAAGAACCTATCAATCAATACCGTCAATAAGTATTTGGAACTGAAATCACGAGGGATGATCTAGATCTCAATCTCTTCATCTTCTGAAGTAAAAAAGCCGTATTCCATTATATTATATGACGACATCTCTCGCACGTCAATCTTCTTGCCTAATTTACCTGACCACTCTTTCTTTAAAGAATTCCCAACAAGTCCTTTCCACCCATTCTTTTTGGTAATATAAGAAGCAACATAAGGATGAACACAAAGAGCTATTTCTCCGCCATTGGCCCTATTTTTAACGAGATCCAGCTTATTTTCAATTTCATCCGTTAATAAAATGCTTGCTTGAATTTCTCCAGTACCCTGACAAGAAGGGCATTTTTCAGTAGTCTTAATTTCTGTCTCAGGACGAACTCTTTCGCGTGTTATTTCAATTAAGCCAAATTTACTTGGTCTTAAAACGGAGCTTTTTGCTTTATCTTCCCTGAGGAAGCCCTTGAATTGGTTATAAAGCTTCATTTGATTCTCCTTCTTCTGCATATCAATAAAATCCACAACAATCAAACCGCCCATATCACGCAATTTGAGGACTCTCGCAATTTCTTTTGCTGATTCGAGATTGGTCTCAATGGCATTTTGCTCTTGATTTTGTCCGCTTATTGCTCTATTGCCTGAATTCACGTCAATCACATGCATAGCTTCCGTATGCTCAATAATTAAATAACCTCCATTTTTCAGATTAACTTGCTTACCAAATGCAGCCTTTATTTGTTTATGAATATTGAAGTGCTCAAAGATCTCTCTTTTTGAACTGTGCTCCTTAACAATCTTGGCTTTATCTGGGGCTATGGATGCCAGGTAATTTTGAATTTCTAATGCCAAGTCTTTGTTGTTGACATGAATACTGGAGAAGTCGTTATTCAATAAATCCCGCAGAATTGCCGAAGTCTTATTGATCTCTCCGAGAACTCTCCTTGGAGGTTGAGCTCTTTGTAAGTTTCGATGAAATTTGCCCCATCTTCTGAGAAGGTCCTTCAAATCTTTATCCAACTCGGCAACCTTCCGATTTTCAGCAACAGTTCTAATGATGACTCCAAAGTTTTTGGGCTTGATACTAGCTATCAACCTTTTCAGTCTCTGTTTTTCATCTCTGTCCTTTATTCGTCCAGAAACGGAAATACGATTTGAAAAAGGCACAAGAACTATAAACCTACCAGCGAAGGTGATCTCAGATGTCAATCTTGGGCCTTTATTTGAAATAGGCTCTTTAGCAACCTGAACAATAATATGCTGATTATTGGAGATTTGCTCATTGATCTTTCCGTTCTTATTGATATCCGATTCCAATTTAAAATTGTCCAACCGCGGGCTTTTCTGTTTTCCGCTTCGAACACGTTTAACAAATTTGGAAAGGGATGAAAACTGAGGGCCTAGATCATGATAATGCAGAAAACCGTCTTTTTCGTGTCCTACATTTATAAAAGATGCATTTAGATTCGGTGATACTTTTCGGGCTTTACCCAAATATATATCTCCAACGGAAAAACTATTATCGTTTTTCTCTTTATGAAGTTCTGTAAGTACACCCTCCTCTAAAATTGCAAGATCGACTCCACTCTGGGCGGAGTTAATAATCAATTTTACTTCCACTATAAAATGCTTTTTGCGCTATGCAAAGCAAGATTTGGAATCAATAAGAAATGTTGATGCGCTCTTTTTACGCATTGGCCCATAGGCCATTAATAAAAAAGAATTAAAAAGATAATTTATTTCTTCTTCTTGTGTCTATTCTTTCTTAATCTTTTCTTACGCTTGTGCGTAGACATCTTGTGTCTTTTTCTCTTCTTTCCGCTCGGCATAGCTTGATTCTTTAATTGTTATTTAATTGTTCTAAAAATCCCAGTGTTTCCTTTTTCATTTCTTCACTGGGTTCTAATTCCAGCAACTGATTGAAGCTTTCAATTGCCTTGTCATTTTGGGATAAATTGGCGTATAAATTTCCCAAATAGAAATATGCTTTCTTGTATTTAGGATTTTCGGAATTATCTAAGACAATAACTTTCTCAAAGCGCATAATCGCTTTTTCAAATTGCCCCGATTCAACCGAGAGTTCGCCAAGATGCCAATGGGCATCAATGTTGTCAGGCTCTTTCTCTGATAGATCCCTTAGCATTAATATGCCTTGCATGGGAGCTTCACTTCTTACCAAAGTGAGAGCCGTTTTAATGGTTTTCTCAGATTCACTCAATTCAACGTTTGCCTGTTCGGCATTCTCAATTGAGGGAGTTCTGGGAATAATTAATAAAAGAACGAGTAGTAAAACGAAAAAGACGATGAGAATTATTTTCCCCGTACCCTTCATTTTACTTAACAGTCACATTTGCCTTCACCCGCTCAACAAAAACTTTGGCTGGTTTAAATGAAGGGACATTATGTGCTGGAATTATTATGGTTGTGTTCTTAGAAATATTTCTTCCTGTTTTTTCAGCTCTTGTTTTCACTACAAAACTTCCGAAACCTCTTAAGTACACATTTTCACCTTTACTCAATGAGCTTTTGATAGAATTCATAAAGGCCTCAACCGTAGTTTGAATCTCTACTTTTTCCAGACCAGTTTTCTCTGCTATCTCCGCTACAATATCCGCTTTAGTCATAAATTCTTCTAAAATTTATTAATCTTGCTTTCACGCCCTTTAAAAAGGGGCTGCAAAGATAAATTTATTTATATTAAAAGGACAAGAAATTGTCCAATATAATTTGAAAATCAGTCGATTATAGATACAAAGTTGGATAGATTCTCAAATATTCTACTGAAATGGTACGATGAGAATGCAAGAGAGTTACCTTGGAGAATGACTAATAATCCATACTTCATTTGGCTCTCAGAAATTATTCTTCAGCAGACCAGAGTTGAACAAGGCATGTCCTATTATTTCAAATTCGTCAAGAATTTCCCTACTGTCTTCGATTTAGCAAAAGCATCCGAAGAAGAGGTTTTGAAAAATTGGCAAGGTTTGGGATATTACTCTCGCGCCAGAAATTTACATTCTACAGCTCGGATCGTTGCTAACGAACTAAATGGGAAATTCCCTCAAACATATAAGGAACTATTAAAATTAAAAGGAATTGGCCCTTATACGGCCTCTGCAATTGCCTCTATTTGTTTTGATGAAAAAACGGCTGTTTTAGATGGTAATGTATTTCGGTTTTTAAGCCGATATTTTGACATCTCAACTCCAATTGATAATAATCAAGGCAAAAAGGAATATCAGCTAATAGCAAATAGCCTAATTTCTTCTGATCGACCAGGGGATTTCAACCAGGGCATGATGGAAATGGGCGCAAGAATCTGCAAGCCAAAGAAATGGCTGTGTTCTTCTTGCCCATTCCAAAATTCCTGTTTAGCCCGAAAGAATAAACGAATTGATCAGCGCCCCATAAAAAGTAAAAAGTTAAAGGTTAAAGAGCGAAAAATCTCCTATCTCGTCTGCGAATGGAACTCCAAACTACTATTTCGAAAAAGAGAGCATAAAGATATATGGCAGGGCTTGTATGATTTTCCTGAAAAACACGATCATTTGGACAATTTATTAGGAAAAGAAAACTTCTCAATTATCAACTCTCCTGTTCCAATGACACATATCCTTTCTCATCAGAAACTATTGATTGAGTTTCAACATGTTCGAATAATAGATCCTTCTCTTATTAGATTAAAGGGAAATTGGGCTTCGAAAAAAGTAGATTCTGGCTTGCCACTTCCCAGGGCCATCGAAAAATATTTAAGCGATAAAATGGCTTAACTTGTTGATTATTATCTCCTATTTCAAAGCTTGTAACAGGCATTAATTCTATCTTTGTTTCAAATTAAGAAACATGGCCGGAGGCATCAACAAAGTAATCCTGGTAGGAAATTTAGGTAAAGATCCAGAAATAAGACATCTTGAAAATGGCGCGACACTCGCGCGATTTCCATTGGCGACTTCAGAGACATATACAGATAGAAATACAAATGAGAAAAGAACCCTTACTGAGTGGCATAATGTTGTTTTATGGCGTGGCTTAGCACAAATTGCAGAAAAGTATTTAATGAAAGGCAAGCAGGTCTATATTGAAGGAAAAATCAAAACACGTCAATGGACAGATCAAGAAGGTAATACGCGCTATACAACTGAAATAGTAGGTGACCAAATGCAACTTTTAGGAAGAGCAGATAATGGAAATCAAGACAATTCATTTCAGAATCAGGCGACATCTGCTCAACCCAGAGAGATGAACACTACGATGCAAGCCGCTAAGGCGTTTTCAGAATCTGCTCCTTCAAATAGTGGAATGGGACAACAATCCTCTGAGGAGGACGATCTTCCTTTCTAATTGTTGAACGAAAGACCAGAATTTGGACCCTAGCGAACCCTTTTCCTTCTTCTTATATTCATTCAGTGGTTTTGGCGTAGAAGAAGCCATCTTTTCAGTTGTAATTCTCCTATTACTCGTCTGTTCGGCATTAATTTCAGGTTCTGAAATTGCTTTTTTCTCACTGGAAAAAAAAGAGATAGACGAACTTAAGAAAGAGAGTAAAAACCAATCTAAAGTTGCACAATTGCTTGAGTCGTATAAAGGACCCGAGAAATTGCTAGCAACGATATTGATTGCGAATAATTTTGTGAATGTTGCAATAATTATTCTGTCCGACCAATTAGTGAGTAAACTCTTTTCTTTTGGGTCAGATGAAACACTTTCTCAAATGCTCATTACTGTCGTTGGAGTCACTTTTTTCCTTCTTCTTTTTGGTGAAGTATTACCTAAAGTATATGCTACATATAATGCCAGAACTTTATCCAAATTCATGGCTAGACCCATCGGTTTTTTGAAATTGCTATTCAGACCCTTGAGCATGTTGCTTTTGAAGTTCACCCCAATTATTGATAAAAATATCAGAAAGAAAAACACAGATATTTCAGTTGAAGATTTAGAAAAGGCCCTTGAATTAACGAAGGATGGAGATAGTGATGATGATGAACACAAGATGCTCAAAGGTATCGTGCGTTTTGGCAATACTGACGTCAAACAAATCATGACACCTAGAACTGATATAGTCGCCTTTGAAATGGATACCCAATTCGAAGAATTAATTAATGGGGTTGTTAATTCAGGATATTCTCGCATACCTATTTATGAGGAATCTACGGATGGAATAAAAGGAATATTCTATCTGAAAGACATGTTGCCCTACTTAGACAAAGAACACTTTAAATGGCAAGAAAAGTTACGCAAACCATTTTTCGTACCCGAAAACAAAAAATTGGACGTTCTATTAAGAGAATTTCAAGAACGAAAAATGCACTTGGCCGTTGTAGTAGATGAATATGGTGGCACATCAGGGATTGTAACATTGGAAGACATTCTTGAAGAGATAGTCGGTGAGATAACTGATGAATTTGATGATGAAGATGTATCGTATACTAAACTCGATGAACTCAATTTTGTATTTGAGGGTAAAACTCCTTTGATTGATGTTTATCGCATAATGGAAATAGACGGGTCAGAATTAGAGGAAGCTAAAGGTGAATCAGACACTTTAGCGGGATTCATTATTGAACAAGCCGGCAAACTTCTCCAAAAGAATGAAAAGGTCAAATTCAATGAATATACATTCACCGTTGAAGCTGCCGACAGAAGAAAAGTAAAACAAGTGAAAGTGAGCAAAAACGCAGAAGAGATTGAAGAATAGTTGGACACTCCTAGCGATTATCTTAGTAATGTCATGCAATCAAGAGACATTCATACCAAAGCCAAAAGGGTATATGCGCCCTTATCTTCCGGCTAAAACTTATCAGGCTTTCGAATCAAATTGTCCATTTGAATTCGAGTTTCATGAAAATGCGAGTATCAGAATGCGAAAGGACCATTATTGTTGGTTCACAATTCAATATCCTCAATTAAAGGCCGAGATTCATCTCACTTATAAACCAGTTGAAAATAATCTTTCGGAATATCTAAGTCAGACCCACAAATTAGCATACGACCATCACTTCAAAGCGAGTAACATCTTGGAAAAGAAGATTCAGGAAAAAGACAAAGATCTTTATGGATTATGTTATTTTTTAGAAGGTGAAGTCGCTTCAAATACACAATTTTTTCTGACGGATAGTACAGATCATTTCGTTCGAGGATCGCTTTATTTCAATTCCAAAACGCAACCTGATTCTTTAGCACCTTACCTTAGCTATATCAATGCAGATATTGATCGCTTTATAGAAAGTTTCAAATGGAAATAATAACACACACTTGCGCTCAAAGCGGTCTTTAATTCAAATCTTACCCCCTATTTAATGCGATAAAAACGATAATTGACCATTGTCATCAATCTTAGGTCAATCTTACTTTTTGAGCTTTGAATTTTGCCATCAAATAAACCTGAATTGCAAAGATACAACAGGCTAAGAAGAGATGAGTCGGCTGCATTAATTTAGGCATATCTAAATAGGAAAGGACAATTCCGCTAAGCACTTCCATGAGAACCAATCCTCCAAGAATTAAGACGGCCTTGGTGATTCTCTTTTCCTTCCAAAAAAGATAGACAATTACACCATTGATCAACACGAGTAAAATAGCAAAGCTTCTATGTGTGAAGAAGATATTTGATAATTGACTTATCCAATCTGCCCTATTCTCAAAAGCTTTAGCTACTAAATCAATTTCCTGTCGCACTTGTGTTCCGAAGTAAATTTGCACAAGCGAAATTAATATTGCTCCTCCTATGAGATACTTCCATTTATGATTACGCGAAACCCTCCTCGGCCTGTCCTTTACTAAGATCAAAACCAAAAGCGCTATCACTATAAGTGCAAAACTCATGTGCACAGTAACCATTCCTGGTAAAAGATGAGTAGCAACAACTATTGACCCTAACCAGCCTTGAAAGGAGGTAGCCAATAGTGTCAAAAGGGAAAGAATAGGAATCCATTTATCTTTCCGCCAGTATTTGAAAGAAAGCACTAAGCCAAGCACAAGAAAAATACCAGCCAAGGCTCCCATAAGGCGATTAATAAATTCAATCCAAGTCTTCAAGGCTACGAAATTTTCTTCTTCGACATCAGCTTCATAGTCGCGCATCTTTTGAGCAGAAGATTCAAACCCAAGTCCTTCTAAGGTTGAAATGAAACGTTCTAGTTTTCTTTGCCTCTTCGCTCTGAATGTTTCTTTATAATCTGCTGGAAGTTGATCTATTGAAGTAGGAGGAATGTATTGACCAAAGCATTTAGGCCAATCTGGGCATCCCATACCAGACCCGGTCATACGCACAAAGGACCCTGCAAGAATCACTGCAAAAATTGACAAAAGCGCCAATCTCTGAATATTAAAAAATAAGGGGCTTTTTCTTTTTGCGTTCAGATCATTTGATTGTTCCTATAAATGAACAAATCTTTTTTGGTATGGGTCGAGGAAAAGCAAAGAAATTAAAAACAAAAAGCTCTTTCGAAGATTTTCAAAAGAGCTCTTAAACATAAACATCATGAAGATTACCTCAATAAATTCTCAAAAATATCCGAGAGATTGGGCAATCTGAATTCCTTTAGCGCGATGGTTGTTTCATCGACAGTCTCTGCTTCACTTTCTTCGACTTCCACTTCAAGAACTGTCACTACCTCAACACTTTTCACCTGATAGGCACCGTCATATAATTTACCGATGGCTTCAGCAATTTGCTTTTCATCGGTTTTTTCTGGATCATAGGTGATTTCAAATGAATCTACCGCTCTTTCCTTGTTAAAATCCATCTCAGATGCAATAACTCCATCTACACCCTTTACACACTTGGATATGGAACTTCCGCATGCCTGTGCACAAGACATTCCTTCTATGCTAAAATTAGCATATGTCTTGGCCACATCGCCTTCTACTTCTTTATAAGAAGTTTCGTATACCACCTCGGTTGCGACCTTTTCCTGGTTGCTTTGACAAGCAAATACGAAAAGCCCTAAACCTAGAATAACAAGTAGTGATTTAAATGTGTGTTTTGTCATTTCTTGTTGTTTAATTTGCCCTAAGACGAATCAAAGGTATAATTTGTTACAGGGAATATACGAAATTAGCTTAAAATAATTGTTAAAGATCACGTGAAATTGGAAAAGAACAGGCGTATAGAAGCATGGTTTTTATTGATTATTTTGTCTATCGTTTGGGGCAGTTCATTTATTCTTATCAAACGAAGTATTGAATCACCTTATGGCCTAGAAGTCTTTTCTCCACTCCAGGTAGGATTTGGAAGAATTTTTATTGCAGGTCTGGTTTTGTTTCCTATTTTCTTAAAAGCCATAAAAAAAGCCAACAGAAAAGAAATTTTTTGGTCGCTTGTTGTCGGTGTAGTGGGCAATTCGATACCTGCATTTCTATTTTCTCGGGCCGAACAAGAAATAAGCAGCGCTTTAGCAGGCATGCTTAATGGAACTACACCGTTTTTCGCAATCTTAATTGCTGCTCTATTTTTTGGAAAAAGCCATCAAAAACACAAGTGGTTAGGTATTGCAATCGGTTTTGTAGGAGCCGCAGGATTAAGTTTAAGTAATGGATCGGGACAATTTGAATTCAATCGATATGTCTTTCTTATACTAATTGCAACTTTCTGTTATGGAATTTCAGTAAATATAATTTCCGAAAAATTAAATAATATTCCACCAATGCATATTGCGGCTCTTTCTCTATTCTTAGCAGGTGCTCCTCAGGGAATTATGTTATTTTGCACTGATTTCACACAAATCATAAGTGAAAATCCACATGGTCTTGCTTCTCTGGGATACCTCAGTATCCTAGCAATAATGGGCACTGCATTGGCTTTAATCTACTTCAAT
>JBCCIF010000057.1:0-19809 GCA_039028335.1 Bacteroidota bacterium
CCAGTCGTTTAGATCCTGTGGAGGCTATACGTACAAACTAAATAATAGGCTCTTTTATTAACACCATTATAAAAGTTAATGAAAGCTTTGTTCACGACTTTATTGCCACCCGGAGTAGGGTAGTCTCCTGAAAAATACCAATCTCCTAAATTGTCAGGACAAGCTTCATGCAAGCCACTTAAGGATTGATAGATAATTTGGACTTCTGCATTAATTCCCTTTGGTTTGAGCAATTCACCAATTTTATGTGATACTTCTTCAGCAGAAAATGGGGCATAGATTTCTTTCACATGGTTGACCATTTCCTCTTTTGGCGTATTCAATTGTGCTTCACATTTTTCGAAAACTTGATCGATGATATAGCCCATATTGTTTTCTTTCAGCAGAGCTATGGCTGCCTGAAAGGCAATAAAATCTCCAAGTTTAGCCATATCGATTCCGTAACAATCGGGATATCTGATCTGAGGTGCCGATGACAGAACAATTATCTTCTTAGGCCCCAATCTATCTAGAATTTTTAGAATGCTTTGTTTCAAGGTTGTTCCTCGAACAATAGAATCATCAATGACGACCAAGTTGTCATCCGCTTTGATCGTACCATAAGTAATATCGTAAACATGAGCAACCATGTCATCTCTGTCTTCATCTTGCGTGATAAAGGTTCTTAACTTGGCATCTTTGATAGCAATTTTCTCAGTTCGTGGACGCCAGCTTAAAATTTCTGTCAAGGCCTCTTCATCCGTGACGTCAATGTTTTTGATTTTTTCTTTTTTCAGTTGATTTAAATGGTCTTCCATCCCTTTTACCAATCCATAGAATGAAACCTCTGCTGTATTCGGGATGAATGAGAAAACCGTGTCCTTTAAATCGGGATCGATAACCTCAAGTGCTTTAGGGACTAATTTGCGTCCAAGCATTTGCCGTTCTTGGTAGATATCGTAATCATTTCCTCTAGAAAAATAAATCCGCTCAAACGAACAGGCCTTACGCTCACCAGGTTTTTTTACTTCAAAGACATTGGTATCTCCGTTTTTCTTTATTCCAATAGCATGTCCTGGGGGCAATTCGTGTATAGCCTCTCTTTTTACGTTAAAGGCCGTTTGAATGACGGGTCGCTCAGAAGTGACGACAACGACTTCATCATCTTCCATATAATATGCTGGACGAATTCCATTGGGGTCTCTCAAGACAAAGGCGTCTCCATGTCCAAATAATCCTGCCATTACATAACCCCCATCCCAATCCATGGCAGAATTTTCGAGAATATTTCTTATGCTTAAATGTTCCGCAATTTTTTCTGAAATTTCAACATTGCTCAGTCCCTCATCTTTGAATTGATCAAAGAGCCGCTGATTCTCGTCATCTAAGAAATGCCCTATTTTTTCCAGTACAGTAACGGTATCGGTCTTTTGTTTTGGATGCTGTCCTATATTGATCAAAATATTGAACAACTCATCTACATTCGTTAAGTTGAAGTTTCCGGCAACAACTAAGTTTCTCGTCTTCCAATTATTTTGCCTCAAAAATGGATGGCAGCTTTCAATGTGGTTTTTCCCATAGGTTCCATACCGTAAATGACCTAGTAATAATTCTCCGGTAAAAGGCGCATTTCTTTTAATCCAGGACATATCATTGACTTTCTCGGGATGCTTTTCCAACACCTCGCCAAAGCGTTTGTTGATATGGTCAAAAATATCTTTGAGGGGCTTTTGCTTAATTGATCTCTTTCGGGAAATATACCTCTGGCCTGGTTTTACACCAAATTTTATACTGGCAACACCAGCACCGTCTTGTCCACGGTTGTGTTGTTTCTCCATGAGTAAATACAGCTTATTTATGCCATAAAATGGCGTACCGTATTTTTCCAAATAAAATTCAAGGGGCTTCTTTAATCTGAGGAGTGCAATACCGCACTCATGCTTTATGGCGTCACTCATTGCTTAAATCGAGAACAAAGATATCTCAATTCTTCAATTCTGGCAAGATATGTTGAATATTAGGCGTGGATTCTTAATTAATCGAGCGCAGCTTTAAACAAAGCGTTCATCCGCTTCCATTACCGTGCCGCAATTTGGACAGGTTCGTTTGTGTTCATCTGAATAAAAATCTTTGAAACGTGGCAGGAAGTCCTTCTCAATATTCGTCAATTCAAAATAGGACTCGTGCAGTTTAGTATTGCAATTGTCGCAAAACCAGAGTAAACCATCTTGTTCTTCTTTGGTTCTTTTGCATTCGATGACTAAGCCAATAGAACCTGCTGACCGCATCGGTGAATGAGGGACTTTTGCTGGCAAAAGAAACATCTCCCCTTCTTTAATTGGGATGTCCACAGCTTTACCATCTTCTTGAATTCGAACATTTATGTCTCCTTCTATTTGATAAAAGAGTTCTTCCGTTTCATTATAGTGATAGTCTTTTCGAGCATTCGGCCCAGCTACAATCATAACAATATAATCTCCAGCGTCTTTATATAAATTTCTATTCCCTACAGGAGGCTTTAATTCTTCTCTATGCTCATCAATCCAAGCTTGTAAGTTAAAAGGTCTTCTTATTGCCATACCTTAAAGGAATCAAAATCAAAATTAAAATCAAAATTGAAATGTCCTTTTAGGAATGAAAGGGCTTAAAATGCTAGCGTCAAGCCTACTTTTGGAATGACAACATCCGTCTTTGAGGTAATAATGTCGAAAGAAGTGCTTCCATCCGGATTAATCACAATACTATTTCGGTCAAGGTATGTCGCATTTCCACCTTTGAGTTTTTGGAACCCGGCATCGAACATCAAATTTCGATTCAAAGACAACATAATTCCTCCGCCCCATCCATAGCTGAATGAAAGGTTTTTCGAAGCAACATCAATTTGTTGCAGTGTAAAGCCTTCTACATCCTGATATTCGAATACGCTCTTGGTAGTGAAATTTCTGAAGCCGGCATATCCATCAACATAGATACGCGCTGGACCATTGAATGGGCTGAATCGAGCAAAAGCATGATAGCTATTGACATTGCTCTTTACGGAGAGATCTCCTGCTAGTAGATTTTGCAAGCCATCTTCAAATGTGACTTGGTCTCTATCTGAGCCCATGGTGCTCCATGCTAAATCCATTCCTATTTCTATAGGAGAGCGGTTCCCAGATGGAATTGCTATGTGGGCGCCTATTCCAATAGGCAAGCCTCTGTAATTTTCTGCGAAATTGTTTTGAGGAATAGTCATTTGCAGGTTAGCACCTATCGTAGGACCATTTCCTTGAGCCAGCATTGTGGCTGTCGTCAAAATCAAAGCTATGTGAAGTACAAATCTTTTCATATGGCGGCATTTGTCTGGTATAAGACAATTGGCGTGCCAAAAACAAAATTTTTAATAAAACTATGTGACTTTTTATCTAATCTTACGTCATGTGAGATTTTTGATTCACAGGAAAAATTGAATAGCCAGAGGCCTAATTTGAAGTGTTTCTTGCAGACCTTTTCTTGAAAAATACCAGAAAGGATCTATGCATTATGATGCCAAAAATTTTAAGGGTTTGGAGGGATTAGAATTTTATTATTTGTGTTGGTTTTAGCCTAGCTACTGAAAAACCTACGTGTACAGACAAACCAGCCAAAATCATGTGGATAACTTCAAACGAATGTGAATTTTTTCACTCGAATCTGACCGAGATTTTTTTCATTTTTGTTCTCCTGCTAAACCGCAATTCTTAGCAGGATTTTTTATCTCGACATTCTTCTCATTTTTTGAAATTGCCGATATCGGCAAGGGGGAATTGTCACCTTTAAACTTAGGGAATTGCAATTATTTAATAATTAAGCAAAGAAGACTTAACATGGAACAATTCACAGAAGAGAAGCAGTCCTCACTCGAACAGAACATACAAGACGTTTTACCTCAAAAGACGCAATTGGAAGAACCTATATTAACAGATAATCCTAATCGATTTGTTCTTTTTCCTATAGAACACAATGATATTTGGCAGCACTACAAGCATTCAGAGGCTTGTTTTTGGACGGCAGAGGAAATTGATTTAGAGCCGGACCTCATAGATTGGGATAATAAATTGAACGATGATGAACGTCACTTCATTAAACATGTGCTTGCATTCTTTGCGGCAAGCGATGGAATTGTGAATGAAAATTTAGCCGAGAATTTCGTTTCGGAAGTTCAGTATACCGAAGCGAAGTTTTTCTATGGTTTTCAGATCATGATGGAGAACATTCACTCTGAAACCTATTCTCTGCTCATAGATACCTATATTAAAGACAAGGCAGAGAAAGATCACCTTTTCAGAGCGATCGAAACATTGGACTGTGTTAAGAAAAAGGCGGAATGGGCGCTTAAGTGGATTGACAATGGTTCTTATGCAGAACGATTAATTGCTTTTGCTGCAGTTGAAGGAATTTTCTTTTCTGGATCTTTCTGTTCCATTTTCTGGCTGAAAAAGAGAGGATTAATGCCTGGATTAACATTCTCTAATGAATTAATTTCTCGAGATGAGGGAATGCATTGCGATTTTGCTTGTATGTTGTACAAGGATCATTTGCTGAATAAATTACCTAAGCAGCAAGTCAAAGACATTATCACAAATGCAGTTGAAATTGAGAAGGAGTTTGTAACAGATGCTTTACCTGTTCGCTTGATCGGTATGAATGCAGAGCTCATGTGTCAATATATAGAGTTCGTTGCAGATCGATTGATTTACGAGTTAATTGGAGAAAAAGTATACAATGCAACTAACCCGTTTGACTTCATGGAAATGATTGCGATAGAAGGAAAGACCAACTTCTTCGAAAAAAGAGTAGCTGAGTATCAGAAAAGCGGAGTGGCTTCCTCCGATTCTTCTGCGAATCACACCTTCTCAATGGACGAAGATTTTTAAACATATATATACAGCTAAACCAAATTCAAACAATCAATAAATTATGTTCGTAGTAAAAAGAGACGGAAGACAAGAGTCGGTTAAATTCGACAAGATTACGGCACGCATTAAAAAGCTGTGCTATGGACTAAATCCAATTGTAGAACCTGAAAAGGTTGCCATGAAGGTGATCAACGGAATCTACGAGGGGGTGACTACGACTGAACTAGACGACCTAGCTGCACAAACAGCAGCAACTTTAACCATTACCCATCCTGATTATGCACTTTTAGCTTCTCGTATTGCTGTGTCTAACCTTCATAAGAATACAAAGAAGTCTTTCTCTGCAGTCATGAAGGATCTGTATGAGTATGTAGATCCGGTAACAGGCCAAGCTGCTTCGCTTTTGGCAGATGATGTGTACAAGATTATTCAGGACAATGCGAGTCAGTTGGATTCAACTATCATCTATGATAGGGATTTTAGCTATGACTATTTTGGCTTCAAAACCTTGGAGCGTTCCTACTTGCTTAAATTGAAAGGTGAAGTAGCCGAGCGTCCACAACAGATGTTAATGCGTGTTGCAATAGGAATCCATAAAGAGGATATTGATTCAGCCATTGAGACGTATAACTTAATGTCCGAAGGATGGTTCACCCATGCGACTCCAACTTTATTCAATGCCGGAACACCTAAGCCTCAAATGTCATCTTGTTTCTTGTTAACCATGAAAGAAGATAGCATTCAAGGTATTTACGATACACTTACGCAATGTGCAAGAATTAGCCAGAGCGCGGGAGGTATCGGATTGGCAATTCATGATATTCGTGCCAAAGGTTCCTACATAAAGGGAACCAACGGAACATCAAATGGGATTGTGCCCATGCTCCGCGTATTCAATGATACAGCGAGATATGTGGATCAAGGAGGTGGAAAACGAAAGGGAAGTTTTGCAATCTATATTGAGCCATGGCATGCAGATATCTTTGATTTCTTGGATTTGAAAAAGAACCACGGAAAAGAAGAAGCACGAGCGAGAGATTTATTTTACGCAATGTGGACACCTGATTTATTCATGAAGCGTGTAGAAGAGAATGCAGAATGGACCTTGATGTGTCCAAACGAATGCCCAGGTCTTTCAGAGAGCTATGGAGCTGAATTTGAAGCGCTTTATACAAAGTATGAATCAGAAGGCAAGGGAAGAAAGACAATTAAGGCCAGAGATCTTTGGAACAAGATCTGCGAATCTCAGATTGAGACCGGGACACCTTATATGTTGTATAAGGATGCAGCCAATGAGAAATCGAACCAAAAGAATTTGGGAACGATCAAGAGCTCTAACCTTTGTACAGAAATCATGGAGTACACTGCTCCTGATGAGGTAGCCGTTTGCAACTTAGCTTCATTGGCATTGCCAAAATTTGTAGAGGATGGAAAATTTGATCACGATAAGTTATTCAAGGTTGCTTATCAGGCAACAATGAACTTGAACAAGATCATTGATTACAACTATTATCCAGTAGAGGAGGCCAGAAACTCTAACATGCGCCACCGTCCAATTGGAATTGGTGTACAGGGATTGGCCGATACCTTTATATTGATGCGTCACCCCTTCGATTCACCTGAAGCTAGACAATTGAATTCCGAAATCTTTGAGACCATTTATTACGCGTCATTGACAGCGTCAAAAGATTTGGCCAAAGTGGATGGGCCTTATGAAACGTTCAAAGGCTCTCCAATTTCAGAAGGTAAGTTCCAACAAGACCTTTGGGGTGTGACTCCTTCGGATAGATGGGAATGGGATGTTCTAAGAGAAGAAGTGAAGGAACATGGTGTGCGCAACTCTTTGTTGTTGGCTCCAATGCCAACTGCAAGTACAGCTCAGATCTTAGGAAACAACGAATGTTTCGAGCCTTACACATCCAATCTTTACACAAGAAGAGTACTTTCAGGTGAATTTGTTGTTGTGAATAAGCACCTTTTGAGAGACTTGGTGAAGTTGGGTATCTGGAATGAAGAGTTGAAACTCAAATTGATGCAGAGCAACGGTTCTGTTCAGGATATTCCTGAAATTCCTGAGAACTTGAAGCAATTGTATAGAACTTCTTGGGAAATCAGTCAGAAAGCGATTATCGATATGGCAGCGGATAGAGGTGCTTACATTGATCAATCACAGTCTCTCAACATTTTCATGCAGAATGCGAATTTGAGCAAATTGACTTCGATGCACTTTTACGGTTGGAAGAAAGGACTCAAGACCGGGATGTATTACCTCAGAACCAAGGCAGCTGCCAATGCCTTGAAAGGCTTGGGTATGGATGCACAGAAGTTGAAAGAGATCGAAACAAAGTCAGCAGAGCAGCAGTCTCAGGCTGAATTGGAAGCAGCTCAAATGGCCTGTTCCATTGAGAATGGGGACGATTGCCTCATGTGCGGTTCTTAATTAAAATTTTATTGAATTCACCAAAAACCCTGTTCTCAATTGAGGATGGGGTTTTTTGTACAAAATGAAGAAGAAGCTCAAAGAATATCACAGATTTTTAGATGAAGCTGGAGACACAACTTTCTATGGAAAGGGCAAGAAAAACATCATTGGTTCCGAGGGTGTGTCCAAAGTTTTTATTCTAGGAATGGTTAAAATCAAGGAGCCTTTAGAGGAAGTTAGATCTAGAGTTAATGAACTACAAGAGCGGATTTCCAACGAACCATTTTTTCATGTACCAAGTGTAAAAAAGAAAATTGAGAAGAGTGGATACTACCTGCATGCAACTGATGACCTGCCCGAAATCAGAAAGGAAATGTTTGATCTGATCAAATCAACTAAATGCAGCTTTGAAGCTGTTGTTGGAAGAAAAAGTCTAGAGAGATATGAAACAAAGCATAGGGGAAAAGAACAATATTTTTATGCCGATTTATTATCTCATCTTTTAAAAAACAAACTTCAACATCATGATAAACTGGTCTTGAATATCTCGGAACGAGGAAAAAGCACAAAAAATCAAAATTTAGACCTAGCCCTAGAAAAGGCAAAGCAAAGATTCAGAAATTCTCACAATGGAGAATCCATCAAAACTAAAGTAGTTTTCAATGTTGATTATCCAACAAATGAGCCTTTATTGAACATTGCAGATTATTTTTGCTGGGCGATTCAACGTGTTTTTGAAAGGGGAGAAACAAGATATTACGAATTCATGAAGGATCAGATAAAAGTGGTAATAGACTTGTATGACCTGAAAAACTACCGAAATTGGAAAAATTACTATGGACCAAAAAATCCATTAAAGCCAGAAAATAAAATAAGCCCACAATAAACACTATTCTATCTTTTCGATAAAAAACGACATGGAGTCGACTTTCGTGCAAATGCAGACTTACACTGCAAACGTAAAAAATATTAGCTTATTATTAAAGTCAAGACATAAATTAAACAACACTGGATTTTGAATTACAATAAGTATTCAGTTTATATTCGCTTTTCCAAGCTTTAATCTGATATCTCGAAATCAGGACAAGACAAATCAACTTCAACACTTCAAAAATCACATAAATCATATGTAGTGAGCTGTTGCTTGGTGTTCTTGTCTCAATGACGACATCTGTTATTGCAGACATTGCCGGAAGCAAATAAACAGCCTGACACGCCAACATGCCGAATAAGAGCAATAGAGCTGCTCTATGTACGGGTTTTGAAGGATTTATAATAAAATCGATTAGCAATGGAATGAGAAAAAAAAGCTCCAGTTTATTGAAGTAATTAAAAGTCAATTTTCCCAAAGCTACCCCTTCGAAGAGATCAATAGAATTAACTTGAAATTTAATGGGAGTGGTGAAAAAGCTCACCGCTACAAGGAAGCCCAACCAGAATATTGTGAAAACGAAAAAAGGAAATTTTTTCATGGTTTTTGTCGTGCTTTATAGATCCCTACAAATAGTCCAGTAGACATTTTGCGCGCAGCATACTTGGCTTTTTCTGCACGTTCTCCTCTAAAAAATTGATCAATGGTTTCTATCCAAAGCATCAACCAACGGCCAAAATGTTCTTGGCCAATTGTTCCATTCTGCTTTGCATCTACCATTGCATGTTTGAGCATGGGATTTCCCTTATAACTAATAGCAGCAAAGAGATTCGTTTCCCAAAAGTCAGTGAGTTTTTCAAAATGATTTTCCCATTCTTCCTCAGCAATGATGGAATTAAACACGGGTCCAATCAATTCATCCTTTCGCACTTTTGTGTAGAAGCTGCGCACCAATAAATCCACATCTTGCCGAGATTCTATTTCTTTCAAATCATCCATCAAGTAAGTGAAGCACTGATAATCATAAAAGTAGAAACCAATATGGAACCAATAAAAGAACAGATGACCCATTTTATCGGCAATTGGGCAATTGCTATAACATTGGCGCCTAGGTTGAACAGCAAGACTATACTGAATTCGACAATGTATTCGCTCAGTCCTAGACCAAATAGATAGAATGCCGCGACTGAACCTAAGCAGCTTTGTGCAATTAATGAAAGTGACATGAGCCCAAAACGTTGTCGTTCAAGTTCCTCCCAAGTTCCAAATAGTCTGTTGAAAATATTCATCTCTAACATAATTTGATTTTATTTATGCATCAAAGTTAGAGGGCGTCCGGCTCTTATTTTATGACCTAAATCATAAAGGAAAAATGATTGCGGAATCAATTTTAATCGAATACGGAGCCGAAGAAGTAGAGATCGATAAAAACGATTATCTCTTTCGTGAAGGGCAGGTTGCTCGCAAATATTTTCAAGTGAAAGAGGGAAAGGTGAAGATGAACAATTATACAGAGGAAGGCAAGGAATTTATTCAGAGCATCTTTGAAAAAGGAGCCAGCTTTGGCGAACCGCCTCTTTTTGGAGAATTTAAATATCCCGCTAATGCCATAGCACTGGAGAATTCTACTGTTATGGCATTGAGTCAGAATGCCTTTTTCGAATTATTAAAGGAGAACCCTCTTGTTCATTTGGAATTTACAAAGACCCTGGCCAATCGATTGTATTATAAGGCCTTAATGGCCGTAGAGATTTCGAGTGAGCATGCCCAACATCGCATATTGACTTTATTGGATTATTTCAAAGGGCTAAGCGATTTTCACGATCGCAAGTCTTTTGAAGTGAACTTGACTAGACAACAGATCGGAGACCTCTGTGGCTTGCGGGTAGAAACGGTTATTCGAACCTTGAAAGAATTGGAGCAAGAAGGAGAGATTGATATTCGGAAAAGAAAAGTGTTCCGTTAATTCGATTTGATGATTTTCCCCGAAAAAGTCCGTTTAAATTCCATTACAAAAACAAGTTCTTTCGGCATTTCATGTTTTTTCAGAACACCGGTAAAATCGGGTAAATCCCTTTTTGTTCCTTCAATAAAGAGACATACTTTTTCTCCGAGCTCTGCATCCGCTTTCTTCGCGATATAAAATGCCGATTCAATAAGCGGCTCTAATTTTTCTTCTACTTGCCGAGGATGAATCTTAATGCCTCCAGAGTTGATTACATCGTCTTTTCTGCCCATCAATTCAAATTCATTTTCGCCATGCATTTTGACCAAATCATTGGTTTTGATCCAGTCTTGAGAGATGTGTGGAGCCAAAATATTCAAGGTATCTTCTGGCATTTCAACCAAAATGCTTGGCAATGTTTTAAAATATAAATCTTCCAGCTTCTTCAAGGCGATGTGTGTCAATGTTTCTGTCATGCCATAGGACTCGAAGAATGGAGTGGGAAGAGCTAGCAATTTTTCTTTTAAATCTTTACGCATAGGTGCACCTCCGATGAGGACCTGTTTGATCTGCGAAAATGCCTCCGCATTTTCGTGAAGCAAAGCTTCTACTTGCATGGGAACCATGCTCGCCAGATCAACCTGTTCAGGAATCTCCGGATATTTTTTCGGTTCTACATAGGTCAAATGACAGCCCAAACACAGTGTACGATAAATCATCATTTTACCGGCCACATAACGCGCGGGCAAACAATGCAAGAGGTGTGAATCCTGATTGAGGTTGAAGTAATCTGCCGTCATTTTACTGCTAGCCGCGATGCTCTCTTTGGAATGTAAAATTGCTTTGGGTTCGCCAGTCGATCCCGAAGTGTGAAAGCTGATCTGATCATTCTCTAACCAATCTGATATGGCCTGCCAAATTTCCTTCTCCCAGTCTGGAATTGGCCCATTCAATTTCGTGACACAAAAAATGCGCAGCCCTTTCTTGGAAAAAGCACGACCATTGATATGGACAATCATGTCATCCATTGAATATACTTAAGTCCCATTTTTCTTTTAGATCATAGCGCAATTGATCTCTTGAGAGGCGCAATGGGGAGGGGATATTGTTCGTGAATAGCGAACCAGTCCCCAATCCTTGGGGCATTTTCAGTTCTTTACTTCCCGCCCATTGAGCGATGGCGTTAAGTCCAATATTCGATTCCAAAGCCGAAGTCGCCCACCAGCCGATTCCCTTTTCTTCTGCTGCAGCAATCCACTGATCAGACAGGCCAAAACCTCCGTGCAGTCCAGGTTTTAAGATGATGTATTGCGGAGAAATGGAATCCAATAGGATATCTATATCCATTTCGTTTCTATCAATCAATTCTTCGTCCAAGGCAATGGGGATAGGCGTTTCTTCACACAGTGTCCTCATTGCTTCCCATTGATTGGCGGCAATGGGCTGTTCGATACTGTGTAAATTAAATTCACTGAGACGGTTCAATTTCTCAAGCGCTTCGTCTGCTGCAAAAGCGCCATTGGCATCCACACGTAGCTCAACCTGATCAGCTGAAAATTCTTGGCGGATGCTTTTAAGCAGATTCAATTCGGTTTCAAAGTCAATCGCACCAATTTTCATTTTGATGCAGTCAAAACCCAGATCCAGTCGCTCGCGAAGCTGACTTTTCATAAAAGCTGCATCGCCCATCCAAATGAGCCCGTTGATTTTAATGGGCTTTTCTTTTTGTGAGAAATCATTCTCAAAAAGTTTGAAGTCCTGTTTTGCCCAGAGGTGCATGAGCGCAGTTTCCAAGGCAAATTTGATGGACGGAAATTCATCCAGTTCATGGGGTTTCTCCAAATAATACTCGATACGTTCACAAACGTCCTTGATCTTATCTTCAAGGTCATCTAGGTCGTCTACACTTAATCCTTTGATGATGCCAACTTCACCAATGCCTCTTTTTTCTTCATGTTCAAGCAAGATGTACCAAGTAGGCTTATTGACTAGTGTATTGCGCGAAGTTTTTGCGGCTCGTTTGAATTGGAGATGGTATGGGATGAAAGAGGCTTTCAAATTAAAATCAAAATTAGAATCAAAAATATTTGGCTAGAATGTTTCCTCGTAACCCAAAAACCTCATAACCAAGCAAGCTTCGCTTGTCTCACGGAAACTTCGGAAATTTGTCGAATTCCGCATCGCGCTTTTCCAAGAATGCATTGCGGCCTTCTTCAGCTTCATCCGTCATATAAGCCAAACGCGTTGCCTCACCTGCGAAAATTTGCTGCCCTACCATGCCGTCATCAACCAGGTTGAAAGCATACTTCAACATCTTAATCGCCATGGGGGACTTCTTCATGATTTCTTGGGCCCATTCATAAGCAGTATCTTCCAATTCCGCATGCGGTATAACGGCATTCACCATGCCCATTTTATAGGCCTCTTGTGCAGAATAGTTGCGACCCAAAAAGAATATCTCGCGGGCCTTTTTCTGTCCCACCATGCGGGCCAAATAGGCTGAACCATATCCGCCATCAAAGCTTGCAACATCTGCATCGGTTTGTTTGAAAATGGCGTGCTCTTTTGATGCCAAGGTCATGTCGCAGACCACATGCAAACTGTGTCCGCCACCCACGGCCCAACCAGGCACCACGCAAATCACGGCTTTGTTCATGAAGCGAATCAAGCGTTGCACTTCCAAAATGTTCAAACGGTGCACACCGTCTTCGCCTTTGTATCCGCGCTTGTCACGCACTCGCTGATCGCCACCCGAGCAAAAGGAATAGACCCCATCTTTGGGCGAAGGACCTTCAGCCGAAAGTAAAACCACTCCGATTTCCGGATCTTCACGTGCATCCACAAGCGACTCGAACAATTCAAAAACCGTTTTGGGTCGGAAAGCATTCCGCACTTCGGGGCGATTAAAGGCGATGCGTGCCACCCCATTGCATTTTTTATAGGTTATATCTGTGTATTCTTTGGCAACGCGCCAGTCGATGACGCTTTTTTCGCTTGTTTCAGACATTTAAAATAGGCTTTTAGTATTGTGTCATTTTCCTCTCGAGGCGTAAATATCTCTAAAATGGCTGGTTTTTCATCGCTGTAAAGCGCATTTAATCCATTGGCAACGCTATGCATATCCTCAGCAGAAAAATAACGCAGGCCATACATCTTGGCCAGATGTTCTGCATTCAAATTGTGCTGTGCCTCGAAATACTCTTCCATGGCGCCCGTTTTCGAAGGTCCAGGAATAATTCTGAAAATTCCGCCTCCACCATTGTTGATCAAAATGATCTTAAAACCTTTGGGGATGTACTTATTCCAAAGCGCATTGCTATCGTAAAAAAAGGCAATATCCCCACTGATGAAAGTCGTTGCTTTGCCACTTTCTAGAGCTGCGCCAATCGCTGTGCTGGTGCATCCGTCAATACCCGATGTACCGCGATTGGCGAAATAAATCAAATCGGCTCGTTGATTAAACAGTTGAATATAACGCACCACCGAGCTATTGCCCATTTGCAGCATTTGATTCTCGGGAATGGCTTTTAGGATCGCATCAAAAACAGACAAATCAGAGTAAGGGCAAATGCGCAGATATTCTTCTGCCTTTTCAATGTTTTCTTTTTCTTTTTGATGAAATAGTGTCTTGTAATTGCTCGTCTCCTCCTCCATGGTGTTGAGTTGACGAACAAATTCCGATGGATGCATCGGGTAACAGGCGCTTAGACATCCGAAGGTGTCAATTCGATCTCCCGATGGATCGATATGCCAATGTGTTTTTGGTGGGTGCTTTTTGATGACCTGCTTGATCTTTTTGGAAACGATATTGGTACCAATGGTGATGACCAAATCGGGCTGAAAGTTGAGGCAATCCGCCTCATCAAAGTTGAACACCATACGGTCTGTGCAGGGTAAGAAGTCCTCTGAAAAGAGGTTTGACCCCGTTTCGGTCATGACCAAAACATTTTCGCGTTGTGCGAATTGAGCGAGTTCCTTGTTCAATTTCGAGTCAGGAGAAAGCTGCCCTGTCAGCACAAGTATTCTCTTCGCATTTTTTACTTCAGAAGAAAAATCAAGGGGCAATTCGAAATCCTGGTGGGCTTCTTCCATCTTCCATCTTAAATCCTCGATCTTAAATAATGAATTTGGCACAAATTCATACAAGGGTTCTCTAAGTGGAACATTGATTTGCACTGGCCCTGGCTTTTTGCCATACAGATGGGAAAGCGCTTCAGCGATGAATGCTTCATTGTCTCCTTCTCCTTTGAGGTGCACACTCGAATGAATGAAATTGTCAAAGACCTGCTTTTGGTCAATGGTTTGTCCAAATCCCTGGTTCAGCATTTCATCGGGTCGGTCAGCTGAAAGGACCAATAGAGGAATGCGCTGATAAAAAGCCTCGGCAATTGCAGGGGCATAATTGAGCAATGCCGTTCCAGAAGTGCAAGTCAATGCCACTGATTTTTGGCTTTGCTGTGCTATACCCAAAGCAAAGAAGGCAGCAGCGCGTTCATCAACAATGGAATAGGTTTTGAAAAATTCGTCTTGATCAAAGGAATAGGTCAAAGGGGCATTTCGCGAACCGGGTGAGATGACCACTTGCGAAATGCCATAGACTTTGAGATAAGCGACTATTTGCTGAACCGAAAGTTTATCGGATATCATTGATCAAATTTAGGTTTAAAACGTAAACTTTCAAAAATTATTGAAAATAAAATAATTCATCTCAAGACTCATCACTCAAGACCCAAGACTGAAAGCAAAACCTTACTCTTGTTCTCCGTCTCAACAAACTCCGATTCCGGCTCACTGTCTTGAGTTATCCCTGCACCAAGATACAAATGTGCTTCCTTTTCAAATACTTGCATACACCTTAAATTAACAAAGAGCGCAGTCGCTTGTTCTGTCCATTCACCGATGAATCCCGCGTATAAAGAGCGTTCATAGCCTTCATTCTGGAGGATAAAAGCTCTAGCTTCTTTCTTCGGCATTCCGCATACGGCAGGAGTGGGATGGAGGGCGTCCACAATGCGATTCAATTCAACTTTGGGTATAAACGTAATTTCCTTTTTTATATGTGATACCGGACCAATTTGAGCCGTACTCAAAGACGAAATTTGAATGTCTTCAGCCAATTCTTCAATTTCAGAACTGATGAATCGGGTAACAATGTCTTGTTCTTCTTTTTCTTTCTCGCCCCAATCTTCTTGTGAATTACTCTGTTGTGTTCCTGCGAGTGATACCGTTTTGGCTTTTCCTTCCCCGGCTTCCAAAAGCAATTCGGGGCTGGCACCCATCCAAGTGCCAAATTCAGGAAAAGAGATCAAATGCACAAAGGCATTTGGGTATTTCTCGCAGAGCCTCAGAAAGAAAGGCAAGGTCTTGTCAGTGGAAAAGGGGACAATTTTTTTCCTAGAAAGCACGACCTTGGAAAAGCGTTTTTCATGAATTGCCTGAATTCCCGAGGACACCAGTTGGCGATAGTCGGGGAGTGATACATCTTGGGCAGGCACTATGCAAAAATCGGCTTGACCCCCTTGAGAAAGTTCGTATAGTCCGAGTGTTTTCTTAGAGGCCATGTCCACCATTATTCCCTTTTCATTCGGGTAGAGAAAGGGTGCAATAACAAAATGATTTTGAGCTTGTTTGAGGTCAAGCGGAATGCCATTTCCTTGAATATGCTGAATGTCTTGCCTGCCGGGTTTGCGATAGAATATGTGGCAGGTGGGATTCATTTAATTGTATTGATTCATGGTGCGATCGACACCGATCGTTGCAAAGCCCTTGATCATGTCAATAGCTTTTTTGACTGGTCTTTCAATACTTGCTTTTTGTTCTTCTGTCCACTTGCCTAAAACATAGTGGACTTGCTGTCCTTTGGGAAAGTCTTTGCCCACGCCAAAACGTATACGTGTATAAACGGGAGTCCCGAGAACTTCTTCTATATGCCTCAGCCCATTGTGTCCACCATGGCTACCCTTTTTCCGCATGCGTAATTTTCCAAAGGGTAAAGCGATATCGTCTGTGATGACCAAGAGATTTTCATCGGCAATTTTTTCCTTAGTCAGCCAATAGCGCACTGCATTTCCACTGAGGTTCATAAAAGTAGAAGGCTTGAGCAAGAAAAATGTTCGTCCTTTGAACTTGTATTTGGCCAAATCGCCATAGCGTGCAGACTCAAATTTAATTTCATTTGCTTCGCACAGAGCGTCCAAAACTTCAAAGCCGATATTGTGACGTGTCCCGTCATAATCGGGGCCAATATTTCCTAATCCAGCAACTAAATACTTCATTTCGGGATCAATTTTCTCTTTTGGTTTAAACCAATTCCAGAACATGCTCAAAGGTAGGTTTCATAAAAAGGATAGCAAAAAAAATTCCGAGACTACGCCCGGAATTTTCTTCATTGTGATTAAATTTTTATCCTTCTCCTCCTTCAGCAGCTGGAGCACCTTCCGCACCTTCTGCACCTTCTGCACCTTCAGCTTCCTCTGCTGCTTCAGCAGACATTGCGGCTCTCGAAGTTTTCACTGCAACAATAACGTCAGTTGATGCCGCTAGAAAAGTCAGGCCTTCACTTGAAAGATCTCCAACTCTAATTTTGTCTCCTATATTCAAGTCTGAAATATCGACATCAATTGCTTCAGGGAATTTATCTGCAGGCCCTTTAGCTTTAATTTTTCTATACTGAACTGCTAATCGCCCACCTTGACGAACACCTGCTGACTGTCCAGTCATGCGCAATGGAATGGCAATTTTCACATCTTTTCCGGGAATAATTTCCAAAAAGTCTACATGCGATACTTTATCCGTAACCGGGTGAAACTGCATTTCTTGTATAACAGCATTCACCTTTTTACCATCGATATCCAATTCATATTGGAACACCTCAGGAGTGTAAACAACTTTGTCAATAGCGATTTCATCCACAGAAAAGAAAGTTTGTTCAGAACCTCCATACACTACGCATGGCACTCTGCCTTCTCTTCTTGCAGCTTTCGCATCTTTTTTCCCTACGCTCGCTCTTGGCGAACCGCTCAACGATACTTTTTTCATGATTATTAATTTATGCTACAATAAAATGTTGACTAATAGATTGATTACTCAGCAATCTTCTGATTACATCAGCAAAAAGCGGAGCAACACTTAAAACTTTTATTTTGTCCGACTCTTGTTTGAGCGGAATGGTATCTGTTACTATTAACTCTGTGAGTTTAGAATTTTCTAAACGCTCATAAGCTGGCCCTGAAAGTACAGGGTGCGTGCAAAAAGCGCGTACGCTTCTCGCCCCTTTTTCCAGGAACATGTCAGCTGCTTTTGTTAAAGTGCCAGCTGTGTCGATGATATCATCTACCAAGATGACATCTTTATTTTCGACATCCCCTATTACGGTCAAACTCTCAATTTGGTTGGCAACTTTCCGTTGTTTGTAGCCAATCGCCAAATCGACATTCAAAACTTTGGAATAGGAATTGGCTCTTTTTGTTCCTCCCGTATCAGGAGCAGCCATTACGACATTGCTCAAATCTAATTTGTCTTGGATATAAGGCAAAAAGATAGTACTGGCAAAAAGGTGATCTACGGGCACTTCAAAAAAGCCTTGAATTTGATCGGCATGAAGGTCCATGGTCATTACACGATGCACTCCTGCAGCCGCTAAGAGATTGGCGATCATTTTGGCACCGATAGCCACACGCGGTTTGTCTTTTCGATCTTGTCTGGCAAATCCAAAATAGGGCATTACGGCCACAATTCTATTTGCCGATGCTCTTTTGGCAGCATCCACCATGAGTAGCAGCTCGAATAAGTTCTCTGTCGGTGGAAAAGTAGATTGGATAATGAATACATCATTGCCACGAACAGATTCTTCAAAACTGGGTTGAAATTCACCATCGCTGAATTGGCTCACTTTGACATTTCCCAATTCTTGACCGTACTCCAAAGCAATTTTATCAGCCAATTTTTGGCTTGCTCTTCCGGCAAATAACTGTATTCCGTTTTCCATGTTCCGTGTAAAGGGGCGCAAATGTAAGGAAATGCCTTTGGCTGCACAAGTTTGAATCTTGATTTTAAAGGACTTACAAAGGGGCAATTTTTTTTGATGGATTCAGGGAAAACGATAAATTCGCATCCCCAATTTGCCCGGGTGGCGGAATTGGTAGACGCGCACGACTCAAACTCGTGTGTCTTCGGACGTGCCGGTTCGACCCCGGCCCCGGGTACAAGGAGCCCTTTATTCACTTAGGATAAAGGGCTCTTTTTGTGGGGCGTGATAAAATAGGGGACTGTTTTTTAGAAAAGAGTTGATAATTGGATTTTGCTGGAAGTACAAATTGGTCCCTCTTTCTATGAGTTGAAGAGAAGAGAAATTCCATGCTAAAATGCACTGAAAAAGTGCTGCTCACCTCGACTTATGTGGGCAATAATCATGAGATCTTTTGGGGTGTTTATATCGAAATTGCTAGGCTGAATTATAGAATATTATTTCCATTAGCATTGATATATTCAAAAGGTATCGTTTAGGATACAAAAAGACTTTATTTTATGTGTTTCGTTAATCTAAGTTGACGCTAACCGTTTTAAACATTTTGAAAAGAACAGGTCCATAATTGTAAAAACCCGATTCGGATTTTCTTGGGTAGATTGTTTTGATAGCTCCAATTTTCTTTAACGAAAAAACCGAATTTAAATTCAATCTTAACTATAGAAAAAATTGGTCATTCCATTAAGTTCTATAGTGAACTGATAAGTTAAAACAGTACGGCTAAATTCATAAGACCCAAAGGCAACCGGGATATTAAAACCTAAATTGAATTATAATAGCGGTCAGCATTGAACAAGTTACATTTTTATAATCGATTATTTTGAAGTCGCATCCAAGGTCCAGGTAGCAGTATACCAACCTCCTACGGTGGCACTATATATTGGTGCTAAATAATTTATATAAGTCAGTTTTTGATCGCAAGCTTCAAAGATCACAGTCTTAGGTAAATTTTTTTTTTGATCCTTGTAATACAAATAAGTATCCACAACCGTATATGTTATCTCTTCTTGACATTCGGTTTGGATTTTAATACGATTTATTATTTCATCCATTTTTGTGTCAATTAAATTTCGATGTTTATCTTTCGTTAGTCCGGGGGCGACATCTTCATGCTGGGCATTTACAGCGATCGCTAAGACCATACAAACAATTAACAGAAACATAGTTTTCATCATCATAATTATTTTTACCATTCAATTATACAATTTAGGGAAAAGATTCAAGATTTAAAACAAATCTTCACGTTTCCCAAGGCTATTAAGCCCTTTGATCTAGCCATGTTATTTTTTTTAAAATGAACTGATATTTTCAAAGAGAACTAGCTGAATTTATTAATATTTCGAATTCTACCCTTGAATCAAAGGAACAAATAAGCACTCATAATTGATTATAGGCTATTCGAATGTCAAAGCATATATAGCTAAAGCTCAAAAATGAATATTGAAAATGAAACAGATAATTGCGGTGGAATGAAGGTGGCCATCTCGCGAATTTAAAAGTTGAAATATGACAGCAAGGATAACCTGTGCGACCTGACAAGTGCTAACCTTCTTGACCTGTCTTTACGCATTGAACTTAAATTTTGGTTTAAAGTCTTGAAAACTAAAAAATTAGGTAATTACTCGTCAAGAGAAGTAAAAGCGCTTCCACCTGCTCATAGGGGACAAAAACCTTCACTTTTTAGTGGGG
>JBCCIF010000058.1:0-19151 GCA_039028335.1 Bacteroidota bacterium
AGTTGCCACAGAACCAACAATAAGATTGTTAAAGGAGATCCCATCGGTACCTGCCCCTGCAGATGCTGCAATCACTTGAGCTGCCGTTCCATCAAGTTCTATTGTACTGTCATCTAAACTATTGAGTATTCCAAAATTGTTGGGTGAAGCATTCCGATTAATGTTACCGCCTATTTCTAATCTGCTCGAATTATTCAGCGTAAATTCCAGATAGGAAGATCCAATTGAATTGGTCAAATTAACATCACCCAAAACGTCTATTTCTGCATTATCGAATAGTCGTGTAAAGAAATTTCCGCTTGATCCTGAACCATCGGTATCCATCGTGAAATTTCCTCCCACCGTTGTCACACAGTCATCTCCTACCAAAAATTGAAGCTGATTGCCGCCCAGGCTACCTCCGTTATGATCGAAGAGCAAATTTCCGCTTACATCCAATCTGGCGGTACTACCGGTAGAGTTTTGTCCTAAATGCAATTCAATATTATTTCCACCATCAAGGCTAAGTTCCATATTTCCTCCTACTGTTATTGAAGAGGCAATATCTGCGTCAATTTGAAGATCATTGTTTCCGCTTAATGTACCGGTAAAGTTTCTGTCTATTTGAATTGCTCCACCATCCATGTCCAAGTGAACAAGCGATCCAGAACCGCTATTGGTAAGGTTCAAGTCTCTTCTCACGATAACTGTTCCTGCATCTGGCCAGAAATAGAAGGGATCCGTGCCTCCGCTAAAATTAACGTTCAGATCGACTCCGATCTCTGTACTAGGGACACCTGCATTGGAATGAGCTATCAAGCCGTATCCTCCTTCTGAACTGAAGTAATTGAGTGAACCGTCTACCTGTAAACGCGCGTCATCGTTCAAATAAATCTCGGATGCTGAACTCCCACCTGAAGAATTAATAGTCAGGTCACCGTTGACTGTCAAATCCGAATCATCGGCATAGATATATACATAGATAATTTCGCCTGCAGTTCTGTTGAAGGTTAAATCTCCACCCACATCTAGAGTGCCTTGCGTTCCAGAAGTCCAATTGATGGAAAGATCAACATCTCCCCCACCTGTCATTGTGGCGATCATATCATTGGTTACCGTAATATTGGAAGCATCATCGATATAAATAAACACATCACTTTCACCTAGATTGTTTCCTGATGAATTAATGGTAATGGCTCCTGCATCGATATCTCCTCCGTTCATATCAATATCAATATCTCCATAATCTCCTGTTCTCGTCAAAGTCATGGTGCCTGTGACATTAAAGTCACCGTTATCCATATTGATGAGCAGATCATTACCTGTGCCCGTGCTATTTATGGACGCATTGAAATCTCCTCCAACAGTCAATAAGCTATTTGCATCATCCACCAGTATTTGAACATCACTGTTAGTAACTGTATTGGCAACGATATCAAAATCATCACCGATCAAGAGTTGCGCCTCAGAACCGTTGTTTTGATTTAAAGTGATTAACACATCTTCACCACCATCCTTGTTGACAATAAAGTCATCAGTTATGCTTACAATACCCGAACCTTCAATATCAATATGTGCATCGAGTCCGTCATCTTGATCGATAATTAAATCACCTCCAACATTTACTGTGCTGGCTGTATTCACAAGCAATAATCGTTGAGTTCGAGATGCTCTGTTTCCAAAGAGTGTTAAATCTCCTGTAGTTGTTAGGGTCATTCCATTTTGAATTCTCAACCTCGAATTGACATCCCGATCACTTGATCGAATGACTACAGAATTAACGCTTACATTTCCTGTATTCGAATCGATATCAATATTATAACCGTCAATAATGACATCATCACCTATTCCTGGAATGCATCCACAACTGGTTCCTCCAGTTCCAACGAGTGACCAGCGACTGGTTTGATCCCAATCTCCGTTATTACGTGCATATACCGTAGCGGCATTTATTTGAATGTGAGCAACAAGTATAAATATACCTACTGCCATTGCTCTGTAGAAGAACATGGTATTGAATTGTTTTGTATGCTTATACGTTAGAAAAATGAGCTATGTTACGACAAACAAGCATATACAGTCGCCTAACCGAAATATTCAGATGACTAGATAATAATAGGGGTTGATTTGCAAATCGTTCGGATTTGGATGGGCTCTTCTTCCCATTAGTTATTTTGAAAAAGAGTTAAAGAATTCAAGAAAAGGGCCGGAATCACTAAGAATATTGGTAATTTTGCGCCTTCAATTTTTGAAAGCATGATTGAAACTCAGAATATATCCCTTCAATTTGGTAAGCGTGTACTTTTTGACGAAGTCAACATTAAGTTTACACATGGAAACTGCTATGGAATCATTGGGGCGAACGGAGCCGGCAAGTCCACCTTCCTCAAGATACTTGCAGGAGAAGTTGACCCTAATTCAGGGCATGTGCATTTAGAACCGGGTAAAAGGATGTCAGTTTTGAAGCAGGATCACTTTGAATATGATGAAGTTCCTGTATTGGACACCGTGATGATGGGGAACAAAGATCTGTGGGAGATAAAGGAAAAGAAGGATGCCATCTATGCAAAAGAAGATTTCTCTGATCAGGATGGCGTCATAGCGGCTGAGCTAGAGGAACAATTTGCGGAAATGGATGGCTGGAACGCTGAGCCAGAGGCCGCAGCGCTTTTAAGTGGACTAGGAATAAAGGAAGACGAGCATTTCAAACTGCTTAAAGACTTGAGTGGAAATCAAAAGGTACGTATTCTTCTCGCCCAGGCATTATTTGGAAATCCGGATGTTTTGATCCTTGATGAGCCGACAAATGATTTGGACATTCGTACAGTTGCATGGCTCGAAGATTTCTTGCTTGATTTTAAAAATACAGTGATTGTCGTTTCTCACGATAGACACTTCCTCGATACCGTTTGCACGCATATTGCAGATATTGACTTCGGAAAAATAAAGACCTTTACTGGAAACTATTCATTCTGGTATCATTCGTCTCAATTAGCTGCGCGTCAAAAGGCACAGCAAAATAAAAAGGCTGAGGACAAGAAAAAAGAGCTGCAAGAATTTATTGCTCGGTTCTCAGCGAATGCAGCAAAATCGAAACAAGCGACCAGTAGAAGAAAATTGTTGGATAAGATTAATGTAGAGGACATCCAACCTTCTTCACGAAGATATCCAGCTATTATTCTGACACAAGGAAGAGAAGCGGGTGATCAAATATTGCATATTAATAACCTTTCCAAGAGTATTGATGGAAAAGTCATGTTCAAGGATTTAAACTTAAATGTTCAAAAGGGAGATAAAATCGCATTTTTGGCTCATGACAGTTTGGCCATTACCACCTTACTTCAAATTCTAAATGGTGAATTGGAGCCGGATACGGGAGACTTTCATTATGGAGAGACGATCACGCACGCTTACCTTCCCAACAATAACGAGACCTATTTCGATACAGATGACAATCTGATTGATTGGTTAAGACAATACTCGAAGGAAAAAGATGAAGTATTTATAAGAGGATTCTTGGGTAAAATGTTGTTCAGTGGAGAGGAATGCTTTAAGTCTGCAAGAGTTCTTTCAGGTGGCGAAAAAGTGAGATGCATGACTTCTCGTTTAATGCTGCAGGAAGGAAATTTACTGATGTTGGACGAACCAACGAATCACCTTGACTTGGAATCCATACAAGCAATGAACAATGCTTTGGTAGATTTTAAAGGCACACTATTGTTTACGTCTCATGATCATCAATTCATGCAAACGGTGGCAAACAAAGTTGTTGAATTGACTCCTTATGGACATTTGGAAAAAATGATGTCTTTTGACGAGTATTTGGGAAGTGCCAAAGTAAAAGCACAAAAAGAATCTATGATGGCAGCGGCTGTGTAATCAGCGGTTGATCAATTCCATCATTTCAAATTGCATTTCCTCTTCTATTTTCTCTCTTTCATGAAGGAGAACTCCATGCTCTAGCCAGGCTTTCAAATTGACCATCCAAAAACTCCAGCCTTGGCTGCAGCCCATATGGATTTGCGACTTACTTTTGTCATCAAGAGGAATACGGGACTGGGAAAGTGAAACGAGCGTTTTGTTTCCTTGCTCTCTGAAAATTACACGAACCGGGCATTTTTCAGAAACGAATAAAAAGTCGATGAAACGTTGCTCGGGGTCAACCTGCTGAACACGACCTTTTTCAATATTAGGATAATTCCACCACTTCCATTCATAGCTATCACCATCTTGAATACGCTGGTCCTTGTCTCTTTGCAAACTTCTTATATCTGCAAAATCTGCCCGTTCTAAAAACCATGTTTCAATTTGAGAAGGTATGGTCCAAGCATCAAAAACTTTTTGTCTTGGCGCATTGATAAATATACTTCGCGTGAAGTAGTCCCAGTGATAGTTTTCCATACATGCAGGTTTGGTTTAAACGAATGTAAAATAAAAAAGCCCATCTCTTGAAGAGACAGGCTTTGAATTTCATTAGCTTAATGTTTATAGGCCGAGCAAATTTCTCATTTCGATTTGCTTCTCCGTGTCGCCTAATTGGCCATAGATTTGCATAAGTGATTGCAAAGTGCCTTGATCATCACCCTTCATTCCTTTCGCCTGCTCAAAATAAGGTAAGGCCTCTTTGAACATGCCTTTTACATTTTCTTTGCACTCATCATATTTCTTGAACTCTTTAGTAGGAATATCATTACAAACTTCATTCGCTTCTACCGCATTATTAAAGTATAGCGCACCGATGTTGTAGATCGCATCGAAATAATCCGGTTTTAATTCAATAGCCTTCTTGTAAGCTTCAACCGCTTCTTTTGTTTTACCTTCTTTATCCAAAGTATTTCCTAAAACGAATCTCAAATTTGGATTATCAGGATCTTTCTCGATCATCTTCATCACTCCTTCTTGAGCACCTTTGGAATCTCCAGAACCCAAATCCATATTCACTTTTTCACCTAAGAGGCCCTCGTTACTTGGATACTTCGCCAATCCCTCTTCTAAGTACTTAGCCGCATTCTCATTGTCATCAGCCTTTTTGTAAATGTTGATTACCGTATAGTACATGTCCGCTCCACCGTATTCATCTGCTAAGCATTGCTTATAAATAGCAAGCGCTTCATCAGTCATTCCAGCCTGCTCTGCAGCCAATCCAGTATTAAAAAATACATCTGGGTTAACCACTCCTATAATTTTTGCAATCTCATTGCACTGCGAAAAGGATTGGTAAGCCGCTTTGTAATCTTTTTCTTGAAAATATTCAACTCCAAAATTCTGGCTAAAGTTCATGACGTTCGTTAAAGAAGCCGTCACTTCTTTTTTATAGGACCCTTTTTGATCCAACTCCATTTGCTTCACGTAAGACTCCTTTGCCTTGGATATAGGATCAGCATCAATTGCCTTAATCTCCGGTTTATCATAATATTGAGCAACCAAAGTATAAATGTCTCCTCTATATCTCCATGTTTTCTCTTTAATCATGGATTTTTCATGAGTCGTAGCTGGTTCTATATTCTTTACCGCTTCAGTTAGACTTTTTGCTCCATCAACAACGTTGTTCAAAGCCAATTTGCCAACTGCATCTTCATAAGCAATAAACGCACTTACGACTTTTGAATTTTGCGCCTGCAGCCCAAAGCTAGCAGCAAGAAATAGCGCCAAAAACAATCTAATTTTCATTTTCATAATTTTAAAAAGTGATGTAAAAATAGGATTAATTCCATAACAGACTTAGCATTTTTTGTGCCAGAATCCTATTCCTCTTCATCAGACGATTGTTGCCCCTCAGTATGTCCTTCTGAATTTTCTCCAGTGTTTTCTGCTGTTTGCGGAGCATCTAAAGAAGCATTGTTCTCATTTTCAATATGATCTAGACTTACTTTTGCAACTGCTGCAATCTTATCATCTCCTTTTAAATTAATAACACGAACTCCTTGGGTAGCTCTACCCATAACCCTAAGATCTGAAACATTAATACGAATCAAAACGCCTGAGCGATTGATAATCATCAATTGATCATCATCGCTTACTTGTTTCATAGAAATCAATGAGCCCGTTTTATCGGTTACATTAATCGTTTTCACTCCTTTACCTCCTCGATTCGTTACACGATAATCTTCGAGCTTCGATCGCTTACCATAACCTCTATTCGAAATGACCAAAACTTCAGCATCCGGATCTTCGATGCATACCATTCCTACAACGGCATCTTTTTCATCCTTTAATCGAATACCGCGAACACCAGTAGCTGTTCTTCCCATAGGACGCACCTTATTCTCAGGGAATCGAATTGCTTTACCAGATTTTACTGCTAATAGAATTTCGCAATTTCCATTGGTCAACTTGGCTTCAATCAATTCATCACCTTCGCGAACGTTTATTGCATTAATACCATTGGAACGCGGACGGCTGTATTTTTCCAAAGTAGTCTTCTTAATAACACCGTGTTTAGTGCACATTACTACGTTGTTATTGTTGATGTACTCCTCATCTTTCAAATCTTTGACATTGATATAGGCCATGATTTTATCATCGCTTTCAATATTCAAGAGATTTTGAATAGCTCTTCCTTTAGAGGTTTTAGATCCTTCAGGAATTTCGAACACCCTCATCCAGAAACACTTTCCTTTCTTTGTGAAAATTAAGAGCCAGTTGTGATTGGTTGCGACAAACAAATGTTCTAGGAAATCTGCATCACGTGTAGTACTGCCCTTTGAACCAACACCTCCCCTGTTCTGTGTTCTGTATTCTGTTAATGACGTTCTCTTCATGTAACCTAAATGAGAAATTGTGATAACTACAGACTCATCTGCAATCATATCCTCCATTTTCAAGTCACCACCCGAGTATTCTATATTTGTTCTTCGCTCATCGCCATACTTCTCTACTACTTCGCGCAATTCTTCCTTGATGATATCCATTCGCATATCTTCATTGGCTAAAATAGCCTTCAAATGCTCGATAATTTTCTTCAATTCCTCATACTCCGCTCTGATTTTATCACGCTCTAGTCCTGTCAACTTTTGCAGTCGCATGTCCAGAATTGCTTTTGCCTGAATCTCCGAAAGCTCGAATTGACTCATCAATCCGTTTTTCGCATCCTCTGGACTCGCACTTGCGCGTATCAATTTGATAACTTCATCGAGATTATCAATTGCGATTAATAACCCTTCAAGAATATGAGCGCGTTCTTCTGCTTTTCTTAATTCATATTGCGTTCTTCTAATTACAACATCGTGCCTGTGCTCAACGAAATAATGAATCATTTCCTTGAGGTTAAGGAGCATTGGACGCCCATTAACAAGAGCAATGTTATTTACTGAGAATGAAGTCTGTAGAGCAGTGTATTTAAATAAGTTGTTGAGTACAACGTTTGGAATAGCATCTCGCTTCAAATCATAAACGATACGCATTCCATTTCTGTCCGACTCATCGCGTATATCAGAAATACCTTCAAGTCTTTTATCATTGATCAAATCGGCAGTCTTCTTGATCATGTCTGCCTTATTGACTTGATAAGGAATTTCTTCTACAATAATTTGCTCACGGCCGTTCTTATTTTCTTCGAAGCGGGCTTTTGCTCGCATAACAATTCGTCCACGTCCTGTTTCAAAGGCTTCTTTGACACCTGTATAGCCGTGAATAGTCCCTCCCGTTGGAAAGTCTGGTGCTTTGACATGCTGCATAAGACCATCTATGCTAATATCTCTGTTGTCGATATAAGCAATTGTGCCGTTTATAACCTCCGTTAAATTGTGCGGAGGCATATTTGTAGCCATACCCACAGCAATTCCACTTGCACCATTAACCAATAGCGCTGGAATTCGCGTAGGAAGAACCGTTGGTTCCTGTAATGAGTCGTCAAAATTATTTCTGAAGTCAACAGTCTCCTTATCAAGATCTGACAGAAGTTCTTCTGCCGCTTTTCTTAAACGCGCTTCTGTATAACGCATGGCCGCGGGGCTGTCGCCATCAACTGAACCAAAGTTCCCTTGTCCATCAACGAGCGGATAACGCAAAGACCAATGCTGCGCCATTCGCACCATTGCATCATAGACAGAGGTATCACCATGTGGATGATACTTACCTAAGACTTCACCGACTATTCTTGCTGATTTCTTATAGGAACGATTGGATGCTAGACCTAAGTCTTGCATTCCGTATAGAACCCTTCTGTGAACGGGCTTTAATCCATCTCTCACATCGGGTAATGCTCTCGACACGATTACGCTCATAGAGTAGTCTATGTACGCGGTTTTCATTTCGTCTTCTATGTTAACCGAAATGATCTTTTCACCTTCTGCCATACGTCAAAATATAGGTTTAAATATAATTTTGTAAAATTGAATTTTAAAACGCTCGAAAATACCCAATTTACGTGGGTTTTCAGGTAATTTTAAAGATGTATTTTTTACACAAAATTTTGTGGAAAATTGACCTTCGACCAAGCCTTCTGACAATATGTCAAAAATAATTTTGGAACAATACTTGGAGTACAAGTATTGAACTAAAATAAAGTCCTAAATCCTAACAAAATGGGCCTGTTGGACGTTTAACATGTAAAGTAATTTAAGTATGGACGCCAGATTTTCTTCCAGAGTTAAAGATGTCATCACCTTCAGTCGCGAGGAAGCGCTAAGGTTGGGACACGATTTTATAGGTGTCGAACACTTTCTTTTGGGTATTATCCGAGAAGGTGAAGGTACGGCAGTGAGAATATTAAATAATTTAAATGTAGACCTTAAAGCTTTGCGAAAGGCCGTTGAAACTTCGACCAAGTCGAGAAGCAATGGCACAAGCAACTTGGGAAATATCCCATTGGTTAAGCAAGCAGAAAAGGTTTTGAAAATCACCTATCTGGAAGCAAAGATCTTTAAGAACTCGACCATTGGAACAGAGCATTTATTGCTTTCAATTTTGAAAGATGATGACAATGTTGCCACAAAGCAATTGAATCTTTTCAATGTAGATTACGATTCTGTAAAGAACGAATTCGAATCAATTATTGATCCTGATGAGAATATTCCGGATTTCTCCGCAGAATTTCCTGGAACAGATGACGAAGATGACAGCCCTTACGAGAGTTCTGGAGGATCAGGAGGAAGCGGTCAGCGTAAAGTTGGAGATAGCAAAACAAAGACACCTGTACTTGATAATTTTGGAAGAGACTTAACGGATTTAGCTGAAGAAGGCAAACTCGATCCTATTGTAGGTAGAGAAAAAGAGATCGAACGGGTTTCACAAATTTTGTCCAGAAGAAAAAAGAACAATCCTGTATTGATTGGAGAACCTGGAGTTGGTAAATCGGCTATTGCCGAAGGATTGGCTTTGCGCATCGTACAGAAAAAAGTTTCACGTGTGCTATTCAATAAGAGAATCGTAGCACTGGATATCGCAAGTTTAGTTGCAGGTACTAAATACAGGGGGCAATTTGAAGAACGAATGAAAGCAGTTATGAATGAATTGGAGAAGTCTCCAGATGTCATACTCTTCATAGATGAAATTCACACAATTGTTGGAGCTGGTGGCGCTTCAGGATCCTTGGATGCTTCAAACATGTTCAAACCAGCTTTAGCTCGAGGTGAAATTCAATGCATTGGAGCAACTACTTTGGACGAATACAGACAATACATCGAGAAAGACGGTGCATTGGAAAGAAGATTCCAGAAAGTAATGGTTGAACCAACAACTGTAGAAGAAACGGTTCAGATATTAAATAATATCAAAGAAAAATACGAAGATCACCACTCTGTTACCTATACAGATGAAGCGATCAAAGCTTGTGTTGAACTAACAAGCAGATATATAACGGACAGACATTTACCAGACAAAGCCATAGATGCTTTAGATGAAGTGGGCTCTCGTGTTCATATCACCAACATTAATGTTCCTCAGAACATTATTGATTTGGAGAAAGGAATTGAATCGATCAAGGAAGAGAAAAATCAAGTTGTTCGCAGTCAGAAATACGAAGAAGCTGCAAAGTTGCGAGATAAAGAACGTCAATTGATTGAAGAATTGGAAAAGGCGAAGAATGAATGGGAAGAAGAAGCAAAAAGCCATCGTGAGATTGTCGATGCCGACAATGTTGAAGAGGTAGTTGCAATGATGACAGGAATTCCGGTTCAAAAAATTGCTGAAAAAGAAAGTGGTCGTTTGATGAAAATGGACGCGGAATTAATGGGTGCGGTAATTGGTCAAGACGAGGCCATTAAAAAGATTGTAAAAGCCATACAGCGAAATCGCGCGGGATTAAAGGATCCAAACAAACCTATTGGTTCATTTATATTCTTGGGACCTACAGGAGTTGGTAAGACACAATTGGCCAAAGAACTGGCCAAGTACTTATTTGACTCAGAAGAAGCGCTTATTCGAATTGATATGAGCGAATACATGGAGAAATTTGCTGTTTCGCGTTTAATTGGAGCTCCTCCTGGATATATTGGATATGAAGAAGGTGGACAGCTTACTGAAAAAGTGAGAAGAAGACCTTATTCAATTGTCTTACTTGACGAAATTGAAAAAGCTCACCCAGATGTTTTCAATCTGTTGCTTCAAGCTTTGGATGACGGACAATTAACGGATAGTCTCGGAAGAAGAATTGACTTCAGAAACACCATTATGATCATGACGTCAAATATAGGTGCGAGACAATTACAAGATTTCGGAACGGGTGTTGGATTCAGTACACAAGCAAAACAAGAAAATGTAGATGATGACACGAAGAGTGTTATCCAATCTGCATTGAAGAAGACTTTCGCTCCTGAATTCTTGAATAGAATTGACGATTTGGTCTTGTTCAATTCTCTGAAGAAAGAACATATTCACGAAATCATTGATATTGAATTAGCTAAGCTATATGGCCGAGTAGAAGGATTGGGATATAAGATTAAATTGACCGATGATGCCAAGGATTATATCGCTGATAAAGGATATGATGAAAAGTTTGGTGCTCGTCCTTTAAAACGTGCAATTCAAAAGTATTTAGAAGATCCGCTTGCAGAGCAAATCATTAATGCAAAACTCAATGAAGGAGATTCATTGGTAGTCGGATTGGATAAAGAGAATAAGATTTCAATTAAAGTCTCTAAGTCTCGAAAGAAGAAAAAAGAGGAAGAGAAGGAGTAAATTGGATTCAATAATATTACAATCCCCATTTCGTAAGATGTGGGGATTTTTTATTCCAGTCGAATCAATTCAATTTCGTACCTAAGTGGAGTCTGAGGTGGCACCTTTTTCTGATCCCCGAATGCTCCATGAGCCAAATGCGAAGGCAAAAATAAAGCAGCCTTATCTCCTACCCTCAATAACTGAACGGCTTCATGCAGACCGGTTTCAACGGGTGCCTGACCGATTTTGAAACGAGGAGGATCTCGATCAAGGGAAGTATAAAGAAGCGTGTCGTTCAAGAGATAAATCGAATAATGTATAGTAGCCATTTGGTCCAATTTACCAGTAGGACCTTGACCTTGCTCTCTCAAATGATATTCTAATCCTGTACCTGTTGAAGTAGTAACTAAGTTGTTTTTCTTAATGTAATCGTGTATCTCCTTTTTCTCTCTAAGAGCATTGCGTTTATTTGATTGCTCAAGTTGTTTTTTTACAAGATCTGGATCGTAGGATATGTCTTTGCTTTCATTGCACGAATTACAGCCAAATAACAGCATGAATACAAGAAAATATCCGAAATACGATGCTTTATACATGCTCTGGTAATATCCTTTTTAATTTTTCAATTGTGTCGGCTACATTATGATCGGATCTGCCTCCAGCTGCCTTTTCATGTCCGCCTCCCATGAAGTGTTCCGATGCAATTCCATTTACTTTAACAGCATTCTTTGAACGAAAAGACAATCGCGTCTCCCCTTTTCTATCTGAGACAAAAACGGCAATTTCAACTCCAGCAATAGAAAGTGCCTTATTTACTAGTCCTTCAGTGTCGCCTTTTTGATAGTTAAATTGCTCCAATTCATTTTCATTCAGCCCCAACAAAGCAATTTTCCCATTGCCAATTAATTCTAATTTTTCAAGAATTGCATAGCCCTTTAATCTTAAGCTGTCCAATGAGTTATTGTCAAATATCTTCTTTTGAATTTCCTCGATATCCGCACCTTCTTTTAGTAAATGCGAAGCCACTTTGAAAGTATTGGCATTGGTCCCGTATCGAAAGGATCCTGTATCCGTAATTAAACCGGTCATGAGACAAGTTGCGACATCTCTATCAATACAATGATATTCGTCTAAGTCTTGAATAAATTCGAAAACCAATTCGCAGGTTGATCCTGTCTGCGGAGCAGAAAATAGCAAATCAAATTCATCACTTGGAAAAGTATGGTGATCGATAAGGATTTTTGTTCCATTGTAATTTTGCAAAGCTTCTTTCATGTCTCCTATTCGACCGAGATTATTATAGTCCAAACAAAATACAATGTCAGATTCTGAAATAATTTGCTTCGCTCTTCCTTGATCATTATCGTAAATGAGTAGTTCTCCAGGCAGAAATGCAAAGTTTCTAGGAAATTCATCCGGCAGAATAACCTCGACTTTTTTTCCTAAATTCTCTAGAAATTTTTTCATTCCAAGGGCACTCCCTAAGGCGTCTCCGTCAGGAGATTTATGAGCTGTTAGGACAATTGATTTGGCGCCTTGAATTTCATTTCTAGCCTTTTCTATGTTTGATCGTGTAAAAAACATCGGAGCGAATGTAAGTGAAGCGAACGAATAATGGACTTGTTCAAATCAATTTATTTACTTTGCGCCAAATTTTAAAATAGACATGGCAACGAATAGAACATTGACTATGATAAAGCCCGATGGAGTAGAAAACGGGCACATTGGAAAAATATTGGATATGATTATTGCAGATGGCTTTAATATCATAGCCATGAAGTATACACGTTTAAGCAAAGAAAGAGCAGAAGAGTTTTACGCTGTTCACAATGAACGACCCTTTTTTGGTGAGTTGGTTGAATACATGACTTCAGGACCAATCGTTGCAGCAGTGCTGGAAAAAGAGGATGCGGTAGCATCATTCAGAAAATTGATCGGAGCAACTGACCCTGCAGAAGCGGAAGAAGGAACCATCCGTTCGAAGTATGCTGAGTCTAAAGCAAAGAATGCTGTGCACGGTTCGGATAGTGATGAGAATGCTTCGATAGAAAGTAATTTTCACTTTTCTTCAGAAGAGATGTTTTCTTGATAATACCAAGACATTAAAAAAAGCCCTGAATGTCTATGCATTCAGGGCTTTTTTGATGGAATATTCTAATTAACGCACTTGAAAAGTTATTTGGCTGGTATTCAATCCGTCATTAAGACGAATTAAGTATTGGCCTGAAGCGAATTCATTTACAGGAATTTGAATTGAATTACTTCCATTCACTGTGCTAATTACCTCTGCATAAATTTGCTGTCCTACTAAAGAAAATACCTCAAATTGAACTTGTCCTGAAGTTTCTGCAGTAAACGTTAAATTTATTTCATCAACTGCTGGGTTCGGGAATATTGACGCATCAAATGCATCAATTTCATCCACACTTACAGACGTTGGGAAATTCGATTCCACAATAGCGATCATCGCATCCAAAGCAGCTTCATCATTTCCTTGATTTTGAGACCAAGGATCCCAAAGGTCGGCATCAATGACCTTGGTCTCTGGATTAATCACATTAATCGTAGGGAAGCCCAATGGCCAGAAAATACTTCCACTCAAGCTAACAGGATTTTCATCAACAATTGGATACGTTGTGCCAGTGACCCAGTCTCCGTATGTATTAGAGCCTGTACCATTTAAATCCTCGCTTGTTGTTTGCGCATCGGCTTCGTAGAAAATCACGCGAATTTGATCAGTTCCGTCTGGTCCGTAAGCTGCATTCAGGTCATTTAAAAAATGTGCCTCATGAAATGCCCAACAGGGGTTACACCAAGTTGCAGAACAGTCAAGAACTACAACTTTTCCGTCATCAAGAATCGAATAAAGGTTGTGCTCTTCGCCATAAATGTCCGTAATTGTAAAATCGGGAGCAACAGCTCCAACTTGTGCTTCGGCCGAATAAACTGCCGAAATAAAAACAAATAGTGTCAAAATTTTCCTCATAATAATTATTTAATGAGCTAAAGAAATTAAGAATATAGAGAGCAGTAAAGACCTTGGATAGACTAAATTTCTTCAAAAAATGCAGCAGTTTGAATTCTCATTTCTAGTCTAATTGGCGAATGTAATTTAATGGGAGTTCAATATTGAAAAGACTTCTGAAAAACCACAACTTATTACTAAGCAGCGACTTGTACGAGAGATGCAATAAAAAAACCCTGTCTTGATCACTATATTTGCCAAAACAGGGTTTCAAATTACTTCAGTAAAACTTACTTCTTCAGTGCATCTCTGATCTCAGTGAGCAAATCGATGTCAGAAGGCCCAGCTGGTGCTGCCTCTTCTTCTTTCTTCTTCATTTTATTATAGGCCTTGGTGATCATGAACAAAACAAAACCTACGATAATTAAATTGACTATTGTATTTATCCATGCACCATACCTAATTGCATTCTCAGCTTTATACCCTTCTTCACCTTCTACACCTACTGCTTGATCTAAAACGACTTTTAAGTTCGCGAAATCTAAACCTGATGAGAAGTGGCCTACAAATGGCATGACAACGTCATTTACAAAACCTGTTACAACAGCGCTTATGGCACCGGCTAGAATTACAGCGACAGCAAATTCGATGACATTTCCACTGGCAATAAATGCCCTAAATTCTTTTAACATAGCATATTGATTTAATGATTAGTAAAGCAAAAAAAAGAAAAAATTGGGATTATAGTCTAAATTGAATTGCCTTATTAACCAATTACGATATTCATAACTACCGTCTCTCCAAGATATTCATTCATGTTTCGCACTACTTTCTCGCGAGAAAAAAGCATCTCATTTTTGAGCGGTGCTGAATTGAAATAAACATACAATGTTCCTTTTCGAAAATAAATAGTATTGGTTCTGTTCGCGATTGCTTCTCCCATTACCTCCGGCCAAGCATTGATCACCTCGGCACTTTCAAATCCTGCAGATTTCCCCGTTTTCTTGATGTATTGATTGATTGCATCTCCTATGTTCAATGGGTCTTCAGACAAGGCTTTCTTCTTTTATACATTGACCATTTCGTATTGGAAATAAAGCGTAGTTCAAACCAATCTTATTAAAAATCTCCAACATACGCTCGTCACTGGTGTCGGTGATAAATATCTGTCCAAACATACCATCACTGACCAATTCCATAAGGCTCTTTACTCGGTAATCATCCAATTTGTCAAAAATATCATCCAATAAGAGTACAGGGGTAATTTTGGTGACATTCTTCATGAATTGAAATTGCGCCAGACGCATGGATATGATTAAGGACTTCTGTTGCCCCTGAGAGCCAAACTTCTTGATCGGATAATCTCCTATTTTTAAAATCAAATCGTCTTTATGAAGGCCTAGGGTTGAGTAGGCTCTTCTTCGATCTTCTTGCTGACATGAAATTAGCAGGTCTTCAAAATTTCCTTGAAACAATTGCGATTTATACTCGATCGACACCGATTCAGCCTCTTCCGAGATTTTTGCATAAAAATCTGAGAATAGAGGCTCAAAATCTGTGAGAAAAGCCTTTCTCTGAGTGAACAAATATGCGCCATAATCCACCAACTGTTCGTTCCAAACATCCAGTTGTTCTTGATCGAAAGTCCTGTTTTCTTGAAAGTACTTTAGGAGATTGTTCCTTTGCTGAAGCACCTTGTTATAAGACATTAAATATTCCAGATAACGCTTATCGTATTGACAGATGATCTTATCTATAAACTTTCTTCGTTCTTCGCTACCACCTTTAAGTAAGTCAACGTCATTTGGCGTTATCATTACAGAAGGATAGCGTCCGATATGATCAGAGAGTTTGTCATAGGCCTTTTTATTGCGCTTAAAGCTCTTTGCCTGGCCTTTTTTTACCGCACAGAAAATACGATCTATTTGCTCATCAACCTCAAATTCTCCCTCCACTACAAAAAATTCTTCTTCGTGCTTTATATTCTGAGAATCAGCGGGGTTAAAATGACTTTTACACAGCGATAAATAATGAATAGCGTCTAATAAATTGGTCTTTCCCGAACCATTTTTACCCGTAAAACAACATATCTCTGCATCAAATTGGAAGTCCGCTTCCGCATAGTTTTTGAAATTAATCAGATGTAAATTGTTGAGTTTCACGCAAAATTGATCGAGCTCAAATTTAACATTATCTAATCGTTTACGTAATAAATAGTCTGTGTAATAAAAAAAACTAATTTTGCACGAAATTTTCTAACAAGCATGGCTAAAAAGAAAGAAGACACAATTGTTGACGTTGCACAAGCATACAGCAAGACCGAAAGTTTTGTCAATAATAACGGCAAGAACATTTCAATCGCTATTCTGATTGGTATCCTTATAGGGCTTGCCATTTTTGCGGTAAATAAATTCTATTTAGAGCCTCAGCATTTTGAGGCTGAAGAAGAGATGTACAAAGCGGAGTATTGGATGTCTCAAGGTCAAGATACCTTGGCATTGAATGGGGATGGTGAATATCTCGGTCTTTATGATATAGCAGATGAGTACAATGGAACGCCTACGGCAGACCGAGCGAATTATTTAATTGGAACTTATCACCTTCAAAATGAAGAATTCGATGAGGCAATTGAATATTTAAGTCTGGCTAGTTTCAATGACAATATTACAGAAGCTGTAAGATTAGGTGCAATTGGAGATGCCATGGTAGAATTAGGTGATTTAGAAGGAGGCATCAGTCAGTACGAAAAGGCGATAGATTATAGTTATAATGAGTTTTCAGCTCCTATGTATCTTAAAAAGAAAGGTTTGTGCTGTGAAGAGATTGGCAACTACTCATGTGCGCTTGATGCCTATAAAAAAATCGATTTGGACTTTGGAACGAATACCGAGGGCAGAGATATAGGCAAATACATTGCGCGTGTAGAAGCTAAAATGGCTGAATAGATGTCTACCAAAGATCGCGAAGTAGCGCAGTTTGACGCGAATCGACTGAGCGAGATTCACAAAATTAAAATAGGGATAGTTGTATCCGATTGGAACAAGGACATCACAGATGGACTTCTTTCTGGTTCTAGAATTGTACTTGAAAAGGCAGGTATTAAAGAAGAGAATATTCATATTCATAAAGTACCAGGCGCATTTGAGCTTCCGCTAGGCGCTCAGTTCCTTTTGGAGTACGCTCAAGTAGCAGGTGTTATTTGTCTCGGATGTGTTATACGGGGTGAAACTGCTCATTTTGATTATGTATGTCAGGGATGCAGTTCTGGTATTAAGGATGTTTCATTAAAGTACAACGCTCCTGTAATGTTTGGAGTACTGACCGATGATACAAAAGAGCAGTCTATTGCACGTTCTGGTGGCAAACTTGGAAATAAAGGAGAGGAAGCGGCTGTTGCGGCATTAGAAATGCTCGCGCTTAAAAATTCTCTGAGCAAACCCAAAGGTAAAGTCGGATTTTAATCTACAAGGTGATAAACGATATCATCTTTTAGTTCAGTATCAATAAGAATTTTTTGAAAGCTTAAAAATCCACGAAGTATTCGTAAAAACTGAATGTAGGCCAAATATCCAATAGCAATGCGGATTATATCCAAGCCAAATTCTAATTTGATCGCAAAATTATAGAGATCTAAGTATGAGATATCCATCAGGAAAAGATCCGATTCATTGATGAACACAAAAACTCCAAAGACAAAAGCGAAAAGGTAGCTCATCCAATAGTAAAAGAGAAAACCAAACCACCAGAAATTCAAATTGTAGCTTTCTTCATAATTTGAAGAGCTATTTCGTTTGTGCTTGTCAATTTCTTTAATTACTTGAAGAGGCCTGAACCACCAAATAATTGGAATAAACCAGGACCAAAAGGCACTTTGTACAGTAAATTTGGTAGCTGTGGATAATGAAAGAGCGTGATATACATCTCGAATATAAAAGGCTCCGTTTCGCATTAGGCCGATAAAAACGATAATAATACCGAGTCCAATAAATCCTTGAAAATTATCTATCCATTCGTATTTTTCAAAGAATGCAAAATCATCCGTTTCTGCATTTGACCAATAGTCGATGCTTATATAGGAGCTTAGTACAAAAGAAAAAATTATAAGAATCCAGTAAACCTTGAAACCATTGCGAATTCTCGTGATTCTATTCTCATTGGCATCGATTAGTTCTTTTTGAAGGTGTGGATTCATGAATTAGGAGATGGTCTATTTTTTTGGATTCTTTACATGTTTCCAATCTTTTAATTGCCATTCAACATTCGCTATTGCAAGAGTCTGACCTTTGTCATCTCTTATGTTAACCACACAGGTGTGTAAAACAACTCCATCCCTTCCTAAAGGGTCTTCAATCATTTCTTTGAATTCAGTCTCACTTAATTAATAAGTAGCTATTGCTGAACTTTTCCCCTGTCTTTCATAATCTACATGGATAGATTTCATGATCAAACGATAATTTGACCCCATCTTTTTCATCAACCAAATACCTGAGCAATACTCACCTACTGTCATCAATGCCGCTGCATGCAGGCCTTTTAAATGATTTAAATTTCGCTTTCGATAAGGCAAAAGGGCTTCTACCTTTTCATTCGAAATGTGTTGTACTTTAATTCGATGAGGCAAATTAAAGGGGATTGCTCTTGCCATTACAAAATTTAACTTCCTCAATCCAGAAGCACTCTTCTCAGCTTGAGAAAGTAAATTATCCAATAACGCGAGCTTATTTGCCATTTAAGATCTGAGTGATATTGGGTTTAAAATACAATTCGCTTTTCATGACCTTACCATCCTCGCGGTAAATGGCATTTCCATTTGCATCCAATTTGCTCATATTGCTCCTTTGAATCTCATCAAAAACTTCATGAATTTTATCTTGGAGCCCATGTTTTAGTATCGTACCACATAAAATGTAGAGCATATCACCTAGCGCGTCTGCGATTTCTATTAAGTCTCCATTCTTCGCAGCCTCTAAATACTCTTCGTTCTCTTCTTTCATCAGATTAAATCGAAGTAAAGAGTCTTTTTCACCTATGTCTTTTGTGGGTACATAATTGTTATTGATTCCAAAAGCATTGTGAAATTTTTCCACAGCATTGGTATAGTGTTTCA
>JBCCIF010000059.1:0-18910 GCA_039028335.1 Bacteroidota bacterium
AAACAATAAACAAAATTGCAAGCGAGGGACGACTAATGATACAGCAGTTAGAAAAAGCCCAAAGAAAACTTGAAAGAAATTCTTTTTTGAAAGACCAAAAATCAATTCGCTCTGGCGTGTTTAAATGAGTAGAAACAAACAATAGAAAAGCCGATGAAAAGCATAAGATGAAATGGAAAAAGTCCGAAGTCATTCAAATAAATTGCTGTGCCCATTCCTCCTAAAAAGTAAATCGCCATTAAGCCCTCAATAAATGTAATCGGACTCACTTTTCTTATTGAATATATATTACTCGAAAAACCGTCTTTTTGATCGGTTATATTGAATTTTGGCGTTCGCACAAAAGGAGTTTTTCTTCCAATATATCCTTCGACTACGGCAATAGCATTGTGCAATGATAAGCCCATAGATACAGAAAGAAACATCGGAAAGAGAATGATAAATTCCCAAAAACTTTTGAATTTATCTTGACTTTCTCTGCTCATTGAAACCCAATAGAAATAGGAAAGAATAACAAAGCTCAAAAGGAACAATGAGGCAATTTTAAAAAGCAATGAAAACTCTGGAGAATTCTCCTTTATGAAAAGCATAGGAACGCTCAACAGAGCCGTTGAAATTATACAAATGAATATAAAACTATTCATCAAGTGAAAAATGGCATGCAACTTCGTACTAAAGCCTATTTTCCTCTTTTTCAACACTTTAGGTAAGTTTTTAACGGCACATTCCGCAGCTCCTTTGGTCCATCGATATTGTTGATTCTTTAAGGCATTCATAGCAGCGGGCAATTCTGCAGGTGCACCTACTTCTTCTAGATACTTGAATTTCCACCCTTTTAATTGAGCTCTGTAGCTGAGATCCAAATCCTCGGTCAAAGTATCAGATTGCCAACCGCCCGCCTCTTCAATACAAGTCCGTCTCCAAATTCCAGCAGTTCCATTAAAATTGATGAAATGTCCGCCTGCGTTGCGGCCCTTTTGTTCTACTGTAAAATGCGCATCCAGGCCAAAAGCTTGCAAACGGGTTAAAAGCGAATAGTCTTCATTTATGTGTTCCCACTTAGTCTGCACGACACCAATGTTATCGTCTTTGAAAAAAGGAAGTGTGCGCATCAAGAAGTCCGATTTTGGCAAAAAATCCGCATCAAAAATAGCTGTGAACTCAGAATCAGTTTGTGTTAAACCATATGCCAGTGCTCCTGCCTTAAAACCTACTCGATTTGGTCTTTTAACATGTTTGATGTCTATTCCCTTTTTTTGAATTTCTTCAATTTTGTTAGCCGCAATCTGAAAAGATTCATCCGTTGAGTCATCCAATACTTGAATCTCGAATTTGTCTCTAGGATAGTCCATTTGAGAAACGGAATCAATTAACCGCTCAACAACATACAACTCGTTAAAAACGGGCAACTGAATTGTAACCTTAGGAAAATTAGCCTCATCTCCAAAAGCATCTTTCATGCTCTTGCACTCATCCTGACACTGTTTTTGAGATTTTTTGTAATTGAGTACAAGCGTAAGCTGAACAATGCTGTAGAAAAAAATAAACAGCAAAAAAAGCCCATATATGATGATCAAAGCTAAACTCATTTATACTTTAAAATCGTTGTAATAATCTTATAGCCAGCAAGTACAGTTCCTTTCAGTGTTCCTGTAATTTTTGAAACACCAATACGTTTCCTATAATTCACTGGTACTTCGGCAAATGTAAGATTATTTTTGGCTGCCTTGACTTGCATTTCGACCGTCCAACCAAAGTCGGGATCACACATTTGGATTTCCATCAAACTGTTCCATTTGATAGCTCTAAAAGGGCCAAGATCAGAGAATTTCACACCATAAAGCCACTTTATCATTGTGGTAGCTAACCAATTTCCAAAAACTTGTTGAGGCATCATCGCTCCTTTTTCTCTTAGACCTTGCGTTCTGGAACCAATCACTAAATCGACATTATTATCATGTATGGGCTTTATCAAATCGAACATTTCCTCTGGATAATCGGAGTAATCCGCATCGATAAAAATCAAAATATCAGGATGATTTCCGCGCTGTTCAATAAAATTTATTCCTTTCAAACAGGCAGAGCCATATCCTTGCCTTGTTTCATTTAAAACAATTGCTCCTTCTCTTTTTGCTACTTCTGCAGTATTATCAGTAGAATTATTATTTACAACGATAACATTTCTGACCAATGAAGAAGGTATGTCTTTAAGGACGAGACCAAGGGATTCTTCTTCATTAAATGCCGGTATGACTACATCAATTATGCTCAAGCTCGATCTGCAAGTTTGACGCCATCATTACCAATAATGATTGGAGGATCATCTTTAAACCGACCCTTTTCAGGTCCATTCTCCAATTTCAATACACCTCTAGGGCATACAGCTGAACAAATTCCGCAGCCTACACAAGAAGCTCTTACTATATTCTGTCCACGTTGAGCATACCAACGAACATCGATTCCTTGCTCACAGTAGGTAGAACAATTACCACATGAGATGCATTGTCCACCATTGGTTGTAATTCTAAATCTCGATTTAAAGCGTTGAACTAATCCCATATAAGCAGCCAAGGGACAACCAAATCTGCACCAAACTCTATTGCCAAAAATGGGATAGAAACCTGTTCCAATTACACCGGCAAACCATGCACCAATGAGAAAACTATACGTATCCTTAATCCATTGAGAATTTATTCCTAGAAAAGAGTCTACTCCCCTTACATATGCATAGACAGTAACAACAGTCATGAGAAGTGAAAAAACCATAACCGAGTGAATAAGCCATCGCTCTAGTTTCCACGATTTTAAAGTTTTATCAGAATGCTGCCTATACGGATCTCCTAATGTCTCTGCAAGGCCTCCGCATCCGCAAACCCATGAACAATACCACCTTTTTCCAAAGAAATAGACCATTACGGGAACTATTACAACGGTCAAAATGATACCCCAAATCAAAATAAAAAGTCCAATTGCACCGCTTTCAGACAAGTTTTTAAGATTCCACTCAAAGAAGAAATCATAATCTAATGGAAATGCATTTTTAAAATCATAACCTGGCGCATTGAGACTCGTCATTATCTCCGGAATTAGAAAGGCAAAGACTATTTGAAAAAATAGAACCGAAGTTGTACGAACTATTTGATATTTGTTATGCCTGTATTTTATATACATCCTCACGCCCATAACCGTCATCACAACACAGTATAGAAAGCCATAAACAAACCACTGACTCGCATCACCTCCATTGAGACTTCTGCTTATTGGGTCAAGCACAAAAGTCCAATTGACCACATAGTCGGCCTTGAAGTAAAGCAGAATGTAAAATCCGACCAGATACGTAAAAACCAACCAGGCTATCCAGCCTCTATTCATGGATGATTCGAAATAGATTCCATTGTTCTTAATCCCAGGTTTTCCCAAGAGAATAACGTTGGGGAGAATAAACATCAAGGCACCGATGATTCCAAGACCAAAAGTCAAGAGCCAAGCTAGCATTGGATTTTCCTTTGCATAGCCTTTCCCAGCAATTTTGGCCATCTCGAAACTTAAAGAATGCGGTTTTCCGAATATTTTATATTGATATTGCTCTCCTTTCTTATCCCATTCCTGAGCTTGATCGTATTTGGCAATCAAGGCGTCATAATGGTCATTTGAAGCTTCAAATGCCGTTCGCACTCTTTTAGAAAATTCAAAAATGTTCAATCTTTCTTGATCCACTATTGACTTTTCTAATTCTGATTTCAAAACTTCGCTTTGATACCCTTTATCTTCAATGAACGCTTCCAATTCTGAAGAACTCAAATTAAAAGATCCGGAAAAGATGAGGCCTGTAAAAATGACCAAACCACTTACGAAGATTACGAATCCTATTTGCTTTATAATTTTCAAACGACTCTAGGCATTAGTAAATATTCGTTTCCAGCTTCTTTTTTGAACGCGAATATTCGTGATATTTTCTTCATTGAATTTTGCGACTATTTCTTCTTCAAAAGTCCGATAAAACTCTGGATCAAAATTTGCGTCTTTAAGATGGGCCAAGACATGAAGGACGTCTCTTTCTTCATTCAGCCATTGGTCAAAAATCTCGTGACGCATTCGGATACCAAATGTGTTTATTCCGATGAATCTCATATCATCCTCTAAGAAGTTGATTGTCATGCACTTATCACCATCCTTATGTTCCCAGAAAAAATGTTTTTCGCCCTCTCTTGGTTTATTAAACACCCATCCATAGGTATGGTATTCAATATCCAGAAATTTAGCTGAATTGAACCAATTCCCTGGATTGTATGCCGTGCGTTCTTTGCAAATGGTTTGTGCAACGGTCTCACCCATCATCCTTCCGGTATACCAAACTGCTTCTATGGGTTTTCTGCCATTAATACCTTTATGCTGCTCGGCACAATCGCCTATTGCATATACATGTTCGATATTTGTCTCTAAAAAAGGATTCACCTTGATTCCACGACCTAGTTCTAAGGACGTAGATTTAAGAAATTCAATATTCGGACTCACTCCTGCCGTCAAGCCAACTAATTGACAGTAAATTCGTTCTCCTGTATTCGTCATAACTGCACATGCCCTTCCATCTTCACCTGCGATAATTTCTTTTAATTCGGTATTTCTTCTTAAATCGATATGATGATCGAGAATATGTCGACTTATTAATTCTGAATCCCCTTTAGGGAGCACACTGCTCCAAAAAGAATTCTCTCGGACTAGAAATGTGACTTCAATATTCCTCGTAAGCAGCATTTCAGCTAACTCGATCCCAATTAATCCTCCTCCAACCAAGACAGCTCGTTTGATCTTGGAGCCTTTGGTCCCATATGGATGTGTATTCCTCTCTAATAATTCTAAGTCCTGATAGGAATAGAGGCCTTGTACACCCGGTAAATCCTGACCTGGCCATCCAAATTTATTGGGTTTAGAACCGACTGCTAATATGAGTTCATCATAAAGAAGTTCTGTACCGTCATCGCAGTGGATTTTTCGATCGTCAAACTCGATATTTTGGACATATGCTTTTTTTAAATCAATCCGATTCTTTTTCCAAAACCAATCCTCAAAGGGTTTTGTGTGTTCATACTTCATATGGCCCATATATATATACATGAGAGCCGTACGCGAAAAGAAATGATCCGTTTCAGCTGAAATTACCGTAATTTGATGATCACTTAATTTCCGTATATGCCTTGCAGCCGTAATTCCCGATATACCATTCCCGATGATGGCTATATGTTTGGACTTATTTTTGTTCATCGTTATGAGGCGAATATAAATATAGAATAAAACAAAAAGCTCGCACAAATATCACTTTTGTATAACATTATGACGAAAACAAATTTTATTGGAATCATCGCTACTTTTTTACTGACTGTATTCCATACTTCTCATGCTCAAATAAACGGACTTTCATTTGAAGCTCCTTCACGTGAAATTGGTATTGAAGAATTTGAATTAATGAATGAGATCAATGCAAATTGGGTTTGCCTTATGCCCTATGCCTATTCTAAAGGAAATGCGCCAGAAATATACTTCGACAATTTTCAATGGTGGGGAGAGCGATACGATGGAACGAAAGCTTGCATAAAAATGGCAAAAGAAAGTAAGTTAAGAATAATGCTGAAGCCTCACCTTTGGATCAGTCACGGCAAATTTACGGGAGATCAGACATTCGATAATGAAGAAAGTTGGAAGATCTGGGAGAGAGATTATATGAAATACATTTTAACCTATGCTAAATTGGCTGAAGAAGAAAAGGTTGAACTATTTTGTATTGGGACAGAATTAAAAACGTGGTTCATTGAAAGGCCAGAATTTTGGCAAAACATGATTCGTGAAGTTAAAAAAGTCTATTCAGGAAAGTTGACATATGCAGGAAATTGGGATGGCTATAAATTATTTCCATTTTGGGACCAAATGGATTTCATTGGTGTGGACGCATATTTTCCGCTGAATTCAAGCGAATCACCAAGTATTTCTGAATTGAATGAAAATTGGAATAAGTGGAAAGAAGAAATGCGTTTATTGAGCGTACATTATAAGAAGGATATTATTCTGACAGAATTTGGTTATCGCAATATAACAAAGACCACGTCAAAGCCATGGGAATCCTATACAGAAGCTGAGGAAAATCAGCAGGCACAGGCTAACGCATACAGCGCTTTGTTTCAAAGCCTTTGGAATGAAGAATGGCTCGCGGGCGGATTCATGTGGAAATGGGTCTGTCAAGCACATTTATCTAAGAAGAAAAACACGAGTTACAGCCCACAGGGAAAAAGAGCCCTAGAGGTAATAAAGGCACAGTATTCGAAGTGATTAAGATTCAATTCTAAGAATGAAATTATCGACTGTTTAGCTATCAAAAGCTAAGCTTTTGATTTAAATTAGCGGATGCGTCAATTATTCTCTTACATTTTCATTTTAAGCTTTTTTCTTTTCAGCGCCCAAGAACGCGTATCATATAGACTGTTCCAGGCCATAGAAAGTAATTCTACTGTTAAATTCGATGTGATCTTCAAATTTCATGGAAGTATAGATTATCAAGCATTAAAAGATCAATTCAAATCTGCAAACACCCTGCCCGAAGACAGGGTTAAACCGGTTATTTTGGAAGCGCAAGAATTGAATAATCACTATGTAAATTACTTAGGTGATCTGTTTACTGAAATTGAAGTTGAAGAGATGAATTTTCGGCCCCTTTGGATCGCAAATGCAGCATGTGCTCATTTGACAATCTCTCAAATCAACATACTGAAAGAGCAGGACTTCATTGCATTTATTGACTTGAATGAGACGGGTATATTAAAAATTGAAAAACCCATTTCTTCTGGAAACGGCAGCAAAACTATAGATGGCCACGAGCCGGGCCATGACATCATCAATGCGCCAGCAATGTGGGCATTAGGCTATACCGGACAGGGAAGAAAACTTCTAACTTACGATACCGGATTCTGGCCAAATCACCCAGCTATTGCATCTCGGTACCTGGGCAATTTTTTTCCTCAAGACCAGTGCTGGTTTCCATATGATTTACCTAGTCCTGGTGACAAAGGCAATAGTCATGGCACCCACGTTACAGGAACGGTCTTAGGCCTAGAGATCTCAAATAACGATACGATTGGCGTGGCCCCAGGAGCCTATTTCATTGCTACAGATCCAATTGTAACAGATTTGGCAGATGTAAGAACCTTCGAAGAGCTTGCCATGGGTTTTGAATGGGCATTGAACCCAGATAATGACTTAAATACAACCTATGATATACCTGATGTTATAAATAATTCTTGGGGAAGGCCTGTTGATGCTGATGTGGAAGCGTGCAATCAAATCATGATTGACGTATTCAATTTAGTGGAGGCTGCCGGAATTGCAAACGTATTCTCTGCAGGGAATTCAGGTCCCGATCCAATGACAATAAGTGCTCCACATAACATTAATACCGGTTTGGTAAATTCATTTACCGTGGGCGCCTTGAATATGGACGCAAATTTGACCATTGCCAGCTTTTCTAGCAGAGGTCCTTCTTTTTGTCCAGAGAGTGGTTCTCTTTTGATAAAACCCGAAGTATCAGCTCCCGGAGTAAATGTTCGATCTGCTGTGGGGCAGAATGAGTACGATAATTACAATGGCACTTCAATGGCTGCTCCTCATGTTTCAGGAGCTGTTCTATTGCTTAAAGAAGCATTCCCCTATTTAGGCGGAGAAGATATTTTATTGGCTCTTTACAATTCAGCTATCGATTTAGGTGACAACGGAGAAGATAATACATATGGAAACGGTGTGATTGATGTATTTGAAGCCTATAACTATCTTATTGATCAAGGCAATGATCCCGTTCCACCAGTAAATTCTTCATTCGATATAGCAATCAGCGATCTTCTTGCTCCTAATCAAGGCGTTCGTTGCAGCTCTACTTTTTCGCCTTCCCTTGAAGTGACCAATTTAGGAGATGAAACCATCAACGGTATTGAAGTTGAATTCACTTTTCTCTCGACTGGTGATAGCGAAATTTTTGAATCTCCAATTTCTATTTTACCTGGAGAAACAGGAACTGCTGAATTAAACAATTTTGAGACCTCAGTAGAAGGAGATTACGAGTTTATTGCCATCGTAAGACCTTTAGAAAGCATAATAGAATCAGATACGATTAATAATAGAGCGGTATATCGAGGAAATGTTCGCCCTGAAGGTCAAATTCCGTTTTTTGAAGATTTCGAGGATGGCATAAGTTCTTCGAATTGGTTCAACTACAATGATGATGGATTGATTACTTGGGATACAGTATCAACTAATGGGCTTCAATGGAGTGACAAATCAGCATGGATGAATTTTTATGATTATAATCCGCGATTAAATCAAAAAGATGAATTGCAAAGTCGCTACTTTGATTTGAGCACAACTGCAGAAAGTGATTTATACCTTGAGTTCGATTATGCCTATCGGAGAAGGGGAAATGCCTCAGTATTAAAGGATACGCTTTACATTTTCGCTCGAAACAACTGTGAAGCAGAATGGGACCTGATTTGGGAAGCTCATTCTGACAGTTTGAAGACCGTTGAAGACAATTCTACCCAAGCCTTTTTCCCAGATTCTAGCAATCATTGGAATATGAGAGTTTTCGATCTCAGTAGTTATATAGGCGCTGAAAAATTTCAATTTAAGATCTCTACATCGAATAGAAATGGAAATAATTTATTTATCGATAATGTCCGCCTCTATTTTGGAAGCACACCTGTTGCCATAAATGAAGTTGACATAGATGGAGTCTACATTTTTCCCAATCCCTCGAAAGAACTGCTTCTCGTGGAAAATAGTGGTGATTTAACTATTGAAAGCCTAGCGCTTTATTCGTTGGAAGGACAATTGATAGAAGGATACCGTCCAAATAAGAGCAAGCGCTTATCAATAGACATTTCTCATTTAAGCACTGGTGTATATATTTGTTCAATAAAAACTTCCTCTGGTGTCATAACCAAAAAAATAATTAAAGAATGACCTTTTTGCGTGTTTCATTTATTTCACTTTTAATGTTACTTGGTTGCTCATCGGCAGAAGTTCCAAATAAATCGAAGGACTCAACCACCTCAGCAAAGGAAATCAGAATTGATGATTCGAATGCCATGCAGAAAAAGATCAATGCTGTAATTAGTAATTGTAATCTTCACGAAAGCATCTACAACAATGCAGAAAGAATAGCCTTCTATGAAAAATCAATGGGGAACAATGTCAATGCTCAAGGAGCCTTTTTGCTTGCTCGAGAATATTTGAACAAAGGCGATTCAGAAAGAGCTTTGAAGTTAATTGAGAAAATTAAATCTTCTTTAGACAAGAATGTCAATAATGAATCAAAACATATGCTGCTCAAATTCAAGGCTATTTGTTTATTGAGAATGGCTGAACAACAGAATTGTCAAAATAATCATACCGATGAGTCTTGTATTGTTCCAATTGGTCAGAATGGAATTCACAAACTGGAAAAGCCCGCAGAAAATGCGCTTAGAATTTATTCTGAAATTTTAGAGATTGCCCCTGATGATAAAGAGAGCCAATGGCTTTTGAACTTGTGCTATATGGTTCTTGACCAATATCCGGAAAAAGTGCCCTCTAAGTATTTGATCAACTTACCACATAAAGAAAGCAATGCTTTCTCCAATAAGGCCACCTATCTTGGAATAGACGAATTCGATCTTTCTGGTGGTGTTGTTGCTGATGATTTCAATAATGATGGGCTTATTGACATTTTATGTTCTTCTTGGTCAATGAAAGGCAAGGTAAAACTGTATCTCAACCGAGGAGAAAATGGCTTTGAAGATGTGACAAAAAATGCCGGAATAAGCCAAATTGTTGGAGGACTAAATCTAAAACAAGCGGATTTTAATAATGATGGTCATTTAGACTTCATCATTTTAAGAGGAGGCTGGTTCCCTTTAAGCTCCTGGGGTATATTGCCGAATTCTTTGGTCATAAATAATGGAGATGGAACCTTTTCAGATCAGACTATTTCCCTGGGTTTTTATAGCGAGCGCCCTACCCAAAGCGCCACTTGTTTTGACTACGATAATGATGGATGGGTAGATATATTTATTGCCAATGAAACTACCGAACAAAGTGATCATGATTTTCCTTGTCAATTATTTAAAAATAATAATGGGAAATTTGAAGAAATAAGTGATCAAGTTAATTTAAACGCTATCGGCTATTTTAAAGGAGTCAATGCAGCAGACATCAATAATGACGGATATTCCGATCTTTTCTTAAGTAATTTAGACGGTCCTAATTACTTATTTCTAAACAAAGCAGGTAAAAGCTTTGAAAATATATCAAAATCAGCTGGGGTTGAAGAGCCCAATGCGGCATTTCCATGTTGGTTCTTTGACTTCAATAATGATGGATTTGAAGATATTTACGTTGCAAGCTATGATGATTTAGCCTTTAATGATCAAGCGGGTCAATTCGCAAGGGATTTAACAAACAGCGCCATTACAACTGAAAAGAATATTTTATATATCAATAAAGGGGATAATACCTTTCGAAAACAAGTTCAAAATAAAAAAAGCCTCTCCACTATGGGGTGTAATTATGGCGATATAGATAATGACGGGTATAAAGACTTTTATCTCGGCACTGGATCACCCGATTATCGTTCTGTGGTTCCAAATAGATTCTTTAAGAATTCTCAAGGAAAAGATCTTGTGGAACAAACATTTGAACTAGGACTGGGCCATATTCAAAAAGGTCATGGTATTTCTTTTGCCGACTTCGATAATGATGGAGATCTGGATATATATGCTGTTATGGGAGGTGCTTTTCAAGGGGATAAGTTCCCAAATGCATATTTTGAAAACACGGGAAATGCAAATGATTTCATCAAACTTAAACTTGTGGGCAACAATTGCAATAAAAGCGCAATAGGTTCCCGAATTCGCTTGACCACTCAATCTGGAAGGAAAATTTATCATACAGTCAATAGTGGAGCAAGCTTTGGCGCAAACGCTTTATTAGCGCACATCGGCACAGGAAATGAGTACATTGAATCTGTAGAAATCAATTGGGCCAATGGAACAAACACCTGGCTAAAAATAAATGGTCTAGAACAGGGAAAGCAATATCTGGTCAATGAAAATGAAACTCCCGTTGAGAAAGAATTCAGCTCACTTGTTTTTAAGGGTTCCAACTCTCAAGGAAACCACCATCATCATTGATTGATTTTTTGAAAAACTTCTATTGGATGGGGATGCTATACTATTGAATCACGATAAGCGATTGAACCAAGTTTCCATTAATTCTGACAATATACCTTCCCGGATTTAATGAAGAAACATCCATACGTTTGCTATTGAAATCAAATTGAACGGTCATTCTTCTTCCATATAAATCGAAACACTCAAGTAATTCTATCTCCTGTATTCCGCTAAAATCCACGCTTCCATTGCTTGGATTTGGAAACATATTAAATGGAGTCCGATCTAATTCGTCAATCGAGGAAACCACCATTGAATTGCTTAAGTAACGCACATTGGTCACTTGTCCCAAAATTGTTGTAACAGTTAAGACTTCTGACATCTCACCTTCGGCCAGCCATTTATACTCAATAACTTCTGGTAGAGGAAAGTTTGACCCAAAACCCAAAAATTCTATGAACAGTGAATCCGTTCTGTTAAGTGTAGTTTTAACCTTTAATGTTTCGTATGTAGCGTCAGGTAAAATCAAGGTCCCCCATCCTATTACCTCATTTGTTCGAAATATATCCTCTGACCAGTAGCCTAAACCAGGTATATCAGCTTCGAAAAAAGCATAATTGAATGTCGAATCTTCATAATTCATTGGTAATTCATAAATGACATCCTTAGGATTAAAAGCCACGGGTGCAGGTAATCCATTCAATAATGCTCCGAAACCCGTTTGTTCAAATGAATTTGATGTAGTCCGATAAAAATTTGACAAATCTTCTACTGTTAAACCGCCTAAATCAAAACCTTGAGCTGATAAATAATAATCAGATACATAATCTCCAAACAGCACAGGATTGTTAAAAACCAATTGAAAGATACTCTCTGCTTCATTGATGTCGATGGTGGTATCAGCATCTGAATTTAGGCCAGTCAAATCTGAATAATCCCATTCAAGATCACTTCCCTCCGAACTCGGATCGATGCCATTATCAAGCGCGTTTTCATATGAATAAATCATATTAGCAACTGGCATGTTGACTTCAGAAATAGTGATTTGAGCGCTTAGTAAATTCAAATATGAAGTGGCGATAAGAAAAAGAAATACTTTTTGAGAGATCTTCATAACACAACAAAGATACGAAGGCATATGTTAAACAATTAGAAAAAGTGAATATTTTGCCTGTATATACTGGGTCTTTGAACGATTAAAAATAACTTTGAGCAATGAGAAAACTTCTCTTAACAATTCTTCCTCTGTTTTTGGCTTTTTTTCTACAAAGTCAGCAAGTCATTCAATTTTCGGGAATTATTGTCACTGGAGATAGTTTGCAACCTGTGCCTTATACAAGTATTTCAGTTGAAAATACACATCGCGGAACAATGAGTGATTATTTCGGATTTTTCTCTCTTGTTGCTCAGGAAAATGACACCATTAAATTTGCTTCATTAGGTTTTAAAGATGCAAGTTTCGTGATTCCTGATAGTTTGACTGAAAACAAGTATTCACTTATTCAACTCTTGATGCCAGATACAATTATGTTACCGGAGACCAAAGTCTATCCTTGGCCATCAAAAGAGGAATTTAAAGAGGCTTTTCTTGCACTAAATGTTCAGCAATCAGAATTATCTAATGGTAGAAGAAATTTGAATGCTGCTCAAATGATCGCTTTAGCTGAAAACATGGCTGCAGATGGAAGTGAAAATTTTAAGTATCAGATGCAGCAAGATGCAACAAGGCTTTACACAGCCGGTCAAGCCCCACAAAACAATTTACTAAACCCCTTGGCTTGGTCCGAATTTATTCGAGCCTGGAGGAATGGTGCCTTCAAAAAGAAAAAGAAGAAAGATACTTACTGAAGTATCAATTTACCATTGTCAATTTCACTATCCTGAGAATAAATCCGGTACAAATAAATTCCAGAACGGAGATTTGATCGCTCTAAATTGAATGTATTAGAAGAAACCGTTTCCGATACTACCAGCGCTCCTAGTGGACTATATACCTCGATTGTTTTTTGTTCATCACTCAATTCCAATGGAAAAATAAACGTGCTTTCAGTTTGCATTGGATTAGGATAAACTTCAACAGTTGCTCCTTCTTCTTCCAACTTAAACATATTCGTATTGGATTGATTGTTTGCTCCAGGAATCATATGAGTAAAATAATTATAACCTGACCAGTCACCTGCAATAATGTTCGGATTAATTTGACAGCCGCATCTGACTCTCCATTGGTAGGTTGATCCGAAATCAAGTGCCGAAGCAGCAACGTACTTTTGATCAGGTTCTGTTCCGTAAACATTGATGAATACTTGTGGCCCCATTACTAAGCCACCATTCACCTGACAGGCAACGGAACCAGGAACTTTTTTCCACTTCAAAAAATATCCATTGCTCATCACTTGAGTAGAAAGCTGAACCGGTTCTGGTTGACCTTCTGCATAGCAACCAATACATCCATAATCCTCATCGACAGTGCATTCTTGATGCTCTTGCGCAAAGAAAACCTCGTTCTGAAGATTTTCTATGCTCGTATTTCTGCGTATAATATCGGCTAAATTGGTACCCTTAATTTCCAAAACTTCGTTCGGACTTAAATCGGGATCGTTTTCAAACCAGAACCAATCACAATCTCTCAAACGCAGAAATTGTTCGCTTAAGATCTCGGAAATAGTTTCACCAAAGGCTTTACCCGTCATGTGATCTTCTACTAACATGCCTACCCAAGGATCTATATTATTTATATCGAGGTAAAGATCTTCGAGCTGTTCAGCTAAGTCAGTGTTTGAAGTTATTTCATCGAAAGAAGCATATGTTGTCAATCCTAATTCCGCTCTGGCTGAATTAAAATCAGGTAAACCTAAGTCGCGTCCTCTGTTAATGTTCAGTGCAGCCAAATCCAAACCACCAGCACCTGGAGGACCGAACAAAAAGTTTCTTAGGTCATTCACTACTTTATGGTCAACTTCTTGCTGAGGTCGAGTTGCCATTCCTTTGAATACCGGCTCCATGCCACCTTCATTTTTGAGAATCAGAGGGTTGAAAAATGCAAATTTTAATCCCAAAGCACCTTCTGGAATGGTATCGCCATTATTGTCCAATCGAATCAATTTTGAGGGAATCATTGTATGACCCAAACGAAATGCCGCTCCAGAAAATATTGGACTTAGAGCGGGATTTGTATTTAGGTTAAAATTCATGTATGGATTTAGCTCAATACCCGAGGCTGGCAGCCATTCTTCATATGTAATTCTTTGTATGTAGGCTCCAACAAGTTTTCTCGCTTTTTGAAATACTTCTTCATCTGACCAAGCGGGATTATCAACTAAGATCTCATCACACAATCTGTTATGTTCTCTGGCGAATAAGGTATGCATAGCTAACAATGCAGTCTGTTCATTTGCACGGACATCACCAGCAACATAAAATTTTGAAATAAAAGGGTTCTCATTAGCCATAGAAGGAGCAGTTGGATCAACTGCATCCGCAATCTCTCCAGTAACCGTATTAAATGGTAAGTAGTTTCCAGAAGACATCCTCAACTTGCCGTCCACAAATGATCGTAAATAATTCATTCTCGAATCATCCGATCCATATACACCGCTTGCATCGATCCATGACGTTAAATGATTTGTTAATTCTCTTGGATTTTGCACAGAAGTTCCAGTACCCGGATGTTCTTCAGATCGCGTCTGAGGAATTAACACTGCTCCTGTATTAAAGGGATCAAACATAGGATCACCCATAGGAACTACAATTGGAAAAAATTCACTTGGGTCGCCAGGAATTTCCGTAATATCATGATCCAAAAACTGCCCCCATTGCCACCAAAAATCACTGAGATTGAGCGCATTTGGCATTTCATAACTTTGATCAAAAAGTTCATTGCTAATGGTTCTTGGATTCGGTCTATCCATTCCAGCCGGACTTGAAATACCGTCTGCAAATGCATTGGTTAGAATTCGTGAGGTCGGCATTCCAGCGCTTCCCCAATCTGTATTCAAAGGGTTATTATTCGTGCCATCGGCAGTTCTATTTTGCGAAAGAAAGGCAAATGGAAAAGTGAAAAAGACCAAAAACGTAAAAATCGACCTATTCATATTGAGTTGTGTTGAGTTTGGAATAGATAAAAATAGAACAAAAAGCAACGACTGTAAAGAATTTAACGACAAATTAAAAAGAATCCGTGATGAGAAAAGTGAATTTTATTTGACTTAGAAATACTAAGAATTTCAAATTCAAGTTCTTTTTAGAGTCAATGTAAAAAGTACATTTGCCAGCGTGATCTCTTATTCAAAACAAATCATATTTGCGCTATTTCTCTTCGTCCCTTTTCTCTATTTGGGACAGGATGCTGAAATATTTGGAACCGTTAAAGATGAATTCCGAAACAGCATTCCTTTTGCTACGATCTCGATCGAAAGTGAGAAGATTGGTCAATTGGCGGATGACAAAGGGCAATTTTCGTTGAAGGTTCCGATTAATAAAGAGCTCACAATTGAAGTGACCTTCCAGAATTACAGTGGATTTAAAAAGAAAGTTTATCTTGAAGAAGGTCAAAGGCTTGAGATTTTCCCAGTACTAAAAACAAAGCAGCTATCCACAGTAGTAATTGAAGATAAGCGAATTCGAAGGGAAAACATTATTCCGATCGAGCCTAAAATTGCGATCAAAGTACCCTCTGTCAGAGGGGGGATTGAAGATTTGATTGTGAGCCAACTAGGTGTTTCTTCAAACAATGAACTCAGTAGTTCTTATTCCGTGCGAGGAGGAAGTTTTGACGAAAACTTAGTGTATGTTAATGACATTCAAGTTTACAGACCCTTTTTGGCGCGAAGTGGTCAACAAGAAGGACTTAGTTTTCCAAATCCAAATATGGTCTCGAGTATCCTTTTCTCTGCAGGAGGATTCGAAGCCAAGTATGGAGATAAGATGTCATCAGTTTTGGACATTAAATATGCCAAACCCCAAGAATTCGAAGCATCCGTTCAAGGAAGTTTGTTAGGTTACTCAGGTCATTTCGGTACTCGATCAAAAAATAGAAGATTGTCTACTATTCAAGGGTTTCGATACAAAACTAACCGATACATACTCGGTTCTTTGGATACAGGAGGGGATTATGAACCGGCCTTCACTGATTTTCAATCCTATATTACTTATGCCCTTTCAGATCAACTGGAATTGGGGTTTTTAGGTAATTATGCCGTCAACAATTATCGCTTTGTGCCCGAAGATCGTCAAACAGATTTTGGAAGTATAAATGAAGCTCTCCGATTTACCGTTTTCTTCGAGGGGCAAGAAATTACTCGATTTGAGACTTTATTCGGTGCTTTAAACCTTAATTATCAAAGTAATCCGAACACTTTACTCAAATTTATTGCCTCTGCTTTTAATACAGAAGAAAACGAAAATTTTGACATCATCGGTTTATACCGTCTAGACGAATTGGAACGAGATCTCGGATCTGATGAATTCGGAGATGTCGTTCGAAATATTGGAGTAGGCGGATACCTTAGTCATTCTCGAAACAGGCTTGATGCCAATGTTTTTAATTTTGAGCATAAAGGTTATAAGACCTGGGGTGGAGATAAGAAGTATTTGCAATGGGGAGCATCCTTTCAGCTTGAGCAATTAACAGATAGAATATCAGAATGGCAATTAATAGATTCATCAGGCTATTCGATTCCGATAAATCCTAGAGATTCTATTGTACTCTTTGACATCATTAAAACGCAGAATGAGTTGGACAATTCCCGTTTACAGACTTACATTCAAAATTCATGGGAATGGCTTACCAAAGACTCCTCTGAAATGAGTCTTACAGCTGGAGTTCGAGCGACCTACTGGACCTATAATAAAGAGACCAATATCAGCCCTCGTGCAAGTATCTCCTTCAAACCAAAGAATTGGAGCAATAAAACAAAAGGGACCAAACGCGATGTACTTTTAAAATTCTCTACAGGGCTCTATTATCAACCACCTTTCTACAAAGAGTTTCGAGGATTATTTGGAGAAATCAACAACAACATAAAAGCGCAGCGTTCTATTCATTTCGTTTTGGGCTATGACCAAAATATTGAAATTTGGAATAGGCCATTCAAGTTCATTTCAGAAGCATATTATAAGCAACTCAATAATTTGGTGCCCTATGAACTGGATAATGTTAGGTTAAGATATTATGCGAACAATGATGCTGACGGCTTCGCCACAGGAATCGATTTTAAGCTTAGCGGTGAATTCATTAAGGGAGTAACATCTTGGGCTAGTATGTCTGTAATGACCGTGCAGGAAAATTTAAGAAATGATTCATTCGACCGGAATTTTAATTCCGATGACGAGTTAATTGTTCCTGGCTTCACGTTTAATGATTCAATCGTCAGAACAGAAACCATCATGCCAGGAAATATTCCACGTCCAACAGATCAACGCTTAAATTTCTCTTTGTTCTTTCAGGATGAATTGAGAACAAATCCAAGCATCAAAGCACAATTGAGTTTTCTTTATGGAACGGGGCTTCCTTTCGGCCCTCCTACTTTCGAGCGCTATAAGGATACCCTGAGATTGCCTGCGTATAGAAGAGTTGACGTAGGAATAACGAAACAGTTCATAGATTTAGATACTGAACTGAAAAATCCGAATTCGCTTTTTAAACATGTCAAAGAAGCTTGGGTAACTTTGGAAATTTTTAATATGCTCGGCATAAACAATACGATTTCTAAACTTTGGGTCCAAGATATTAGTGGAAGGCAATATTCAATTCCTAATTTCTTAACTGGAAGAAGGGTTAACCTAAAATTAGTCGCCAGATTTTAGACTATTTGTAAATCGCAACAGAAGGTTCTGAATCCGATGTTACATATCCTCTATACATTCCTTCGGTATTAAAAGGCATGGCTACATTTCCAAATTTGTCCATGGCTATGACACCACCTGTTCCGCCTAAATGTTGCAATTTTTCATGAATAACAAGATTGGCTGCTTCTTCAAGCGTGTAATCCCCATATTCCATTGCAGCTGCTATTTGATGAGCCACCATGGCGCGAATAAAGAACTCTCCGTGTCCTGTTGAAGAAACTCCACAACTCTCATTGTTTGCATAAGTTCCCGCTCCTATCACGGGAGAATCTCCTATTCGCCCCCATTTTTTATAGGTCATTCCTCCTGTGGATGTTCCGGCACACAAATTCCCAGATTTATCTAAACATACAGCTCCTACTGTGCCATGCTTTTCCTCTTCACTAAGCACCTCTTTATCTTTAAGTTTTTTCCATCTATCGTATCTCTTTTGATCAAAAAAGTAGTCCGGATCTACAATATCTAACTGCATCTCTTGTGCAAATTGTTCTGCACCCTTACGCGCTAAAAACACATGCTCTGAACTATCCATGACCATTCTTGCAAGCTTGATGGGATTTTTCACATTGGAAACTCCTGCAATCGCTCCACAATTCAAATCATCTCCTCGCATAATAGATGCGTCCATGTCCTGCTTGCCTTCGGCATTGAATACCGATCCTTTACCCGCATTGAATAGAGGCGAATTTTCCATCAAAGAAATTACCCGGACAACAACTTCTTCGCTCGACTTGCCTTCCTTTAACATTTGATCACCTATTTCCAAAACAGCAGTCAGTTTTTCTCGGTATGCTCTCTCTTGATTAGGCTTTAAGTTGGCCTTAGTTATTGTACCCGCACCTCCATGAATAACCAGTGCATATTCTTTTGCTTTTTGCGGC
>JBCCIF010000060.1:0-18456 GCA_039028335.1 Bacteroidota bacterium
AGTCTAATTTTTTTATTTTGTCAAAGAATTCAAGCTATGAAGATTAAATTTTGTGGGGCGGCTAGAACGGTTACCGGAAGCAGCCATTTGATAAGCCTCGAAGGCGGAACGAAAATTTTATTAGACTGTGGTCTGTATCAAGGCCATGCAGATGAATTTGAAAACTTCAATGAGAATTGGCATTTTAAGCCATGGGAAATAGATTACCTTATTCTTTCTCATGCGCACATTGATCATTCGGGTAGGGTTCCTAAACTCTGTAAGGATGGATTTAAAGGACAGATAATCTGTACCTATGCTACGCGCGATCTTTGTACAATTATGCTTTTGGATAGCGCACATATTCAAGAGAAAGATGCGGAATACAAGAATAAAATTGCGCGCAGACGCAAATCAAATAAAAAGTATGAACCCCTCTATGTGCGCAAAGATGTAGAAAATTGCTTGAATCAATTTGTTGGAGTCGGATATGGTATTTGGCATGAATTACCAGATGGCAATCAAGTCCTTTTTAGAGATGCCGGTCATATTTTAGGATCTGCCTCTGTGAGTTTGAGACTTGAGGAAAATGAAAAGAAAATTAAAGTAGGATTTACGGGAGATATAGGCCGGCCGGAGCGACCAATATTGAAGAATCCCGAACCTATGCCGCATGCTGATGTAATTATTTGTGAATCAACATATGGAGGAAAAGAACATGAGGCACCTCCTAAACAACATGAAACATTTCTGGAGATAGTCGAGGATGCCTGTGTACGAAAAAAAGGAAAATTGATAATTCCCGCATTTTCTGTTGGAAGAACCCAAGAGATCGTCTATATGATGGATCAATTAGCTCACAAAGGAGACTTACCAGAAATACCAATTTTCGTAGATAGTCCATTGGCTATTAATGCAACAGACATCTTCAAGACGCATCCAGAGTGCTATGATCGCGAGATATTGGAGTATATGCTTGAAGACCCAGATCCTTTTGGATTCAACAAATTGCATTATATCCGCTCTGTTGAGGGATCAAAGCGTTTAAATGATTACAAAGACCCTTGTGTAATAATATCTGCTTCGGGAATGATCACAGCAGGAAGAATTGTGCATCACATTAACAATAGCATAGAAAATCCGAGGAATACTGTCTTGATTGTAGGGTATTGTGCAGAAGGTACGATTGGCGCTCAGTTAGCACGGGGAGCAGATACCATAAAAATCTTCGGAAACGAGAAAAAAGTAAAAGCCGAAATTAAAAGAATGCATTCCTTTAGCGGTCATGGCGATCAGCAGGAAATGATAGATTTTCTCTCTAACCAGGATAAAGAAAAAGTGGAAAAGATCTTCTTGGTTCATGGAAATTACGATCGACAAAAGGTATTCGCTGATGCATTAAAAAAGGAAGGCTTTTCTGAAGTTCTTATTCCTGATTTGGCAGAAGAGTTTGAATGCTAATTTTCTTGAGTTTTCATAACATATTTCTAGGCTAATTGCCTCTGGAATAAAGCCTTAAAAGATATATTTGCATCCTAAATAATAAATCATGGGTATTCTCGATGGATTAAAAAAACTATTTTCTAAATCAGAAGGAGCTGCAAATAATACAGCAGATACGGCTAAGGATATGGGCGATGCCAGCATGAATGCGGGTGGAAAAGCAGTCCGTTCTACAGTAGATGTTGCTAGAGAATCTGCTGAACAAGCAAAGACTGCGGCAAAAGAAGCAGCTGGTAACCTAGGGGACAAAGCAAACGAATTGGCTTCAGAAGCCTCTGAAAGATTAGATTCTGGCATTGAAAAGGCAAAATCCTTCGCTTCAGACTTAAAAGATAAAGCAACCCCTGTTGTGGAGGAAGCTAAAGAGGTGGCCTCAGAAGCGATGAATTCGGCTAAGGAAACGGTTTCAGAAATCAAGGAAAAAGCTGCTCCTATGGTTGAGAAAGCAAAAGAAGCAGCTCAAGAAGGCATGGTCAAAGCAAAAGACTTAGCTTCAGAGGTCGCAGAATCTGCTGAAGAAGCATTCGAAGATGTGAAAGAAGGTTTCTCAGATATTAGCGATAAAGCAAGTGAAATCGCAGACAATGTAGTAGAGCAATCAAAAGAGGCCTTATCCGATCTGGATGATAGAATTTCTCCTATAGCTGAAAAAGCAAGTGATATGGCTGAGTCTGCCGCCAATAAGATAAGTGAAAAGGCAGTAGATGTAATGGATCATTTGAAAGAAGGATTGTCAGACTTGAAAGAAAAGGCCTCAGATATGCTTGACGATGATGACGATTTTACAGAAGAAGATAAGAATGATCAATAATATTTTTCAAAGGAATGATAAATAAGAAGATACTTTTTTTACTTGGCCTTTTCATGGGTTCGGGACTAAACGCTCAAGTGATAGATAGAATGCAACAACCTGTATTGGCTTATCCGGATACTAGAAAAGGAGATGTGGTTCATGAATACTTCGGTACTAAAGTTGAAGACCCTTATAATTGGTTAGAGAATGATCGAGCAGAGGAAACGGAACAGTGGGTTGCTGACCAGAATAAAGTGACTAGTTTTTATTTGGATAAGATAAATTCCAGAGAGAGCATTGCAAAGCGATTAAAAGAATTAATGAATTATCCGAAAGTATCTTCACCGATTAAGGCAGGTGAGTTTTATTTTTTCTACAAAAATGATGGACTTCAAAATCAAGCGGTAATTTATTTGCAAAAAGGTGAAAAAGGAGAACCAGAAGTATTTATAGATCCGAATGAAGTAAATCCTGAGGGAACAACTTCAATAAGTATTGTAAGTGTTTCCGATGATTACAAATATGTTGTTCTGAATGTTGCTGAAGCAGGTTCTGACTGGTCAAAGTTCCATGTAATGGAAATTGAATCAAAACGAAAATTGAATGCAGAGCTTTCATGGATTAAATTCTCAGGCGCTTCTTGGGATGAAAATGGTTTCTACTACAGCCGTTACCCTGAACCAAAAAAAGGAAGTGAGTTTTCTGCGGCTAACTCAAATCATATGGTCTATTACCATAAAATAGGGGATGTTCAAGCAGAGGATAAGTTGGTTTATGAAAATAAGGAAAACCCAAATTTGTATCACTGGACAAGTGTTACCGAGGACAACAAGTATCTCATTCTTTATGCAGCTACGGGTACTGATGGCTATGAATGCATGTTTAAAGAAGTAGAAGGGCAATCTACATTCAAGAAGCTTTTTTCTGGATTTGAAAACAAGAGCAGTGTGATTGATCATCGCGATGGAATGTTTTTGATTCATACGGATATTGATGCACCGAATTACCGATTGATTGCTGTAGATCCAAATCGTCCTGGTCCGGATACTTGGAAAGAGGTTATTCCAGAAAAAGAACATCTTTTGGAATCGGTGAGCACAGGTGGAGGAAAGTATTATGCCAATTATTTAGAAAAGGCAAGTAATAAAGTTTATGAGATTGATTATGGTTCGAACGTAGCAAGAGAGATCGCTCTTCCTGGAGCGGGATCGGTAAGTGGATTTTCTGGAAAAAGAGATTATGCAAAGCTGTTTTATGGCTATACCTCATTCAACTATCCTTACACGATTTTTGAATACGATATTGCAAGTGGTAAATCAAAAGTATTCTATCAGCCTGAATTGAAATTTAACCCAGAAGACTTTGTTTCAAAGCAAGTGACTTATGAGAGTAAAGATGGAACTCCTGTATCCATGTTTGTGGTTCATAAGAAGGGATTGGTTTTGGACGGTTCTAACCCAACTTTTCTATATGGCTATGGAGGTTTCAATATCAGCCTGACTCCATATTTCAGTACATCAAATATTGTCTTATTAGAAAATGGGGGTGTTTTTGCTATGCCAAATTTGAGAGGAGGAGGAGAGTACGGAGAAAACTGGCATAAAGCTGGGATGCTCCTAAAGAAACAAAATGTATTTGATGATTTTATAGCAGCAGCAGAATACCTTATCGATGAGAAATATACCAATCCAAAGAGGTTGGCAATAGCTGGAGGTTCGAATGGAGGTCTCCTGGTAGGAGCCTGCATGACACAGCGACCTGAGTTATTTAGAGTTGCATTTCCAGCTGTTGGTGTAATGGATATGCTCCGTTATCACAAGTTTACAGTAGGATGGGGATGGATTCCTGAATATGGTTGTAGTGACAGCTCAAAAGTCCATTTCGACAATTTGTTCGGATATTCACCACTGCACAATTTAAAGGAAGGTGTAGAGTATCCGTGTACTATGGTAACAACTGCAGATCATGACGATAGAGTTGTTCCTGCGCATAGCTTTAAGTTTGCGGCTAGATTGCAAGAATGTCATAAAGGAAAAAATCCAGTGCTTATTCGCATAGAAACCGATGCCGGACATGGTGCTGGTAAACCTACTGTTAAAATTATTCAAGAGCAGGCCGATAAGTGGGCATTCATGTTTGCCAATATGAGAGCAAAGATTATTTATTGAGGCCGCTCATACGACCAACTATAGAGAAGTTCTATAAGCTCTCCGTAGCTTTTGCTGCCGGATTCAATGCCTTGTGATTGAAGATAGGTGTTGTTCAATTGAACACTTAACTCTGGCATCAAGTTGGGAAATTGAGTGCGGTGTTCTTTTATAAAGGCTATATCCTGCTTGACTTTTTTGGGAATTTTTGAGAGCCAATACTGATAGTGTTTTTCATCTCGAATTTTAAGGCGAAATAGCAAATTTCTGAGAAGATAAATTTCTGCGCTATATCTATACAAGTCATTTTTAGAGGCCCAGCAGGTCATATAGGCTACAAAACTGGCCTCTCCTTCGTTGGTCACACCGTATGCATGGGCCATTTCGTGGGCAGCAATAAAAGGCTTTTCTAAATTAGATAAACACCCATCTACATTTCCCTGTCCTACCCAAGGAAGATAAATTCCCGATATACCAAAAGAGCTTAAAATTCCATTTGGGTATAGCGTCTCCAATTGAACATTTCCCGCTTTCACGTATCCCAAGTTCTCTAAGAAAGCGCCTTGAGCTCTTCTCAATTCATCTATATCCAGATTAATAGAAACGCCATTAAACTCTTGATCTTGGTACTGAATGCTTTCGAGTTTATCAATACTTCTTTCAACTAATCTATCATATGCAGACGTCCTCAATTGAATCTCCTTGAATTCTAATCTCTCCGCAATCTCTGGTCGTTGATAATTGAATCCCCAGACGATAAGGAAAGAAGATAAAAGCCAGGCCCAAAAATTTAAAATTGACAGGATTTTTTTCTGTGGATTTTGCCAAAGTCTGTTAATGCCGAAAATGCTTTTGACAAACGCAAAAACGATAAAAGCCAGAAAGAGATAGAGAGATGGAAAAGGAATCAGGCCTAAAGTATAGTCCAAAACCCACCGAAGACTGGGGAACAATACTTGACCATAAACGAGTTCCGTCAAAGTTGGGAATGTGTCGAAAACCCATCTTATCACTAACAAAAATGCGAATAACCAGATACCTGGATAACGTTTTCCTCTTTGAATGTGTAACAAGTTATTTCAATATTTCTACAGTTCCTTTTTTAACGAAAACATCCTCTAAATCACAGAGATCAGAGTACTGAAAGACATAGAAATAGACACCTGTGCTCTCATCATCAGCGTTCCAGACTTCTTCTATATTGTCCGAAGAAAAGACTTCATTGCCCCATCTGTTGAATACGTTCAATTCAAAAGCACCGAATTTGCCTATCAATTCAAATTCCGGGTCCGTCATTAAAAAGGCTTTGAAATCGTCATTTACAAAGTCTGCATTAGGACTAATGACATTGGGTACGTTCACCGCCTCATAAGAGAATGCAAATGCGGGATCATTTTGAGCGAGAACATCGAGAGTGTCCGAGCAACCATTATCTAAATTGATAACCACACCTTCATAAAGACCGGCTAAATCAACCGTTGCTATATTTTCATCTGTAGACACAATATTGCCCTCGTTTGTGCTCCACACATATTGTATGTTAGATAATCCACTTAATTCCATAATCTCCAACTGAACAAGCGGTGTTAGACAGCTGAGCAGACCATCTACAGAAGAAGTAATAAAAGGTTCTACAAAGTCAGTAGGAGCTTCATAGGCCAAAGATCGGGCACAATTACTTATTGTATCCGTTACAGAGAAAATATACGTTCCTATTCCCGATCCAATCGCATTGATACTATCTCCACCCAGAAGAATGACTCCCGTATCACTTGTCCAATCGAAAATGATATCGCTATTTTGGTTTACCATACCGAACAATTTAATACTATCAGAATAGCAATCAATAACATCACTTGTGACCCCTATTTCAAGCGTATTGACAAAAATTGTAATCGATCCAATTGCGGTTGTGCCATCGCAAGGGTCTGTCGAGGTATATTGAAAAGTTGTGGTCTCATCAATTTGAACAATTACGGTTTGATTGTTAGAACTAATTGATACGACATCAGGTGTCCAAGAGAAAATATGCGTGTTCAGACCGGGAGCAGTTAACACAAATTCACCTTCATCAACACATTCTTCAGGAAATACCGCTTCAAGTTCTTGTGCAATACAAATACTTTGGGCGTTATTGGCACCTCCAGTACTTGATGTAAATCCCCAATGAACCATGTTGTCTCCACCGAAAATATTCTGCGCGATATCATAATTAAAAGATATTCTTTCTACGCAATCAAATTCTACCAAAAGCAATTGAGTGGCGCTTTCCCATGTGATTTTGAGCAAATGATCTAGTCCGTCTTCCACGTTTGTATTTGTAGATGACAATTGAACAGGTGCAGTAAGTCCGCTTGCCAGGACATGATCCGTGCTTGAATTTGATATAACAGCGGTATGATCAAAAAACGGATCTCCTCGCTCAGCATTTTGCCATGTATCGAATTCAATAGCAATACTTTCCATGCTCTGCGCATTTTCATAGCCGATTCCACCTCCTGAAGTTCCGATAAAATCAGTTCCGAAATTTTGTAAGACAAATACCATCCCATCAGCGCCACCATCGCTGAATCCAAAATTTACAACAAATTCGAAATTGAAATCCTCACTCAAATCAATCATGTCATTCGAAAAGATAGTCCCAACTTGATTGTTAAGCGCATCGGTTAGTTGATAGCAATCGTCTCCTAAAACTTCAGTATCTCCACCTGGTACAACATCCTGAGAGCTCAGCGTTCCAACACAGTACAGAAATAAAACGGTCAATAGTCGCTTCATTCCTCTAAAGTACGCTATTTGTGTTTAAAGTGGACGAACAAGCGTCCAAAGTTCTTGCTGTCTTTGTCTATACGATGGTATTTCTTTTTGATGTGAGATTGTTGCAAGAAGCGGATGACTTTCTTTTTTAACTGACCTGATCCCTTTCCAGGAATAATCTCAATAAGCTTAATTTTCTTCTCTATTGCTTCATCGATAATATCATTCAAGGCCTGATCAATCTTCCATCCTTTATTATAAATGTCGTGAAGGTCTAGCTTCAATTTTGCCATAGTGAAAGATAGAATTATTCCTTTTATGGAATTCAGAAAATTAATGCATCTCTCTTGTGAACCTATGTGAATTAGGCGTGTACTTAAATGTGAAAATTTTATATATGCTACGCAAAATCAAAAATATATTCTTCAAAGACGCCCGTCATTTTCAGATCTTATATCTAGGATTATTTCTGATGTTGGGAGTCTTCTTTCTGGGTTGGGAAATGGAATTGTGGAATTATTTGGCCGTTTTTTCAGGTGCGCTGATTACACAAATGCTCTGCATCATTTTTATTACTAAAAAATGGCATTCCATCAAGAGTGCATTGATTACAGCATTGGGCTTGTGTTTGCTCTTAAAAGCTAATTCGCCTTGGGTACTTTGCATGGCTGCCAGTCTCGCTATTGCGGCTAAATTCTTCATTCAATTTAAAAATAAACACGTTTTCAATCCTGCGAATTTGGGTATTATAGCAGCCATTGTATTAACGGGCCAAGCTTGGATTTCACCTGGTCAATGGGGAAGCGCTGCAGTCTTGTTTTTTCTTATTGGTGTGCTTGGGTTCATTGTCTTATTAAAGGTAGGCAGATTAGACATCAGCATAACTTTTTTAGTTTGTTTTTTCATCGTGGAATACATCAGGACGGTTCTCTATTTTGGCTGGGAAATGGATGTGCTTTTGCACAAGTTTACTAATGGGTCATTTCTACTTTTTACATTTTTCATGATAACTGACCCTGTGACTACTCCTAATCATCCTAAAGCGAGAATTATTTGGGCGGCAGTCTTGGCATTATTGTCCTTTGTGTTGACCTCATGGTTTTATATTCACACGGCTCCTATATGGGCCTTATTCTTTCTCTCGCCCATTACAATTTACTTAGATAGAACCTGGAAAGCCGAAAGATTTCATTGGTTCAAACAAAAGAATATTCAATCGATTAAACCCTTAAATAATGAAACGTACTAGTATTTTAATCGCGCTTATCTGTTTCTTGACTTTTGATGCAAATGCCTTTTGCGGATTCTATGTAGCCAAAGCTGGATCAGATCTTTTCAATGACAAATCTCAAGTTATTTTGGTAAGAGATGGTAAGCGAACAACAGTGACCATGAGCAATGATTTCAAAGGAAATGTCAAAGACTTTGCTATGGTTGTGCCCGTTCCAACTGTTCTTAAACAAAAGGATATTAAAGTCGTCAAACGCAATTTGTTTGATAAAATTGATGCCTATTCGGCACCGAGAATGTCCGAATATTATGATCGTATACCTTGCATGGGAGATGCAATTGAGATGTACAGTACCACTACATCTTTGGAAGCGGTTCAAATTTCTCAAGTAAGAGGGCTCAGAGCGAATAAATCTGCGCGAAAGTACAAAGTGAAGATAGAGGCTCAATATTCTGTTGAGGAATACGATGTGATTGTTTTGTCTGCAAAGGAATCTAATGGGCTCAAGCGATGGTTGATAGACAATGGCTACAAAATTCCTGAGGAAGCGGAATCGGTATTGGAACCTTATATAAAGAATCAGATGAAATTCTTTGTAGTAAAGGTGAACTTGAATAAAATGCCAAAAAGTGAACAAGGCTATTTAAGACCTTTACAAATCTCTTATGAGTCCGATCGTTTTATGCTGCCAATACGATTAGGTATGGCAAATTCTTCCGGAGAGCAAGATATGATAGTTTATGCTTTTACGAAGAAAGGCAGAATAGAGTGCACCAACTATAGAACGGTGAAATTACCCACAGATCGCAATATTCCATCATTTGTGAAGTCAAAGAATGAATTTGGAGATTTCTATGTGGACTTATTTGAAAAAGCCTATGACAACGAATCTAAGAAAGCGGTTTTTTTAGAGTATGCCTGGGATGTGAGTCCAAAATCCAACCGCGTAAAGTGCGACCCTTGTGTTTCACCTCCTCCTGTAGAGCAACAGTTTGCAGATGCAGGTATATGGTGGTCCGCAAATCAAAATGGCTCATCGAATGTGTTTTTTACACGTTTACATGTTCGGTATAGCAGAGACAATTTTCCGCAAGATTTGTTTTTTCAAGTCACTCCGAACAGAGAACAATATCAATGCAGATATTATATCTACAATGCACCTGGAAAAGGAGATTATTCCTGCGAAGAAGGCCAGAAGTACATTAAAAAATTACACAATAGAAGACAAAAAGAAGTTGATGAATTAGCAGCATTGTGCGGGTGGCAAGATCCATCCTATGAAAAGTATATTCAGGAGTACGATCATCATCGTGAACAATCCAAAGATGAAAACGAAGAGCGGAAAATTGTTTTTCCGGTATGGCCTGATTTCCCGGGCAAATTGCCCTTATCTTTGCTCATCGGTACAATGATATGCGTAGCTGGTATCGGATGGAGGTTGAAACCTACTGTTCAATACTGAATCAAAGCCCTGGTCACTGAATGTGAATCGGGGCTTTTTTTTTGAACCATTGAAATTGTGAAGTGTACAGAACCATACAATCCCAATAAATTATAAACATGAAAAAAATCACGAGTTTATTTATTCTAATTTTCCTTATTCAAAGTCAGGCATTTTCGTTTTGCGGATTTTATGTGGCCAAAGCCGATACCAAATTATTTAATGATAAATCCCAAGTCATTCTCGTGCGAGATGGGAAAAGGACCGTAGTCACGATGAGCAATGATTTCAAAGGTAATGTGAAAGATTTTGCCATGGTGGTACCTGTTCCCGAAATATTGAGAGAAAAGAATATTCGTGTTGTCGACCGGGATCTTTTTGACAAAATAGATGCTTATTCAGCTCCTAGAATGGCAGAGTACTACGACCCCAATCCTTGCTTAATGAGAAAGGACGAAATGGGATGGTCGGATTTTTCCTTGGACTTTGATAAGCGTTTTCTGATGATTGCTGAGAATGAAATTGATGAAGAAGGAGATTATCATGTTCAGGTCGAAGCTGAATATTCTATTGAGGAATACGATGTACTCATTCTATCGGCAGAAGAGTCGAATGGACTTTCAAGATGGTTGATTGATAATGGATATAAAATTCCAGAAGGAGCAGAAGAAGTGCTTGAACCTTATATCAAGAATGATATGAAGTTTTTTGTTGTTAAAGTCAATCTTGAAAAACTACCGGTATCTCAACAAGGATATTTGAGACCGCTGCAAATAGAATTTAATTCTGAACAATTTATGCTGCCCATTCGTTTGGGAATGGCCAATGCTAAAAAGTCGCAAGATATGCTTGTATACACATTTACGAAGCAAGGAAGGGTAGAGGCATCAAACTACCGAACGGTGAAAATGCCAACGGACAGGGACATTCCTCTTTTCGTAAAAGATAAAAATGAGTTTGGGGAATTCTATTTTGACCTTTTCGAGAAAAAATATCAGCAAGAAGGGAGAAAAGCAGTCTTTTTGGAATATGCATGGAATGTCACGCCTAATGGTGGAATGAAGTGCGATCCATGTGTTTCGCCCCCTCCAGTATTCCAAGAGTTTGCAAATGCAGGCGTTGATTGGGTCAAGGACATGTCTTGGCAAAGTAATGTCTTTTTTACCCGTTTGCACGTGCGTTATTCTAGGGACAAATTTCCGCAAGATTTGCTGTTTCAAGAGACACCTAACTCCGAAGCCTTTCAATGCAGATATGTGGTACACAACCCCGCAAAAGATGTGAATCCAAGTTGCGAAATGGCGCAAAAATATTTTGAAGAAGTCAAACAAAGAAGACAGAGAGAAGTGGATGAATTGGCTGCTTTGGCTGGATGGGAAAGTACGAGGTATGCCAAGTACATCAATGAATTTGACGAATATCTAGAACAAGATGAACCTGAAGTTGAGCTCAATAAAAGTACTGTTGTTGAAGATAATGGAACGATTTATGTTTTGCTATTAATGGCGGCACTGATGATTGCCGTCTATCGCAAGAAACCAAAGAGTTTTATGCCATAGGCATTTTGTTGTTTCCGAGGAGCCTCTAATAAGAGGCTCTTTCTTTTTATAAAATCCGTAAGGCTATGCCTTCAGTCGATAAATTCGCTCGTTTTCAAAAAAGAAAGTAGTGAATTGCGTTCCCCCTACCATGAATTCGACTGTCACAAATGCACTGAGGTTTTGTTCACCCTTGAAGACCGCTTTTCCATTTTCATTGATGAACAGCACACCATCTTTGTCCTCATACAAAGGAGACAAATCTTGAATCATTTTTTGGTACTGTAAATCCCCAAAGCCGTAGTACCCCTGTGTGCGAAGTAATTCAGTAATAATTTCTTCTCTTGACTTAGGCCCTTCATCTATCATGCTCAATACGATATTTTGAGAATAAGAAAGCCCCGTTTTTTTATCAGGGTAGCGATAGAAATGGGCGATCATACAGTCTTTCATATATTGAAATGTCGGATGTCTTTGAAAAGTAAAAGAATAAAGCTCTTCGTGTTTATCAGATTGGTAGATCATCCAAAAGTAGTTGGCGAATTCGAAATCTATTTTACTGAGCAACTTTTTTTCATCGTAAAGCCTCATGAAATCATCAGTGCTGATTTCTCCAAGTCCTTTTAACTCTTCACTGCCAAAATTTTTCCCACTGCATATTAAATAGACGTTTTCCTTTTTTCCTTTTTGGTCGAGATATGAAATGATCGAAAACATGTTTACATGACAGAAGAGGTCATACTCAAACCAAAGACATATTTCCACATCTTCTTCTAAGAAGTCATTTATCCTAAGGATTTCATTCTGAGCATCAGCCTGATATTCTTCCTTACTAACGTTATAATGAACTTTAAAAAAATCTTGTCTTTCTTCCCAAAACTTTTCACTCAATATGGGTTCCTTGCATTGTCCTTGACATAGCATTTCTCGAAACACGATTGTTTCTCCTTCTATTTCTGTCTTCTTGAATATTTCAAGTGCAGAATCTCCATTTAAAATATGAACCTTCTTAGTCAAAGATGTATGCTTTTGGTTTCAAATTCATTGGCAAATATAAAGGATGTGTCGGCATTCCATTTTTGTTTTGGCGAAAACATAATGGATTTTTTACATCCTTGAATATCTCGATGTCAAACGTACAGAATTTTGGAAGATTGCCCCACATGAAAATGACTTGTTCATGAGATTCCAAGGCTTCTTTTATATGCTTACGATTTTCATCTGTATATAGATGAGTATGTCTTTTGAGTTCATTGGGATAGGGGCTTATAAAAGAGAATAAATTGACCATGGTCAATCCTCCGTAATTCCAATTTTGAGCATAAGAAATACATTTGGTTATGGTTCTGTCGCTTGTGTAATGGTCAGCCCGACTGGGATTTAGACCTATAAAAAGCAGCGTTTCTTTTTCTTCATTCCATATTCGTGCAAGCCGAAATCTATGCGCTTTACAATCCGAGAATAACGCACTAGAGATCATTTTTCTTCAATTCATATTCTTCCTTGCTGATTTCTCCATTGGCTGCAAGCTGATTCAAGTTGGCTTTCGCTTGATCCGACTGGAACTCCTCTTTGTGAAGACCTTCAGTGAATCCGCATCTGGTGCAATATTTGTAATACAGGTATCTATAGGGGAAAATAGGAATGAAAAACAAGCTGAACCAGATCGATTTTTTTTCAAGAAACCAAAAGTCTTCTTCCTTGCATTGTGGGCAGAGTTTTTTCTCTATAGGTCCCTGGGGGTAAATTCTTTCATGATCGAATCCAAAAATAAATATCAAGGCATTAACTTTGTATGCTCAAAGTATTGAAATTTTTTGCATTCATAGGATTTTCTATTTTTTTTATTAGCGATTACGCTGATCAAAAGTTGAGTGTTCGGAACTTAAAGCCAGTAGACTCCGAAATACATGTTGCATTGTTCAAGACCGAAATGGATTTTCCGGAAAATCCGATTCATTCCTTTTCATTTGAATCCATTGAACAACAGGAGCAAGTACTTTATTTAAAAGAGATTGAAAAAGGGGACTACTTGATCGCAATATTTCAGGATATAGATAAAAATCAAGAGTTAAATAAAAATTGGGTCGGATTGCCAACGGAGCCTTATGGATTTTCAAATAATATGAAGCCAAGTATTTTGGGTATTCCATTCCAAAAGGGTATAGTCAAAGTTCCTTGCGGAAATACCATTACAATAGACCTAAGGCACTAATTCGAGGTCGAGATTAACCACCACTAATTTTTCGGATAAAGGATCAAAGGAAATTCGAATTGGATGCTCTGATTTCATTGACATGGTCATAAGGCCCAACCCTGCACCTCCGTTGGCAGAAAGCACCCCATTGCTCATTCTATTCAAGTATTTTTGTTTCAGTCCATTTTTATCGAGAGCATTAATTGTCTTTACATAATCTTCTAATGATGCCCTCTCATTTTTCAAAATGAGATTTGAAAATCTGAAATGCAAAATATTCTGTTTTTGAAAAAATAAGTATTGAACAATTTTTTTCCCCTCATCGTCAAATTCACCATGCATTCTCATGTTTTGCAATCCTTCAATTACAATGGAAAATGTGCGTTTCAACGATCGTTTTTGTAATGACAATTCTGCCAGTTGAACTTCCAAGTCAGTGCAAAGTTCATGACTAATACCATCCGCTAGATCTCCTGTAAAACTTTGAATCAGCGCAATATTGTTGTCTTTTTTTAGGCGTCCATATGTCCGTTCAAATAGTTGAGAAACGCTCGAAGAAATATTTGATGAGACTGACATTTTGAATCTTTTAAATTACACACAAATCAAGTTATACTATTGAGAGGTGACCTTTTCTTTCAACAAGGCATTGAACAAAGGAAGAAATGAGATTTCAAGAATTGTCAGTATATATAAAATTCCATCGCAGGAAGTGAAAAGAAAGTACGATATTGTAATCCAATAAACCACAATTTATTCATGTATACATACTTCAGAAAAATTAGCTGTTCTATTTGTGCGCTCTTGTTATTTCAATTTGGATTCTCTCAAATTACTGTTGAATTGGGAAGTCAAGATGAAACCAATACATTTTTCGGACCTGAGCAATATCCTTGTGTATATGCGACTGGAGAGAATTCTGTAAAACACCAAATGTTGGTGCGTGCATCTGAAATTATCGGTGCTGGTGGAGTTCAGGGAAATTTCTTATCCATAGCATTTAATGTTGGCTTTGCCGATACATTTGAGGATATGGATGAATTCACTATACGTGTAGGGCATACCAATCTTGATGAGCTGGATGAAGATTTTGAAACAGGATTGACAACGGTGTTTGGACCTTTTGATTACACCAGTTCGAATGGCTGGAACGTTCATGCTGCAAGTAATTTGTTCGAATGGGACGGCTCATCGAATTTAATTGTCGAAACCTGCTTTTTAGGTTTTGGTACCGCTGAACATTCATTGGTCTGGAGAAGTAATACTCCTTTTGCTTCCACATTGGTTGCCGAACCGGGTGGGGGAGGCCCAGGAGGAGGAAATGCCTGCGCGCAGGACGATGGAGATGCCTATTTTTCAAGACCGGATATGAGATTGGTCATTGATCCTACTGAATTACCTCCACTTGCTCAATTCAGCGCCTCGACTTTAAGTACATGTAGCGGTTTGGTTTCATTTACCGATTTGTCTGATTTTAATCCAACGTCTTGGGAATGGCATTTTGGTGATGGAAATATGAGCAATGAGCAAAATCCTACGCATACGTATATGGCTGATGGCACCTATACAGTAACCTTAATTGTGACAAATGACTTAGGAACAGATACGCTTGAAATCGAGAATATGATTTCTGTTGCTCTTTCATCAGATCTTCCTGTAAGTCCTTTTTGCGTGCCGAATGAGAACAATGGTAATTTAGGTTTTGGCATTACCAGTTTGCAATTGAACACCATTAACAATACTTCATTGGATGCTCAAGTTCCATATGAGGATTTTACATGTTTAAATACGACATTAACAGAAGGAGCCAATTACGATCTTATATTAACAGCTGCTGGTGCTGCGAATAGTTTCGTCAATGCTTGGCTTGATTACAACAATGACGGTGCATTTACGAATGACGAAATTCTGTTGAGCGAGCAATTTCAAGGAACGCAAAGTTTTTCAGTAAGTATTCAGAATGGTGGTGTTTTGGATACTCCACTTCGTCTTCGTGTAGTTGCAGACTTCTTTCAGAATGGATCTCCAACTGCTTGTGGACCTTATGCATCTGGACAAGCAGAAGACTATGCTATTTTCATTGAAGAAAACACTATGCCGCCTGCAGCTGCTTTTGAATTTGACCCAAGCATAAGTTGTGATGGAGAGGTTCAATTTTTGGACATGTCCACAAACCTTCCTTCTTCATGGCTTTGGGACTTTGGAGATACGGAAACCTCCTTCTTGCAAAATCCATCGCATACGTATGCCTCGAGCGGGACCTATGATGTGACGCTAACAGTATTTAATGCTGCAGGATCAGATATGATTACCATTAATAGCGCTATAACTGTTGACCTAGATCAGGCATTGGTTGATGCGAGCTGCACTCCTTCAGCTGCAACTTATTGTTGCGAGTATGGAATATTGAATTACTCGTTTAATGATATTGATAATGATTCTGAAGATGGATCCGAGGGCTACCGTGATTTTTCGTGTTCAGTGAGCACTGAGCTATTTGAGAACGAAGCGATATCTTACAGCATAGCTACAGGTGGAACGAATTTGCATGATACTCGGATATGGGTCGATTTTAATAACGATGGATCTTTTACGGAGGATGAATTAATAATTGAAGAGCTGAATACAAGTGATCCAAGCGGCTCCTACACATTTAATGGTTCACCACTTTTGGAGACCAAATTAAGGATGCGTGTGAGTTCAGATGTAGTTGGTGCAACCTTAGACGGTTGTAGCAATAATACCTTTGGACAAACAGAAGACTACGGTATTGTGATTCATCCGGCATTAATGCCACCCATTCCAGATTTTGAAGGATTTCCCTTGTATTCCTGTGATGGAGTAGTAGACTTCGAAGACCTTTCTGGAAATTCTCCTGATTCATGGTTATGGAATTTCGGTGATGGAGAGGAGAGCAATGAACAAGATCCACAGCACATCTATCAGAATCTAGGAACCTACAATGTTTCTTTGACTGTTTCAAATGATGATGGAACCGAGACGTTGACGTTTAATTCCTATGTGGTGGTTGATTTTTCATTGCCATGTAATATTGAGTCATTGGCGGAATCCACTGCAGATGAATCGAACGAATGTCAAGGAATGTTGCTTGATTCTGGAGAATTCTTCGATTATGAAAACGATAGCGATCAGTCCTTTACCATTGACATTTCCGGAATTCCAGGAACAAATATCATTCAGCTTTCCTTTTTGGAGTTTGCCTTCTCCTTTCCGGATGTTTTGTCGATCTATGATGGACCCAATACTTCCTCGCCTTTGATTGGAACATATACAGGAGGAACATTTCCAAATGGCGGTCAGGTTATAAGCTCTGGAAATACAATCACTATTGCAGAAGAAACGAATGCTGCAAGCAGTAATGATGGATTTGTCTTAACATGGGATTGTATAAACGTAGGCTTGATTGAATTGCCCTCAATGGAATTATTTATCCAACCCAACCCAAGCCAAGGAGAAATAAGCATAGTTTCAGATACCTATGACTGGACAAATGCACAACTTGAAGTTTTCGACATGAATGGAAAAGTTGTTCATGAACAAGGAATAAGTCAAAACGGTCTACTATATTCGAGCATTGATTTGAGTTTTCTTGAAACAGGAGTATATCAAATCAGAATATGGGATGAACAGCGTTTTGCCGTTCGAAAATTGATGATTGATTAGGTCCAAAAAAATGACTAAACCCTTCAAAACACTATTCAGGGCCCTAATGGGAATCATGCTCTTTCTGATTCCTGCTTCCAGCAATGCGACACATTTACTGGGAGGAAGTTTGGGATATGAGTACATAGGTCAGCAACCTGACGGTACCTTTCGCTATAGAATTACAGCATTGACATACACCAATTGTGGCCCCGATTCGAACGTGCCTGACCCAGATGACGACTTGTTCATTGGGATTTATGAAAATGATATCAATAACCCGGATGCAGATAAAGTCTTGGTGGATCAATTGATCATTTCTTTGCAGGACACAACGGCAATTACTTCCAATCTGCCTGCGAATTGCACCATTGGAGAGGACGTCTGCATAGTGGAAGCTACATATGAAGGCTTTATCAACCTGCCATTGAATTTAGGAGGGTACATTGTTTACTATCAACGCTGCTGTAGAAATGATGGCGTTATCAATCTCAATAGCGATGAACAGGGATTTGCTTTTTATACCCAAATGCCATCTCCTACAATTGAGAATAGCGCCCCGGTTTTCTTGGGAGCACCAACTCCTTTTTTATGTCAGAACGATACAACCACCTTTGTCAATACTGCATTTGACCCTGATGGAGATCAATTGATCTTTTCTTTCGTTACTGCAAAGTGGGGATATACTTCAGCTGCTAATCCGAATCCAGGGCCTGAAAATCCAATTTTAAATTGGCCGATAGCAGAAATTGGTTGGGAAGCAGGCTTTGATGTGAATCAACCTTTTGGACCAACAGGTTATGCTTTTATAGATGGTGCAACTGGCCTTACAGAATATTCAGCCCCGCTTGCAGGTCCCTATACCGTTGCTATCGAGGTGAGAGAATTTAGAAATGGCGTTTTAATCGGAACGACTATCCGAGATATTCAACTGCAGGTATTGGTTTGTCCACCCAATCCAGCTCCGGATTTATCCGATATCAATGGAGGCCAAACCGATTTCCAAGTGCTTGCAGGAGACAGTATTTGTTTTCCTGTCCAATTGGAAGATTTAAATGGAGATACGATCGTTGTGACTTCTGCTGGAGCTATTTTTGATCCGCTTATTTTTGATCCAGCAGCAACGATTACAACTCCTCAAACAGGAGCAGGATTGGTCACAGCAGAATTTTGCTGGGTTACTTCATGTGAACAGGGTCAAGAATTG
>JBCCIF010000061.1:0-17651 GCA_039028335.1 Bacteroidota bacterium
CCCAGACCCGGGTTGGCATGTAGCCGATCTGAGCGTCGTCGGCCATGTAAAAAATATCTTTGAGCTCTATTCGTGCTCCTTGAAGTCGATTAATTAGGCGATCAATTTTATCAATTTGAACATGAGGTTTTAAGATGTCAATGGCTTTATTAATTTGATTCATTGCCCCGTTATCGCCAATGACTTGAATGGCCTCTGAAGAAGATTGTATTATTTCGCTTGCATTTTTAAGCACTTCATATTCCTCTTTGACTTCATCCAAATGCGTATTTTCAAGATCAACACTTTCAAATTCCTTTAACTGAAATTGATTAAACTCGTAATTCTTGAGCGCTTCAGATTTCTTTTTTAACAAGCGTTCTAGATCTTGCTTGCCTGCTTTCCATGATTCAAAAGTTCTCTTGTAATCGTTCAAAAATGATCTATTCTCGGAATAATCATCCACAATTTTTAATTGATTCTTTGCATCATTCAGCTCAGTGTGATCATCTTGTGTATGAATCTTCAATAAATTATTTGACAACTCTTTAACTACATCGAGAGAAACCGGAGTATCGTTTACAAAGGATCGGGATCTACCCGAATTCAAGAGTTCGCGTCTGATAAAAGTAACTTCATGAAAATCAACGTCTTCTTTTTCAAACCAAGAAATAACAGCTTCCCGTTTTAATATAAATGATACTTCAATAATACATTTTTGAGCATCTTGATGAATTCCGCTTCGTGCTTTTCGGCCTCCTAAAGCCAAATGCAGTGCTTCAAGCATAATCGATTTTCCGGCACCAGTCTCACCAGTGATTGAAATAAAATTTTCTTTGAAGGAGAGCTTCGATTCTTTTATTAGTGCGAAATTTTTTATTAAAAGTGAGTTAAGCAAATCTGTAAAATTGAGCTACTCAAAGAAAACATTTTTAGAAATAGAAACTGACATTTTCGTGATAACACTTGTCGGTTAGTTTTTTAAAAGAATCATTGTTAAAAGTTTTAAGCTAAGCATATAAGTATTGAACCTTTCAATTTAGTTTTAACGTATACAGCATACATAACTAAATTATTAGTAACGAATCACTTACATTATGGCTAAGAAAACTGTAAAAAAAGCAGCGCCTAAAAAGAAAACAACAGCTAAGAAGACGACAGCAAAAAAAGCTGCTCCTAAACGAAAGGCTGCAGCGAAAAAGACGACTGCTAAAAAGACAACAACTAAAAAAGCAGCGCCTAAAAGAAAGACTACTGCTAAGAAAACAACAGTAAAAAAGGCAACAGCAAAGAAAGCAGCGCCTAAAAGAAAGGCCGCTGCGAAAAAGACTACAGCGAAAAAGGCTGCTCCAAAAAGAAAAGCTGCTGCGAAAAAGACTACAGCGAAGAAAGCCGCACCTAAAAGAAAGGCCGCTGCGAAAAAGACTACAGCGAAGAAAGCCGCACCGAAAAGAAAAGCTGCTGCTAAAAAGACAACTGCGAAGAAGGCTGCACCTAAAAGAAAGACCGCAGCTAAAAAGACAACTGCGAAGAAGGCTGCACCGAAAAGAAAAGCCGCTGCTAAAAAGACAACAGCGAAGAAGGCCGCACCTAAAAGAAAGGTCGCTGCGAAAAAGACAACAGCGAAGAAAGCCGCACCGAAAAGAAAAGCTGCTGCTAAAAAGACAACAGCGAAGAAGGCTGCACCGAAAAGAAAAGCCGCTGCTAAAAAAACAACAGCGAAGAAAGCTGCTCCAAAAAGAAAAGCCGCTGCGAAAAAGACAACAGCGAAGAAAGCTGCTCCGAAAAGAAAAGCCGCTGCTAAAAAAACAACAGCGAAGAAAGCTACTCCAAAAAGAAAAGCCGCTGCTAAAAAGAAAACAACAACTAGAAAAAAGAAGTAATTCTAGAGAATATAATTTTACAAGCCGAGATTTTTTCTCGGCTTTTTTATTTGCTTATTACAATCCTTCGATAAAAGTCACCATGTTCGGTATTGAGTAGTAATAGATAAATTCCATTTTCCTCATCACTCATATCTATTGTATGAATACCATTCTTATTCCCACGCACCTCACGTCCAATAGAATCAAATACTTTCCATGAATTAATTTTCAAATTTTGATCCATTATTAAAGTAAACAAACCTTTGTTTGGATTGGGAATAATCTTTATGCTTGGAGCGTCTATCTGTTCTATACCAATAGGCTCATTTGTGAAATTTGCAACAAAAGTATCATTAGAAAACAACTGAATAATTTCGGAGATATCAAAAGACAATTCGGTCAAATGATTATTTATCGTCCAATTCTGAAAAGTAAAGCCCTCATTTGGAATCGCCTGAATTTGAATAGGACAGTTTCCAAAATAAATACCTTCCCATGGGTAATTCTCTGGTGATATGGAGTTAATCTGAATTGATCCGGCACCCGGTGGAAAAACATCTAAGTCAACTGTAAATTGTTCACCGAGATTCAAACTGGTACTCAATTGATTTCGTGCAGGCCCTAACCTCTGTTCAGCATAATTCTCAATATTGGAAATGGAACCCAGCCATGTACCCATTGAAGCAGGAGCCTGCCACCGGTTAATATGGTCAAACATAGCATCATTCATCTCGGCTTTCATGAGGTCTAGCTGATTAGAAATGTTAGTGGGTTGAAAGCTTGTATTCATTAAATCAGCGCTTCGCTGAGCAAATTTGCATCTGAATTCATTGTTATCCAATAGCTTATCAAAGATTTGAGAATGCATCGAAGGATAGGATGGCGAACGCGCAAACTCTATATAGTTTTGAAAAACATTCTGACCAAAATAACCAAATGCCGCATCTGTATCAAAAAGCATATAGCGCCATTTTCCAAAAGACGTTTGAGGTCTCCACAGTTTTATATTGTTTGCTCCCCAAGCAATACCCATCCAATCCATATTTTGGATATAGGTTTGAACAGCAAAATAATCGATGTAATTATCGGCATCAAAATTTTGCTGAAAGAGATTATAGAAAAGGGGTGAATTCACATCCTCAAGCATAAGATCATTATATGCTTCAATAAAGTGATCTGATGTTCCATTCAAAATACCAAAGGAATTCAAAAGGTCAATCGAATCGGGATCCGCGTTGTGATTCTGTGCAATGTAATGCTGATCCAATTTTTCTCTAATTCCATATAATCCCCAGTACTCTCCATTCAAATACAAAATGGCTGGTTGAAATGCGCTATTATCTATATTCGTGTCATAAGCCAATCTAGCTATCAATGCATCTTGCAATTTGTCCGACCAATTGTGCTGACCGCCATTTCGAATATTCAAATTGTTGAATGAAGATAAGTCCGGTTTATTTTGAAAAAAGGCATGATCAATATTTCCAGTGTAAGCTGATTTGAAATCAAACCGAAACGATTTTTGGGGCTCTGACCTGGACCATCCTCCATGAATTTCTAAGTCAAAGTTTTCTTCAGCTACTTTAACCTTATCCTTATTAAAATACTCAAGGCGCGTAAAACGCGACCAAGGTTGCCAAAAATTACTACCAAAGTAAGGGACTGTAGATCCGGCATTTGGCCCAAAGACATAGATCCCTTCATTGAAGTCCCAAACTCCCAATGAATCGGAATAAATAGAAAAAACAGGAAGTTCGTGGTTATCTTCTTCAAAAATAAATATGCGGTCGGTGATCTTGCTTGGCAATAGGTTACCAACCGAAAAGGCACGAAAAGACATGGATGAATTCTCAAAGACTTCCATGCTCTGATTGAATATTGGATCTAGCTCATCTGGCACATCTCCATTAGTAGTAAAACGAATTGTTTGTTCAGGGTCTAGTGCAAGTAACTCTATGGTCTGCTGATACCATCCCGACTCATAATTAATTTCTGGCTCGCTCGCAAAGCCTTCATAGCAAAATGCGTTTTCATTTGATGCTCCAGGGCTTGGCGAATCGAAATAGCACCAGTTGTTATTTCCATCGCTTTGTCTTCCTTTTGAAACTGCATTTCTCAATGCATTGTCCGAGAGAATGAAATCAGCTATTATTCCATCCTTTGTCAGAATTATTGGTTCACTCTCTCCCAGTTTAAAGTTTGTATGATAAAAAGATATCCCCTCCTGATCGGGAAACCAAGTGGGTAAGTCTTGATAATTAAAATCTTCAGATAAAATGGATGCACTCAAGTAAAAATTAGAACTAAAATCGGAAGATGAAGATGAAAAATTGTGCACCTGAATCGCCAATATATTCTCACCCTCAACAAAAAGACTATTGACGAGATCATTACCCATAAAAATAGGTTCTGGAACTATTCCTTGATAAAGTTGTGCTTCAATGTCTACACTTATGGCTTGATCAAAGGAAGGCGGATTACCCTCAATATTTGGAGAGCGGCCAATTTCTATTCCATTGATGTAAGCGACATAAGCATCATCAAAATCTGGGTGAAATAAAATACTGAGTACATCATTAAGGTCTGAAATTTGAAATTTCTTTCGCAGGTATGCAGAGGGAACATTTTGAACCAAGGTGTTGTCATCTCCATCACCATATCCAAAGCCACCTTGGCCTGTAGGCCAAAAGGAATCATCGAAATTCAGGGAATTCCAGTTTGACGGTGGTTCATTAATTGCGGGGAAATATGACCAGGTATCTTCGGCCAAAACAATGGATTCCCAATGATCTTCTTTCTGACTAATATCTTTTCCGGAAGCACAAAAGACAATAAATTCAGAAGGACCTAATTCTACATTAGGCAGATTCCACTTCTGCAAGTTGTCACCATTATCAGACAAAAAATATTGCGAAAGATCTTCGACATTGGTGCCTGAATTGTAAAGTTCAATCCAATCAAAGGAATCGCCTAAATCTTCTAAGCCTTTGTGGGCCGAATACTCGTTAATGACTAATTGAGCATTTGATTGAGCAATGAAGCTTAAAAAGAAAAATAAAAGATATAGCTGTCTAAATTGCACAAGTAAAGTTAATCATTTGTTGCGTTAGAATACGTATGTACATAGCTATATTAAAATAAAAGCCTCCCAAAATGGGAGGCTTTTATTTTTTCGTGACCTCGGCAGGATTCAAACCTGCAACCTCTTGAGCCGTAATCAAGTGCACTATTCAGTTATGCTACGAGGCCTTTTGTGCCGCAAATATATATTTCTTTATTCTATTGTGGCCCTGCTTTTTGCTTGAAATGTTCTCGCTTGTTCTCTTTTTGCATCTCCTTTGTATAGAACTGAAAAGATGAACAACAAAAGAACAGATGAAACAAAAATGGTAAATATCGACCACATAAATTTTCCAAATAACTCTCTAAAATCTATCTCGGGAATTAATTCCCAAAGTGCCAAAAGGAAAATAACGGTAACAGCTAAGACCAAAACAGAAAGGAAAATGGCCATGCCTTTTCTTATTGCTATCATAGTTTAAAAATTTAAAAATTGGAATGTAAACATAAGAATGGTATTGCCAATTCTCATTAAGAAATACTTGGAAGGGGCATATATGCAATAGAAGGGGAAATTTCTATTCTAGAACAACCGTACTTTCTCTGTCCCAAGTACCTTGCGTGCAGCTCACCCCATTCTTAAAGAAAAAACTCGTGTTGAGACCCATGACTTTTTTATAGACATCAACCTTGTTGCCTACCACCTTATAACGTGTTAAAACAACCTTTCCATTTTCGACCTCTTTCTCTTCTGTAATTCCTTGAGGATATGTATCAGCTAAGGGATTTCGTTCGAACTGATCGGGCTGTGGCTCAGTATTATGTCTTTGCATTTCAAAGGCCTTTTCACGATTTGTTTTTAATCGTTCATCTTGATCAGAAGATTTTCGCTCATTAAACTTTTGAGCATTTCTTTTTTCAGATTCGATTTTTCTTGACGTTTTGTCTTTTACCTCTTCTGCTCTTCCCGCATTAAAAGTGCTAATCTCTTTTTTCTGCTGAACCACACCATGATTTGCATCTTTTATCTTTTTCGATCCTTCAGAACTGTAGCGTTCATTGTGACGAGCATAGACTTTCTTTTCAGTAGCTGAACTTTCCCATGAATTCTTTTGAACACGCTTTCCAGATTCAGAGACATCCCTGCTGACTTCTTTTAAATCTGCAACTGACTCTAAATTATCTTCGATATTTTCTTCCCCTTTCTCCTGAAGTTCCTTGTTGTATTCCGCAAATATTAGATTCTCTTCTTTTTTTGCCTCTTTAATGCGCTCTTCCTGAAGATCGGCATTAGCGCTGTTGAATTCCTGCACGTCTTCTTTGAAATTATGCATACTTCCAACTCTTTCTTTATGTACTTCTCTGAATTTTTCTTCTCTTTCAGAAAACTCGTTTTTAATACCTTGAATATCTTCCTTATTCTGACTGATTAAATCTTCTGAAGTCTTTTGATATTCCTCTTGATTCGATTTCCAATCATTTTTAATATTCTTCGATTGTTCAATCTTTTTCTTTCTTCTTTCTTCTCTCAATTGAGCAATATAGTCTTCGGCTTCTTTTTCAAGATCACTTGAAAATTTCTTCTCTTGTAATTCTTTTTGCCTAGCTAGTTCCTCTTCTCTCTGTCTGCGCTTTTCGGCCATTTTCTCCTCCGCAAGTCGGTCTTGTTCACGTTTTTCTTTTAACTCGTTGATTCGAGCAATTTGTTTTGAGGGATAGTCGGCATCTTCTTTTATCTCAAGTGCTTTTTCGTATTCATCAACAGCTAAGTCATAGTTCTTTTCGCTAAACAAATCATCAGCTGTTTCTAATACTTTGAGGTATCTATCTTCAAGTTCTTTTGCTTCTTCGGCAATTCTATTGGCCTCTTCTTCTTCTAATCGCTTCTGCTCTTCTTCCTCTTGTCTGATTCTTTCTTCTTCGGCTGTTCTCGCTTCTTCTTCTAACCTTAACTTTTCTGCCTCTGCTAAAGCTTCATTTGCTTCCTTCAGTTTTCTTTCAGCAGACTCAATTTTAGATTGTACTTTTCTATCCTCTGGAAAGATATCAAGCGCCTGTTTATATAAATTGATAGCCTCTTGATAGTCTTCATTGTTTTCGGCCAAATCGGCTTCTTTAAGTATTGAAGCAAATTGTTCCTCTTTGTCAGCCAATTCTTTTTCCTGTCTTTCTTTCTCCTCGGCTAGCGCTTTTTCTTGCTCTTCTTTCTCTTGTTCTTCTTTTAAGATTTGCTCGATCTCCTTGATTTTAGATTGGGTCAGTTCATTGCTAATCACTGTATCAGCTTCTTTAAAGGCACTTAGGCTTGATTCATAGTCTTTTTCATCGAACAATTCCTGTGCACTTTTGACCATGCTGTCAAATCGATCTTGCTTGGCCATGGACGCCTCCATTTCTTCCTTCTGAACCTGTGCTTCATCAAGTTTTGAAAGCGCTTCTGTATCGCCTTCTTTCACTTTCAGTGCATCTTTAAAATTTGCTATAGCTTCATTGAATTTCTTATCGGAAAAATTTCGATTCCCTTCTGTCATGAATTGATTGTACTCTTCTTCTTTTTGAGCCAATTCCTCTGCTTCTTTTTCTTTTTGAGCGACTTCTTCAATTTTGCTTTCTGCTTCTTTTATTCTCTCATCAGGATATTCCTCGTTTGCCTTGATCTTTTGGGCTTCTTTATACTTGGCAATTGCATCCTGGTATTTTTCCTGCTCAAAAAGACCATCTGCCTCTAGTATAACCGCTGCATATTGCTCTTCCTTTTCTTTATTTGCCAGATAGTCTTCTTTTTTTGCTTTAGCGTCTTGGATTTTAGATTTCACTTCTCTGTCGAGCGGATTAATCTCTAAAGCCTTTTCAAAATTTTCTATCGCATCATCAAATTCATTCTTTTCTAAGTTGCTCTCTCCCTGGCTTATTAAATCATCAAAAGCTTTTTGCTCTGCTTGTTGTTTGGCCAATTCCTCCATTAACTTTTCTGCTTGAGCTATTTGATCTTTTGGATACTTTTCACCTTCCTTGACCGACAATGCTGATTGGTAATAATTAATAGCATCTTCATAATTCTTGGCCTTCATGGCGTCATCCCCTTTATCCAAAAATTCATTGAATTTTTTATTTGCCTCCGCAACAGCTTCTTGATCCGCTTTTAAAGATCTTGCCTCCTCTAACTTACTTTTGGCAGTCTCATTATCCCCTTTAAGAGCAACAGCCTCTTGATATTTCGCAATTGCCTCGTCATATTTTTTCGAAGCCAAGGCTGTTCCGCCATCTTTCATGAGTTTTTCAAACTTCAGATTGCGCTGTTCTTCTTCCTTGTTTGCCGTTTCCTCTTCTTTATCGTCTTCTTTCTTCGCCTTTTCGTATTCCTTCATCAGACGTTCAATCTGATTCTTCACACTCTCGATATAGTCGAAATTCCAATTAATTCCTCCTCTGCTCTCATCCCAGTTGGCCTTACCAATTGGATTCTCCAAAAAGGAAAAATCAACATCGGGAACACTTTCAAAAATTTCGACATCCGTATTCATAGAAAAACCGCCTGCCCTTTGTTCTTCAGGCACGTTCCTCGAATCTATTTCAATATTCTTTGAAACGTAGTTTGATTTCTGATACTCTATATTGTAAATATGATCTAAAGGAAGAAAAAACTCAAATTTACCATTTGCCGTAGTGGTTATCGTTTTGAATGCTTTTCCGTCTTGTTTCACAATGACATCCACACCGGAAATCTTTCTTCGCGTTTGATAATCTTTTATTGCACCGTAAACATGAATAAAGTCTTCATCTTCTTGCCCAAATGAAGGCATAGCCAATAGCAAAGTAAATGCCATTACGGCTATTTTTACAAGACTCGTCTTCATATATATCTGTTGTAAGATCACGCGCTAACAAATATCGGAAAAAATGCAGTTCTTATTTGTTAAAACGCAAATATTAAGCCGAAGTTATTCCCTTAGAGCTGGAAATTTCAGTAATTATCTCAGTCTTTCTCTCTTACCTGTCTTATTTTCTCCTTTATCTTATTGATCTGATCAAAGTTCCAGACCATATTGTCTTCTTCTCGATCATAGCTACTTCTTCCCATTGGCTCTCTTAAAAAAGGAAATTTTTGTCCTTTTACTTTTTCAAATAGCTTGAAATCCATTTGCATAGAAAAACCAGGTATTCTTTTTTCCATAGGAATTCCATAAGTATTTACGATAATCTTTTTGCTAACAAATCCCTTCTTTCTGCAAACGATCTCATATTCTCTATCACTATGCAACCAATGATCGAATAATCCATTCTTTGAGCACACCAACAGATATTTTTCTTTTTTATCACTTTTGATCTTCAAAAATGTATGGTCTAGAGAATGCTGATGATCGCTATGTGCAACTTCACCATAGATATGAATGAGTGAATCTAAAATTTGACCGTTTCCTTGCGAAAAAACCAATAAAACCAGTATGATTGAAAGTCTTTTTTTGATTGGCATGGTTTAAATGTATTTATTTATCAAGCGTTATGTTTAGTTTTTGGGAAAAGCAAAATCTTTTTAATGATTTGGATATTGTTATCATCGGGGCAGGATATACGGGCTTATCTGCTGCTTTGCACATTAAAAAGCGTTTTCCGAACAGAAAAGTAAATGTTTTAGAACAAGGCATCTTTCCATCAGGTGCAAGCACGAAGAATGCAGGTTTTGCTTGTTTTGGGAGTCTTTCAGAAATTATCGATGATTTTTCTAAAATGCCAAAAGAAGACGTTTTAAATCTCGTTGAAAAACGCTTCAAAGGAATTGAACAAATTTTAAGGCTTATAGGTCCGCAAGCGATTGATTTTGAAAGAAATGGTTCTTTTGAACTATTTGGAGAAAGTGAACAAGGGCTTTTCGAACAGTGCAAAGATGCTTTGGAGGAAACAAACATCTATTTGTCTCACATAATTGGAGACGATGTATTCTCAATTAAGAACAGCGTTTTAAAAGACTTTGGATTTCATGGCTTTCAACATGCAATATTCTCTCAATACGAAGGACAATTGAATCCTGTTAAGCTTCTGCTTTCTTTACTTGATTTGTGCAGGAATGAAGGAGTTGAAATCAATTTTGGCCTTCAATTAGCGTCTTTTAATGAAAGAGAAAATACTGTTGACCTTTGTTTAAGCAATGATTTATTAATAAGCTGTAAAAAGCTACTCTTTGCAAGCAATGGATTTTCTTCGAATTTCATAAATCTCGATTTACAACCTGCTCGTGCTCAAGTTTTAATTACAGAACCGCTCTCCAAAATGCCATTCAACTCCTGTTTTCATATTGAAAAGGGTTACTATTATTTTCGAAATGTTGAAAATAGAATTTTACTAGGAGGCGGCCGAAATCTAGACTTCGAAGGCGAAAAGACCACAGATTTGGGGACCAGCACATTAATTCAATCTCAACTATTGAACATTCTAACTACTCAAATATTACCCGGCAAAGATTTTGAAATTGATCAAACCTGGTCAGGAATTATGGCCGTAGGCCAAAGCAAGAAACCAATTGTCAAAAAATTGAGCGACAGAACGTATTGTGCCGTTCGACTCGGAGGAATGGGCGTAGCTATTGGCCTATTAACAGGACAAGAACTTGCCAATTTAATTCACTAATATTCTACCATATTAGGATTGAACCCTAAGGAAAGTGCCCTCAGCAGATCTTGTTTTGACCCCTTATCATCACCCAAAGCATCCTTCGTGACATAACGATTATAGAAACTAATAGGATCAAAAGGATTCAAGTTGATCGATTCGTTAAAATCCTTTAAAGCTGAAAGTCGCTTTTGAAGATTGTAACGCACCGCACCTCTTTTCCGCAAAAGAAAGGAACTCTCTGGCGCTATATCCAATGCCTCGTTCAAATCGGACTCACTTTGTTTGTAGTCCGTTAAGAAATAAAAAATCATACTTCTGAAATACAATGCATTTACAAAATCCGATTTTAATTCAATTGCACGATTAATATCCGAAATTGCCTTGGCCGATTCTCCAAGGTTATAGTGCAATGTTGCCCTATTGTAAAATGACATCCAATCTCTAGGATTGGTATATATCGATTCTTCCAGCAACAACAATGCTGCCGTTGTGTCTTTTTGTTGCACTTTTTCGAGTGCCCATTCTCTAAAAACTTTTGCTTTTAAACTGTCTGAATTATTAGTTAATCCAATCGCGTAGAATTCGCTTGAAAATAAAATAACTACACCTACCACAGTCAAAATCCTCTTCACATTTTCCATACATCTCAATTTTGCCCACTGTAATTACGACCAACACCATTAAAAGTTACACGAATCGATTATTTAATAGGTTTAAATACTATTGACTTGCCGCTTTTCCACTCCGATTTTTCTTTCATTTCCATCGTTCTCCAAAGACCATTCAAAAAGTCTTTTGCTTGATTATCGAAATAGTCAGAAGAAGGGTTTCCCGATTGCCCAACGGGCAAAATACTCTCTGCATTGGCAACATCCGCAAAATCAACGATAATTCGCATTTGAGGAGCAGAAAAGACACGATAATTGCATGATTCATCTAAAGTAAATGAATTTGCATTTATCGTTGTCGCATTTCCAGAACAGGGATAGGGTCCAACGGTAAAAATCTTATCCAAAGGTTTTTGCTTTCCTATAGGATGTTCGAAAAAAGCCTGATGGCAATTTCCCCAATTCCACTTTTCGCTTTCTTCACCCAGCTTATCTTTCACATTTCCTATTGCTTGTTCAAAAGCCATTTGAATAAGCTCTTTCTGACTTAATGAATGCGCTTGGTTTTTCCACCAAATATTTTCGTGATTAAATATTACTTTTTGATAGTTCTTTTTAAATTCTAATCGAGCAATAAGACGAGCAAAATTGTCCGCGCCTAGTTCATCTTCGAAAATACTCTTGAAAAGGAAATACTTCCAGTTTTGATAAAGAATCGGAGCGCGATTATTCTTGTCGTAATTACCCTTCCATTTTTCCAATATCTCTTGTTCTTCAGGATATTGCGAATCTTCCAAGAAAGTCAATAATTTCTTGCAAACCTCTTGATCATTCTTGTCTTCAACTGAAAAGACCAATTCTTTAAAATCTTCTGTATCAAAAGACGCTTTTCCATAGAGGTAAGCCGAAATTGCATTTGCTCTTAGATCGCTGGAATAATCTCCTTGGGGTCTATGATTGTTGAATTCACCATGGTCTTCATTTGCTGAATAGACAATTCCATCTTCCGGGTTAATGGACTTGTAATTGTATTCAAAATCCAAATAATTCTTTATGTCATACTCTCCTGTACCGGGCAAAAAGACTTGAGAATACGTGCTGTCTCTATCAACCAACTTTGCACATGACCAAAGGGCTATGTCGCCTTTATTGTTTCCATAAACCATATTCACACCAGGAGCAACTATCATTGAAGCAGCCTCTTGAGCGCTTTCTAGCGTATGAAAATGATTGAGGCGATGAAAAACTTCCAAGAGGTTATTTGGAAATTTTAAATAATTCCAATGAAAGGATATTGGTTCTTGATCTTCTGCATGAATGAACTCATTTACCAAAGGACCGTGAACTGATTTTTTAATCTCTAACTCTATATTCTCTTTGTCCTTGACTGCTATACTTTCGTTGCGTACATCAAATTCATGCCATTCGTTATTATTCAAATAGACATTTAACTCATCATTGCAATGCTCGATGAAAAAATCGCTGTCGTCATTTTTGAGCATGGTCAAGCCCCAAGTATGTTGCTCAGAATGGCCAATTAAAGCAAATGGAATTCCAGGTAAAAAATTCCCGTAAAAATTGTGGCCAGGATAGTTTATATGAGCTTCATACCATGTGCAAGGAAGAGAATTTCGAATATGTGTGTCATTGGCGAAAAGGACTTTCCCCGATTTGGACTTACTGCCTGAAACCGCCCATGAGTTACTTGCCAGCAAAGGATCAAAAGGCAATGATTCAAAGACCTCATCTATCTTTTTCATGTCAATGGAAATTTCCGAATGAAACTCTCCATAGTTAGGAATTTGCCAAGTTGAATCTTTAAAAACTGCCATGTAATCTTCACCTAAATCTGACCACAATTGATGAATAAATGGATCATTCTTCATACTGCCGTTAAAATTATAGGCCATATATGCCGAGATTGCCATGAGATCTGTCATATCCAACTTTTCTTTTTCAACCCCTAATATTGAATACTCTAGAGGCGTATGTCCCTCTTCCACCCACTGATTAAAGCCTTTCAAATAGGCAGTGGTATACTGATAAAAAGGGGCATTCTTATCCAGTTTTTCAATACTTCTTTTCGCATGGTCAGCGATACCCAAAGTTCGAAATAACTTATCTGCTTCAATTGTGGCTTCACCGAATACCTCTGACAAGCGCCCTTTTCCAATTCTTCGCATTATATCTGCCTGAAAGTAACGCTCAGATGCCGTTACATAACCCATTGCCCAGTAAGCATCTACGGCATTTTGAGCGTATACATGAGGTACACCATATCGATCAAAATGCACGGATGTTGCTTCTTGTACTTCTACCTCTACATCATTGGAATAATCTGTATTTGCATTCAAATAGTGAACATATATAAAAAGTGCAATTGAAGCACAAATTGCAGCAAGGGCTAGAACTATTTTCTTAATCATATCTATTCTAAAAATTCTGAAACTTTTTCTCTAAAAAGTGCATAGGACGCCAAATTATTATGTCTTCCTCTAGGTATAGTGACAAGTTGATTCTTTACATCTTCTGCTATATTCTCATAGAGGTTAACAGCTAAACGGAATGGAACAACCCTATCCCGTGTTCCATGCAGGATCAAAATCGGACACTTTACGTCCTGAATTGAATCGTCATTCTTAAATTCATACCTAAGCAACCATTTATTCGGGATAAATGGAAAATAGGTATCCGCTACATTTTTGAAGTTGTCATAAGGTGTTTCTAAAATAAGCGCTTTTGGTGTGTTGTCTTTTGCCAAAGGAGTAGCAAAGCCTGAACCTAAAGAGCGACCATAAATGACAATATCTTTTTCATCAAAATGATTCTTTGCGAAGTCATAGAAGAGTTGCGCATCCGAATGCATCACCTTTTCATTCCTTACTCCGGTACTTTTGCCATAACCTCTATAGTCCATTGCAAGAACATTGTAACCATAGTGCGTCAGTTCTTCGGCCAAAACCGACCACTTATAGAGACTCCCGGTATTTCCGTGCATGTACAATATAAGTCCCTTGGGGTTTGATACTTTGATATACATGCCATGTAACTCTCCGTTTTCTTCGCCTTGTAAATAGACATCCTCAAATTCAGACACCAGCTTAATCGAAGGATCCTTTTTGATCAAGTTTGGAACGAAAATGAATCGCTCCTGAATGAAATAAAAAAAGGCAATGGTGATTAGATAAATCCCCAATGCACTTGCGACTATGATCAAAAAGACGAACATCTAATTCATTCAAAATAAATTCTTTAAATTTAAAAATGTAATTCAAGCTAACAATTAACTATCCTTAATCATGAAAAAATTTTATCTCACACTTTCACTATGCATTTTTCTTTTCTTCTCGGCAGAAGCACAAACATTTTGGTTTGATGATTTTGACGATTATACAGCTGGAGACTACGTAGGTAGTCAATCTAATGACTGGTCCACATGGAGCGGATCTGGCGCGGGTACTGCGGAAGATATTTTTGTTGTCAACTCACAATCCAATAGCGGATCAAATTCTCTAGAATGTATTGGAGGAGGAAGTGCAGATATTATTTTGCCTTTGAATAACCTCAACGAAGGTGAGTATACAGTTGAATTAGCAGTAAGAGTAGAACCCGGAAATGGTGGTTATTATAATTTTCAAGAAGACAATACACCTGCAGTCGGATGGGCATTCGAATGCTACTTTTCCAATGATGGTTCCTGGGAAATGATCATGGACCAAGCACAAGTTGCAAGTGGTACTTACACGCCTGGGGAATGGTTCAGAATGGCACATGTTGTAGATTTAGTAAGCAATACAATAGCCGTTTATCAGGATGATGCTCCTGCAGGCTCTTTTGCATACGACTCTCCTATAGGCTCCATTAATATTTTTCCAGCCGCACCAGCAGGACAAACAGCACAGTATTATATTGATGACATATTTGTATATAAGTCAAAAGAGAGTTTTGATGATTATGTAGCTGGCGAATCTCTCGGAAATGTTTCTCAGCAATGGAGCACATGGAGCGGTTCTGGAGCAGGATCTGCTGAAGACGGCTCTGTTTCTAATGCTTTTGCCTATGACGGAACCAATTCAGGGCATTTTATGGGGGCTGCTTGCGATGCAATTTACCCACTTGGAAATTTTGATTCAGGTTCTTGGGAATACAGCATGAAAATTTACACCGCAGCAGGAAATGGCGGATATATGAATATTCAACATGATCAAGTGCCAGGAATTTCCTGGGCAAATGAATGGACATTCGGTGGAAATGAAGGAAGTCTAAATGCCGGAACGGTTGGAGCAGCATCTTTCACATGGTCGGATGACACTTGGCATGATGTTACTTTTATCATTGACTGCGATAATGATATGGCAGAAATGTTCGTTGATGGCAGTTCTATTCATTCTTGGCCATTTAGCGATGAAGCAAATTCTCAAGGAAGTGGCGTCCCTGTTTTGGGAGGAGTTGATTTTTTTCCAGCTGGCGCCCCGACAGGTCTTTCGCCAGATTTTTACATTGACAATATGACTTTCAGAAGAAGTGCTCTATTGACTTCTATTGATGATATCGAAAGTCCATTCAATAAGCTCACACTCTTTCCGAACCCTACAAATGCCATCGCCTTTGTTCGCAATGACTTTCATTCCGATTTAGAATCCGAGATGAGAATATACAATGGTATGGGGCAATTGGTCGATCAAAGATTTGAAGTTTTTAATGTTGGAGAGATCATTGAAATTAATACAAGTGCCTGGACTCCAGGAATCTATTTCATAGAATTCATAGCGGATGAAAAAAGAAATGCGCTGAAACTGATCAAAGAATAAGCTATTTCTAATGTGTTCAATAGTCACTTTATGTGACATTGAGCAATTTGTTCGTCAGAATAAAAAAGAATTGATATGAAACACACAATTATTCTGCTTTTCTGCGCCTTTTTGTCTTTCGGTATTTCAGGCCAGGAATTGCCAACTATGACCAAGGCTCAAGCTCAAGAAATGATGCCTACACTTCAAAAGGAAATTGACAAACTGACCAAATCCATTGATAAGGGTACTAAAACTATCAAAGAGAGCGAGAAAGACATAAAGAAAGGAGAATTAGAATTGGAAGAAAACAAGGGCTTTCAAGCAAGCAAAGTTTCAGAAATTAGCGCTGCCAAAGCGGAAATTGATGGACTTGATTTGGCGACTTTGGAAGAAAAAGTGAAAAGGCTCGAAGGGGAGAGAAAGAAGTTTGAAAGCGAAAATGAGCGCTCCTTAAGAGCTATAGCGAAAAAGAAGGGGCAAATACAACAATTAGAATCTGAAATAGAGCAACTTGAAGTTGAGATTGACAACAACAAGTCCTATATCACAGAAAAGGATGTCGAAATTGGGGTTACCAATTCTGTTATTGAAGGAAATAGCTTAGCCACGCGAGAAGCAGCGATAAAAGATATGGAGGGTGATCTCAAAAAATTTCAAAATGAAGAAAAGAAAATCAGTGGGCAAATTGTGAAGGCAAAATCCACAATTGAAAAAACCAAAATTGAAATTTCTTCTGCGCAAACGGAATTGGATTCAAAGAAAGACAAATTGAAGGAAGTAAAAGCGGTCCTCGGTTTACAATAAATGATTAGATTAGCCCTTTAAGGCGGAAATTGAGATCATTTTACACAATACTATTTTTAATGGGGTTTATTTGTGGTAAAGCGCAAATAGACCCCATTTTCATTTCGGATTTACCAATCGACATAGATGAGTCTTCAGGGCTTCAAAAAACCGGCAACAATTCTTTTTGGAGCCATAATGACACCGATAGTGATCCACTAATATTCAATTTAGATGCTAGCGGTAACTTTCTTGAAGAAATTGTCTTGCAAGGGGTCAGCCATGTGGATTTGGAAGATCTGGCTTATGATGGCGAAATTTTCTTTTATGTTGGTGATTTCGGAAACAACCTCAATGACCGAACAGACCTCAAGATATACCGCATTCCTAACCCAGATTTACTAAGCGACTTTGCAAACCCAGAGGTCATCAACTTTACACTTTCAGATCAAACCGAATTCCCTCCAACGGAAAATGAACAAAATTTCGATATCGAAGCGATGTTCTATTTCGGTGGCAATTTGCATTTATTTTCTAGAAATAGGTCAAATCCTTTTGACGGCATAATTAAGCATTACAGACTCAATCCAGAACCGGGGAATCAGGTAGCTGAGCTCGTCAATTCCACTTTTGGAAATTTAAGCTCGAATCACAGCAGCATCACTGCGGCAGACGTCAATGAAAGCGGAAGTAGAATTGCTTTATTGAGCAACTCTTCAGTATTCATTTTTAGAAATTTTGATGGAGATAATTTCTTTGGAGGAGATTTAACATATAATTTTTTCAACACCACCAAACCAAGAGAAGGCATTGCATTCATAGATAATTGCAAAGTGCGGATTAGTCAGGAAGCAGATGATTTTGGAAACTTAGGGCAAGTCGAAGAGTTAAATTCATGCGACATAGTACTTTCAGATGAAGCAGCCGACAAGGCCAAATGAGGCCGTTGGGCG
>JBCCIF010000062.1:0-17609 GCA_039028335.1 Bacteroidota bacterium
GGATCTCGCGGTAAAAGGTGTACAGTATCTATTAAAAAAGTGTTTTGAAGGTTCAGGACTAAAGGTAGGAAAGAACCATTTCAATATGTCTTTTTCTCAAGAAGGTTGCAAGCTTCCCTTGACCTCCATTCGATTCAGGGGCCAGGTGGATGTGCAATACGATCCATCTCAAACCCGAAAAAGATTGGAGATCACCTTCAAACGATTTGCCATTTTCAAATTTGCAGCGAATGGCAAAGTTCATCTCACTTTGGAAAAAGACAAGAAAAAGGAATTGACAGCTTTTAACAATTCCATGCTTAGTTTCAAAAATGAGTTGCCACGTTCGATTTCTCAGAACACCCTCGAGGAAAAGGGGTATCAGATCGCGAAAAACCCAATTATGGGCACGAAATTCTTGGGCCTTTTTATGCCGAATGAGAAGCTTAAAAATAAGCAGCTTAGAAAGGCCATTCAGTATTCTATCGACAGAGAATATATAGTAGATTCACTTTTAAGAGGAGTAGGGAAACCGGCACATGAAGGAATTATCCCACCGATATTTGCTAAATACCAAAGTGAGCCCGAAATCGGATATAGCTTTAATGAAAAATCAGCTAAGCACAGCATTGAACTCAGTGGTTTTGAATTGACAGATTTAAAAGGCCTAGACATAATCACTACGAATAGAGAAGAAGACATTATGTTGGCGGAAAGCCTGAGAGATATGATTCGTAAAAATATAGGTCTTGAGCTTTCGGTAAAATATTTTCATCCAGACGAATACTATCCACTGATTGAAAAAGGAAAAGCAAGCTTATTTATTGATGGTTATTTTGGTGATTACCCTAGTCCAGAAAATTTCCTACATACTTTATTTTATGGAAAATTTGTTCCGGAGAGCCTTGATGAATATCCAGGATATAACATCTATCGATACAAGAACCCATTTTACGACAACCTTCTAGATAGTGCTCGTTATTCACAGACGAATTTCGAAAGGATGGTGTACTTTCAGAAAGCAGAAAGATTATTAATGCTTGACGCTGTAATTGTTCCCCTTTATTATTTTGAATTGGAGTATGCTCTAGATGAAAAAGTCAGAGGCTTTAAGATGAATCCCTTAAAGACTTTTGACCTCAGGCACGCTTATTTCAGCTCCTAAATAAATCTTGCTCAGTCTATTTTAGCTATTTCATTAGATAGTCCGCTGTATTCAACGACTTCCATTTTAATTGAACCGACAAGGATTTTTGCCTTAGCTAAGATGGGAATTCTATTTTCATCATCTGTAATCCAAACCTGCATATCATCTGCTTTTTCAAAAATTCTTCCTTCTTGCACTACAGGAACAAATTTCATGCAACGAAATTCGCCTGCACGAAGCTTTATGTTCTCCTTGCCTTTATACTGAACATTCAAAGTGAATAACTCGTCATCTACAAAGGTCTCTATGGCCATGACATCATCTATTTCGAGGTCCTCGAAGTTCAGTGTTCTTGCGTAATAAAACGAAGATATCATGTCTTGAACCCCCATAGGTATTTCAAAGTTCTTTCCTGCTCCATTATCAACGGTGCTTCTATCTTGATGGAAAAAATAGTCTTGACTTTTTTTATAGTTGCCCTCATGCACCCTTCTTACAAATTTCCAAGGGAATACTCCTTGCTCGTCTAAATAGGTCTCATAGCGATCGTTAACTTTAAAGAACCAATTAAACGCTCCCAGTGTTCTTCCTTTGCCGATCACATGCAATACTTCACGACCTTTTATCTTTTTTGATTTTTCTACTTCTATAGTCGCTTCTCCAGCATCGACAAAACCATAATGCAATCGATACCTTAAAAACTCACCTGCCCTGAACGCATTGTGCGGAAGACTGCGCAAGGAAACCGTATCCATGGTATCTAATTTTACCCGTTTAGGTTCCTTAATTTGACCAAATGCATTACAGTTCATTATGACAATAGCTATTGCCATCGATACGAGTGTATTTCCTTTTCTCTTCATGTTTCCTTCAATTCACTTGTAAAAGACAAATTCTGTTCCAAAATTTATGAATTTAAATTATGCAAAATCAGGAAGTCGATTTAATTATAGTTGGTCAAGGTTTAGCAGGCAGCATTTTAGCTCTTGAGGCCATAAGCCGAAATTACTCAATAAAAGTGATAGAAAACAATCACAAACGCACAGCATCGTTTGCGGCTATCGGAATGCATAACCCATTGATTATAAAACGATTAAGGAAGTCTTGGAGAGCGAAAGAATTTATAGAAAATGCAATTACGTTTTATGACAAAGCGGCCTCAATACTAGGAAATCAATACAGAAAAAACATTGATATATACCGCCCTTTTTCTCAAAAGTCAGAAGAAGATGCGTGGATTGAAAAAATGTCACTTGAGGCTTGGAAAGATTATATAGATACTAAAAAAACATCTCTCAAAACCATGTCTGAATCTGTGGGCCTGGTTAAAATGGGAGGTTGGCTAGCGGTTCATGAATTTATTTTAGACACAGAAAAACACCTTCAGGCTAAGTCGCTACATATACAAGAAGAATTTGATCATGGTCAAGTGGACATCTCTGCTAATTCCTGTTCTTATAAAAATATTCATTCCAAACATCTCGTCTTCTGCGAGGGCTACCAAATGAGCAAAAATCCCTTTTTTAACTATTTACCTATGGAAGAGGTAAAGGGAGAGGTTATTTTAATAGAGGATAAAAATTTAAACCTTGAGCATGCAATTAAAGGTCCATTTTATCTCGTCCCAGTAGGAAAAAATCGCTATAAAGCAGGTGCTACTTTTGATTGGAAATCTTTAGATGAATCGACAACGGATAAAGCAAAAGAACAAATCATTGAGGCAGTAAGGCCATTTTTATCAAATGGATTCAAAGTAATAGGACAAAAAGGAGGAGTCCGTCCAACGGTTAAAGACAGGAGGCCATTGGTTGGTACTCATTCGAAGTATCACAACTTGCATATTTTAAATGGTCTTGGAACAAGAGGAGTTACCCTGGGACCATATTTTTCCTCACAACTTTTGGATGCGATTTTTGAAAACAAAACGATTGATTTCGAGGCCAATATTGCGCGCTTTAATTAACATTTTTCTGTTTGAAATAGAGGGCTTCAGAGAAAACTGGAGCTTATGGGCTGATTAAATTTATAGATTAATTTATGGGCTCATTCAATCCAAACAAACTATTTATAACCGCTTCGCTCCTTTTGTCTGTTTTTTGCGGTTTTGGTCAAAGCCCATTTGGAATAAATTATCAAGCCATTGCGAGAAATACCGATACAGGAAATGAAATTGTAAACGATGATATCTCGGTTCAGTTTGAAATAAGGTCTGCATCTTTCGATGGTGATGTTGTTTATCAAGAAGTTCATTCGTCACAAACCAATGATTTTGGACTCTTTCGATTGGTCATTGGAATGGGACAAAGTACTTCAGGAGACTTTAGCTCAATCAATTGGTCGAATGGGAGCTATTTTGTTGCAACCTTTATTGATGACGGCAATGGCTTTGAAGAAATCAGTGTGGTACAATTACTATCGGTCCCTTTCGCCCTTCATGCTAATACGGTCTCTAATGCAAATGATGATGATGCTGACCCGAGTAATGAGTACAATCTTGATTTGAGCTTTGACGCTAATATTTTATCTATAGACGATTTAGGTGGTCAATTAAGTGTCGACCTCTCAGCTCTTGACGATAACGATGGAGACCCGGAAAACGAGCGAATAACTGATTTTAGTCTCAATGGATTCGAATTGAATATAACAGAATCTGGGCAAAACAACACTGTTAATCTCAGCCCAATTATTCCTTCTTCCTTTTGGTTAGAAAATGGAACCGGAGGATTGTACCATATTAGCAATTCAAGAGTCGGTATTGGAGAAAATAATTCAGTTCCCAATTCTACTTTAGATATTAATGGCTCAGTCTCTTATCAAACGCAAGGTACAGGTTCAATAAGCAATTTGGTCGTAAATGAATCAGAGCACCATTACCTCATAAACAATAATGGGCCTGTAAGTATTGAGCTTCCCAATTCTGCAAATGTCGTGGGCAGAGAGTATGTGTTCATATTCCAGAATAATGTAAGTCATCCAATAGAATTTCTTCCTTTGAACTCTACGATTCAAAATGCCCCGACAATCACATTTCCTAGTTCGCACGGTGAGCAAGTATATACGGTCATTTCATTTGGAATTTCAGGCTGGTATTTTAAGACTGGCTTATGAAAAATCTGATAGGCATATTCCTTTTATTCAAAACTCTTTCATTCTCCGGACAAGAACAGAATCTTGACCAACATTTAATTCATGGAGCATCGGGTCAAGGAGACTATGGAATCAACAAAAGGATTCATTATTCAATTGGAGAGCCTATTTCGATTACCGGAGCATCAATCAATGCTATCTATACACAAGGATTTCATCAACCATTTGAAGTCTTCAGTTATTCACTTGTTTCTTCTGCAACTTCTTGTTCGGAAGCAAATGACGGTTCATTCACAATATCCAATATTCAAGGATGTCAAGGACCGTATACTATAAATGTAGGAACCAATGCTTTCTCCGATACAATCGTCCAAAACCTTGCAGCAGGAACTTATGAAGTATCATTTTCAGGTAATAACTGTGCCATTGATTTTCAAGTATTGATTGAAAACGGCAATGGCATTTGCGATTTAGTTTTTTTTAATGCCTTTTCTCCAAATGCAGACGGAGACAATGACTCTTGGAGAATACAAAATATTGAGCTTGAATCTTATTCCAATAATGAGGTTGAGATTTACAATCGGCATGGTGTTCTAGTATGGAGCGGTGCGAACTATAACAATAGCTCTATCGTCTTTAGAGGATTTGACAACAATATGAATGAACTTTCTTCAGGCACCTACTTTTATGTAGCAAGAGTTGAAGGAAACTCCTTCAGCGGATTTATAGAAATGTTAAAATGAAAAAGAACGTCCTCAGCATATGCGCTCTTTTGATTTTTTACACCATTTCTGGACAACAGAATATCTTTCAAAATAGTAGCTTATTTAATTATTACAGCTTGAATTCTGCATATGCCGGAAGTAAAAACTTAACATATATCGCCTTTTCTTTTCAAAAGCAATGGCTTGGAATAGAAGGGTCTCCACTTTCGCAATACATTTCTTTTCACAATAGTTTGTATAAAGGCAAAATGGGCTACGGTCTGTTGTTAGAGCATGATCAGATAGGCTTACATAGAAGAGTCTCTTTGCAAGGAACTTGGGCCTATCACATCCGGTCGAATTCGGGCTTGTTCTCATTTGGTCTTGACCTTGTTGCGGATCAATATTCTTTTAATTTCTCAGAATTAAATCTCTTTGAACCGGATGCCTTATTAGATCAAACACAAAATGTGAATGGACTCAGCCCTGATGCTGGAATTTCTTTTTTGTTTCAAAACAATAAAAGCATACTTGGATTGAAGGCCAGTAATTTAATGCAGAGTCCAATTTCTTTGAAAACTGATGGCAGAATTTATAGAGAAAGGATTCATTTCGACTTCTTAATAGGCAAAGCATTCGTGTTAAGCAAAGATCTCATTCTGAAACCTTATTTAATCGCAAATTATCTTTTGACTGGTCAATATTTTTATGACATAAGTTTAAATTTTACACTTAGAGAGAGGGTCACATTTGGCGCATCTTATAGAAATGATAATAACATAAACCTTTTGGGTCATTTTTTCGTATCAAACAAGGTCAGAATTGGATATTCTTATGAGTTAGGAACAATGCGATTAACTTCAAAAAATCCGAGCTCGTTAGAATTGTTCATTGGAATGAATATAAGTAAAGACAAAGGAGATGTTGTTTCTCCTAGATTTTATAGCTTATGAACAAAAACCTTATAAATACCATTTTATTTCTCTTCTTGATCTCAAGTTCATTTGGTCAAAACAAACGTGCTATTCAAGCTTTTGAAGATCAACGCTTTCATGATGCGATAGCGATATTGGAGAACGAATTCGAAGAGGGGAAATCGTCAGACGAAAACATCCATATCTACAGCATGAGTAGTTTCTACGCAGGAGATTACGTCAAAGCTACTCAGGCTTCGAAAGATTTAATCGAAAAGTACCCTGATCAAGATGATTTCAAGTATATACTTATTCGGACTCAACTTGCCAATGGTGAATACAACGATGCTAAAGCGACATGGAATACTTTATCTCCAAGCAGCAAGGGTCAGGAGGATTTTCAACGATTACTTGAGAGTATTGTATCCCAATCTAAATGGAACAAAGTCGTTTCAAAAATAGAAGCGACCAATTTCAGTGAACTGAATACAAGTGCCGGAGACTACAGCCCGGTAATGTTCGGAAGTGATGTTGTGTTTTGTACATTGGATAAAGCAGACCTCATCAATATTGAAGAGTTGGATCCCAGCGTGAAAGACTTTTCCAAATTGTACCGTAAAAAGTTGGGTTCAAATGAATCTAAAAATGCGCACGAGTTTCTTCCTGGTCTAATTCATGGAAAACACATTGGACCTATTTGCGTCAACCAAGACAATACAGAAATTTATTATACAAGCGCCTCACAGCTGAAATCAGGGACAAACTATAATGACATTTTTTCCATTAAGAAAGTAGATGGAAAATGGGGCGAACCAGTTGCTTTTGATCATAATAATGACAATTATAATGTAGTGCATCCGGCACTTTCAGAAAACGGACAGACTTTATTCTTCTCTTCCGATCGACCTGGAGGGTATGGTGGAATGGACATTTACATGTGTTTCAAAAATGATAGTGGCTGGTCTGAACCAATTAACCTAGGCGAACATGTTAACACCCCGGAAAATGAAGTCTTCCCAACTTATTTTCAAAAATTCTTATACTTTGCCTCAAGCGGGCATGTTGGATACGGTTCATTGGATATGTATCGTGTTGAAGAAAGCCATCATTGGGAATATGTGGAAAATTTAAAAGCTCCTTTTAATTCTCCTTATGACGATTTCGGAATTTGCTTTGAAAATGAGGGAAGCGGTTACTTTAGTTCAAATAGACCAGGGGGTACAGGTAAGGACGATATTTATAAGTTTAACTCCAAAGAGCAGAAAAAACAGGTCGAGACGCAATTCATTACTGGAAAATTTGAACAGAATGAAACGGCTATTGCAAATACAAAAGTTTTTCTAGTTGACGAATTTGGCAGTGTTATTCAAGAAGCATTTACAAATGCTGAAGGTGAGTTCTTTTTCCTAAAAGAAAAAGGCATGAGCAATTATACCATCAAATTTGCAGAGGAAAATAAAACATTTGAAAATGTTGCTCTATTGCTTACTGATTCGAATGGCGATATCACGGAAGTGATAGAAGCGGATGAAAATGGTGGATTCTCGTTTGAAATCCTTGCTCTAGATGATTTCGATAATTTAGCATTAATGGAAGAAAGTGATGATTCATTTTTGTCTATTACCATTAAAGGAAATGTCTATCGGAATGAACAAGGGGATTTAGGGAAGCAAGAAGAAATTAGCGTCATAAACAAATACGGAATTGTAATCGACAAAACACTTACTGATGAAGATGGGAATTTCATTTTTGAACAATTGAAACCTGATGATCAATACATATTCCGATTAAGCAACAATGATGAAAGCCTCAAAGTAGCAATTGTTGATGATGACGGAAATCCGGTTAAAATAATTTTCGCTGATAAAGATTTAAGATACTATTTTGAAAGATTGGATGCGGATGACGATTATATATCTATAATAACCGAAGAAGACTATGAAATTTATGTGCGTTCCAATGAAAAGTTCAAAATCGAGGATATATATTATGCATATAACAGCGCTGAATTAAACGAATCTGCCAAATCAGAATTGAACAAGCTGTCTACTATTATGCATAATAATCCACACATTTCAATCGGTGTTTCTTCTCATACTGATTCAAGAGCAACAGATAAATACAATCTCAAACTCTCTCAAGAGAGGGCTGAAGGAGTAGCAGCATACCTTATCTCAACAGGAATAAATGCTAAAAGAATTGATGCAGTTGGAATGGGTGAGAAGGAATTGGTTAATCATTGTGGTAATGATGTAGAATGCTCAAATGAAGAGCATGCTTTGAATAGAAGAACTGAAATTAGAGTCCGCAAAAATCAAAATTTTTAAAAGTCAATAAATTCCAAGTCGACATGACGCTTTAATGCATCGCATGCCACGACCAAGACTTTTACCTCATCTCCCATACTCAGTGTCTCTTTGTATCTCTTGCCAATTAATTTAAAGGAGTCTTCATCAAAATAATACTGGTCGTCTCTCATACTTTTAAAGGAAACCATTCCTTCGCACTTATTACTCAATTCGACATATACCCCCCATTTGGTCAAACCAGATACTCTTCCTTCAAACTCTTTTCCAATAAACTTAGACATATAAACCGCTTGCATGTATTTAATAGAAGCTCTTTCGGCTTCAGCCGCTCTTCGCTCCATTAGAGAGCAGTGTTTATTTCTTTTTTCAATCTCTTCAGCACTTAAGGTCTTGCTGCGCTTCGCATAATCGTCTAAAAGACGATGAATAAGTAAGTCTGGGTATCTTCGTATAGGTGAAGTAAAATGCGAATAGTATTCAAAAGCTAAACCATAATGTCCGATATTGTCAATTGAGTATTCTGCCTTGGCCATTGTCCGGATAGCCATTTGACTGATTATTTTTTCTTCAGGTTTTCCTTTTGCGCTTTCCAATAAATTGTTCAGATCTCGGCTTGCATCTTCAATCGATGTCTTTAAATCATATCCCAGAAAAGAAACGAACTTTTGCAGCTCCCCAATTTTAACAGGATCAGGTTTGTCGTGAATCCTATAAACAAAAGGCTTTTTGCTTTTCAAGCCTATCGATTCTGCAACAATTTTATTCGCCAAAAGCATAAATTCTTCAATTAAGTAATTGGCAGAATCCATTTTCTTTTGAAAAATCTCAATGGGCTCATTGTATGCATTTAATTTAAACTTGAATTCTTCGCTTCCAAAAGCCAAAGCGCCTTTTTCTAGACGCTTTTCTCTCAGCTTCATTGCAATTGAATTGATTATAGAAATCTCTTCCGTATATTCCCCTTTCCCTGCGTCTATAATATTCTGTGCCTCTGCATAAGTAAATCTTCTATCAGAATTTATAATTGTCTTTGAAATCTCCCAGTGATACAGTTCCCCACTATCATTTATTCTTATAATAACTGAAAAGCAAAATTTATCTTCATTTGGTCTCAAAGAGCACAATACATTGGAAAGCTCTTCAGGCAACATAGGAATTACTTGGTCTACGAGATAGACTGAAGTTCCGCGAACCTTTGCCTCTTTGTCAAGGATATCTCCTTCTTTAACATAATGAGCGACATCAGCAATATGAATTCCGATTTGGTATCCATTGTCTAATCTTTCAAAAGATATGGCATCGTCAAAATCCTTTGCATCTTCTGGGTCAATTGTGAAAGTAAGTGTTTCACGAAAGTCCTTTCTAAATTGAACTTCTTTTTCGTTGAGGTTCATGCTAAGGTTTTTGGCCGCATTCAAAACCTTTTCTGGAAATTCTTTGGGCAAATCGAATTCCCAATGAATTGCATCCAATTCAGTTCTAATAGAGCCCTCATCACCTAGTATTTCAATTATTTCTCCAAAAGGGCTATCTGCGGTTTCGGGCCAATCTGTTATTCTCCCTACAGCCTTCACTCCATCCTCGGCATTCATGTCCTTTCCTTTTGGGATATAAAGGCTAACATGTCCCATTTTGTCAGCATCTAAAAATATTGCATTATGCGTTTTATTTATGATGCCAACAAAGGTCTTTGTCCTTCTTTCCACAACATGTACAACTCTACCCGCCCACAGGTTCTTCTTTCTGTAAAGTTCCAATAAAACGATATCCCCATGTAATGCGCGCTTCAGATTTTTCCTACTAACAGTAATGTCTTCTTCATAATCTTCATGTGGTACAAATCCTTTGCCCCATTTGGTAATTTCAATCCTGCCTTCAATTAAATTGGTTCTTTTCCCTTTAAATAGAAATTTTCCTTTTTCTTTCTCAACTATTTTTTTCTCACGCGCCAATTCAGTCAAACTTTCAACAATTATCAATTTAACTGAATTGTCTTTCTCATTCATGCGAGAGGCAATTTGCTTGTAATTCAATGCCTTTCCTTTCTCATCTATAAGCGTTTGGAACGTCTTAAGCTTTATTCTTTTCTTTAGCTTCTTAAGTTTTGCAGGTTTCAAGGATAGATTATTGTAATGGATAACAAAGATCAAATATTAATATCAATTCTTTTTGAAATTACTTGAAAACATTAATATTGATTATGGATTTAGACAAGGGAAAAGAAAAATTTATTGAATTATGGGGCTCATTGGGCTCGCAATGGGGTGTAAATAGAACGATGGCTCAAATACATGCACTTCTCCTGGTTTCGACAAACCCAATGTCTACCGAAGAAATTATGGAAAGCTTGAAAATAAGCAGAGGCAATGCCAATATGAATACGCGCTCGCTTATCGATTGGGGCTTAGTGCATAAGGTGCTCAAACATGGTGAAAGAAAAGAGTATTTTATTGCAGAGTCGGACATGTGGGAGGTATCGCGAAAGATTGCCTCTGAAAGAAGAAAAAGGGAGCTTAGTCCATTAATAGATCGCCTAAATATTCTAGGTGATTTCAAAGCAAGTAAGGGCAATAAGGAAGAAAAACACTTTGCCAATTTAGTCGAGGAGATTACTGAAATCGCAGTAAAGTCAGATAAGTTTTTAAAGAAAATTGAAAAGACCGAGCAAAATTGGTTTACCAATGCATTATTTAAGTTTATGAAGAAATAATTTCATTTTTTTCAGATTAAAATGAAAAAAGCTTTCAGCCTACAAATTTCTCGCTGAAAATTAATTTTAAAGACTTTTCTAGAGCGTATATTTAAAGAAAGGAATTGCTACTTTTGTCAAAATTGATCTCATGTTTTCGAAAAAAGTACAGGCGGCCCTATTAAAGCAAATTGAAATTGAAGGATACAGTTCTCAAGTGTATCTATCTATGGCCTCCTGGGCAGAAACTAAAGGGATGAATGGAATGGCTAAGTTTCTTTATGGACATGCTGACGAAGAACGCGAACATATGTTAAAGTTGATCAAGTTTGTCAATGAAAGAGGCGGACATGCAATTGTTCCTTTGTTGGAAGCACCGCCAAAAACGTTTAAGTCAATAAAAAATGTTTTCGAACAAGTCTTGGAGCATGAGATCTTCGTAACACAAGAAATTAATAAAGTCGTTGACGTCACTTTGAAAGAAAAAGACTACACAACCCACAACTTTATGCAATGGTATGTTTCTGAGCAGATCGAGGAAGAAGCCTTAGCAAGAAGCATTATCGATAAGCTCAATTTAATTGGTGGAGACAAAAGTTCCTTGTACCTCTTTGATCGCGATTTGGAGTCTATGAAGTTAGAAGGCCCCGATTCTGAATAATCTGGATCATATTTGAAACATTCGGTTTTCAAAAATCGTAAGTGCATAAGATAGAAACCTCTGGTTGAGCTATTAATTAATTGAATCTATCTTGGCAAGATGCTGAGAGATTCTCTGACTTGATGAAACGAATTGCCTTACTAATATGTCTACTTCTCACTTTTGCTATCAATGGCAAAAGTCAGCTTGATGAGCGAGACACTCCCAATATCATTAGGGCGACATATCTCTATAATTTTGCAAAACTCGTTTCTTGGGACAATCAAAGTAAGAACGGTGATTTTACTATTGCCGTTTTGGAATCTCCCAAACTTACTCTTCAATTATCTAAAAAGTACTCAGGTAAAAAGATAGGAGATCAGCCCTTAGTAATAATTTCTCCGAGCACAGAAGAGTTGATCAATTCAGACGCAGTTCATATTGTCTATATTCCTAAAGCAATTCACGATGCTAACCCTGAGCTTATTAAAAGCCTTTCAGGAAAAAATGTTCTTATTGTGACGGAATTTGACAATGGAACTCAAAGTGGGTCTTCTATCAATTTCTTTATTGACCAAAGCCAGATAAAATACGAATTTGATGAGGAAAACGCAACAAAACAAGGTTTAGTAATAGGTGTTACCCTTAAAACACTTGGAACCCCGATAAAAAAATAATTATGCTCAGAAAATTTTACATATCGTTGGTTGTTCTTCTCTTCAGCACTTTTGCTTGGGCGCAAACTCCTACGATTACAGTAGAAGCTGCCAAGCTATACGAGCAAAAGGAATTGCAAAGAGCAAAGGAGAAAATTGATGCCGCAATTCTAACAGAGCAGGGTAAAGTGGATTCATATACATGGCATGTCCGTGGCCATATCTACAAGGAAATTTATAAAGTAATAGACAATAGAGACCCCAATTCAAAGAACAGAGAAGAAAGTGTTGAGGCCTTTTTTAAAGCGATGGAATTTGATGCCGATGGCAAGTTTGATCAAATGAACTATAATGTCATTAAAACATTCTTTATTCCATCTTTTTACAATGATGTGGTAAACATGCTGAACAATCGCACAAGCGAAAACATCGACATGATCAAGCCGCGTTATGACAAATACCGAGAAGTTCAAAAGAGATTAGAACCTGATTTTAGCCTGTCCACACGTGACATAAATTTTGCCAAAGCACTGGCTACTTCATATAGAAAATTGATTGAGATTGAACGAAATAACGGTTCAGAGCGAGAGGAATATGAGGCGTATTTCGAAGCAGTGAAAGAATACTATAGAGCAGCGATTAAATTAGACACCATGGATTATGGGGCCAATTATAATTTGGCGATTAATCTATACAATGAAGCTGCCTATATTATAGAGAATATTGGACCTGATTGTGATTTGCATTGTATTGGCGAAAAACAAGAGATCTGTGTTGATCTATTTAAGGAAGCACTGCCTTTTGCACTAACAGCCTATAAATTAAAGCCGGAGCGTGTAGAAATTAACAAAGCTCTCCGTGCTATTTACTACAGTTTGATCCTAGAAGACAAAAAAGAAGACTTTGAATCGAATCTTCGAGAATTGAAAAAAGGCAGAACTCTTGATGGTATAGAGTTTCAGGAATGGAAATTAAAGTTTGAAAGAAAAGCCTTGAACATTCACAAAAAATGTATTAAAGATTTGCCAAAGGATATTGAAGGGGTGAATTCCAGTATTGAAGGTGATGATATTTTCGAAAGATTGGGCACCGATGGCATAGACAATCTTAACGGTTCAAAAGACTAAATGCTTTTACATGCGGTTTACAATTGGCAGAAAAATTGGAATCGGGTTCGGCATATTCATGCTGGCTACTCTGGTTTTTGTTGTTTTCACAACCAAGACAGTAAATGACAGTAAAGATCTTAATGATGAAATCACTTCTGTTTCCAGCCCTTCCGTAGAGCGTCTCGAAGATCTAAAATTCCTTTTAGAGGAATCGAAATCCTTGGCCGTTATTTGGGCCAATGTACAATCCAATAGCAATACGAGAGAAAAAATTCGGCTTAGAGAAATCATGTCAAATGATCTCCCTATGATCAAGGGAAAGATCAACTCCTTAGAAAACAGCTGGGAAAACGACAGCGAGAGGAAACTGAAAAAGAAGGTATATGAAAAAATGGACGATCTCAATGACATGTATAGAGAGATTATGGCCATTTTCCCAGACTTTAGAAGTTATGAGCCAGAAAACGCTTTTGAACGTTTTCGCATGCTTGAATTCACGGAACCCGATGGAGAGGTAGATCAAAAGTTTGACGACTTAATGGTGGATCTCAATGAATTGATTGAGACGCAAAGAGAAGCAAGTACGGCCGATAGTCATGCTATGGTCGCATCCTTCGAAAAGTTAAAAAATTACCTTACCTATTTAGGAATAGCGTTAATTATTGCAGGTATTGTCATCGCTGTCTTTACGACACGCTCCATAACTTCTCCCGTTTATAGATTAAAAAACACGCTTCAATCTCTTGGAAAAGGAGTTATTCCCAAAAGGGAGCTTGACCACTCTAACGATGAGATTGGTGATATGACTCAAGCGCTTAATTCCCTGATGCATGGTTTAAAGGCGACTCGGGATTTCGCATCTGCTACGGGAACAGGAAACTTCGAAGTGAATTATACCCCACTGAGTAAAGAAGATGAAATGGGTATGGCTTTGCTTAAAATGCGCGATGATCTTGCCGAAAATGAACGGATGCTTGAAGCAAAAGTGGAAGAGCGAACTGTTCAGCTGAAACGTAAAACAGACGAATTGCAGGACAAAAATGTTCAGATTGAAAAACAAAGAAAAAGAGTAAGTGAGCTCTACCAAGACGTAACAGCATCAATACGCTATGCAAAAAGAATCCAGGATTCAATCTTACCTTCTCAGGAAAAAATTGATTCCATGTTTAAGAAGTGTTTTGTACTCTATAAACCAAAGGATATTGTTTCTGGAGATTTCTATTGGTTTCATGAACAAGGTGAATACAAATATTTCGCTGCAATAGATTGCACTGGCCATGGAGTACCGGGAGCATTCATGAGCTTAATTGCATATACTAGTATTAATCAAATCTTAAAGGACCATCATTCTTATGATCCTGGAGAAATATTGACAAAATTGAATGATGTATCCATTTCAAGTTTGAATAGGCAAATGGAAGACCTCGGGGTACGAGATGGCATGGACATGTCCCTGTGCGTTTGGAATGAAAAAACCCGAGAATTAAGTTTTGCAGGTGCAGGACGCCCTTTGTACTTTATAAAAGATGGCCAGTTAGACAATATCAAAGGTGATCGCTATGCCATTGGAAACAGCGATTATCAGGGAATTGAATTTAGCACGAAGAAACTGACTATGAATTCGGGAGATATGGTATTCCAGTTCTCGGATGGATACGTTGATCAGTTTGGTGGAGAAAGTGAATCTGGAACAAAATTCAAGTTTAGTCGTTTTCGGCCTTTATTGAAGTACATTTTCCCACTTCCAGCTCAAGAGCAAAAAGAAGAATTAGACAAAGCTATAATCGATTGGATGGGTGACAAGCACGAACAAATCGATGATATTCTTGTAATTGGAACTAAATTCTAGCCGAAAACACCAAAAACATCTGAGTTGGAAGTAGTCGCCTTTGGATTGATAATCAAAACAGGAATTTGAGCTTCATTGGTAATGACCTTTTGCGTAAAGGCCCCGCCAAAAATTCCCATCAGGCTGTTCACTCCCAAGTTCATAATAGCTATGATATCTGCATCCTTTTTAACGGCATGGCGAATTAGCCCATCGTCAAAGTCTCCGCTATCAGCTTCGGAAATTTCACAGTTGGGGCTCAAACCCTGATCTGTCATATACTGTTTGGCATAGGCCATATTTCGCGAAAGTTGATTCTTTAAATGCTCGTCTTTCTCAGTAGGGCTCACCAAATGAACTCTAGAGTCAAAATACTTACCCAGATCTGCAACCACTTTCAACTTCTGTTTCGTTTCTCTCGACAGGTCTAATGGAACAACAATATCATTATAATCATCAAATCTCGCTGGTCTTTCCTGAACGATAATCAATGGCGTCTCTGAATTAGACACTACTCTTAATGCATTGGATCCAACCAAAAATTGCATCCCCTTCATCCCGTGGGTCCCCATAACGATTAAAGATGCCTTCAATTCTTTTGCAGCATCTCCTATATCGTCAAATATATTTCCAACTCTTATGCAAGAGTCAAAATTAGCCTGAGGATACTCTTTTTGCAATCTCTCGATATACATATCCAGTTTTTTCTGCGCCATTTCACTCTTTGAATCCTTTGAAACAACATGCAAAATAGTAATGGTAGCTTCCGTAGTTTCAGCTATTCTATTTGCATGATTTACTGCATTGTCTGCAACTGCGGAAAAATCTGAAGGGACTAAAATGGTTTTCTTGCTCATAGGTCTATAGTGGAAAGCAAATTTAGACTAATGGTCTTAAAATCCTAAAAAATAATTCATTTCCAAATTGAATATTAATCTTTTCACAACGGTATTGCTATTTTTACGCGCTGTGGAGAGCATAAGACAACAAAAAATATCCAGCCTGCTTAAAAAGGAGCTGGGCCACATATTTCAGCGCTATTCAAAAGACCATTTCAAAGGAGCGTTTATCACGGTTACCGTTGTTAGAATCAGTCAAGATCTATCGTATGCAAGGGTTTATTTGAGTTTTCTAGCGGTAAAGGACAAAAAGGCCTTATTGGAATATATCGGTGGTCAAAAGAAAATGGTTCGAGGATTACTTAGTAAATCCATTGGAAAAAATATGCGAAAAGTACCAGATCTAAGTTTTTATCTAGACGATTCTGGAGAATACGCGCAAGAAATTGATCAATTATTAAAAGGCCCAAATAAAGGACAATAATGGAATATGATCCCATAAAACGAACACTTGGTAATTTTTTCAATCAAAGCCCTTTTCTTAGAAAAGTATTTTACCATCTTTTGGATTGGCTCTTGCTTCGAGCTTGGCATATTCAAAAAGAAGCTAGGACGTGGTCAAAGAAGGCACCTGAAAATGCTTTTATCTTAGATGCAGGATCGGGTTTTGGACAGTATGATTATTTTTTGTCCAGCCTAAATTCCAAATGGAGAATATTAGCGATTGATGTAAAGGAAGAGCAGGTCGCTGATTGCAATTCATTCTTTAAAGAAATTGGAAGGCCTCAAGTAAAATTTCAAGTTGGTGATTTAACCAAATATAAAGCCCCAGATACTTACGATCTTGTATTGTGTGTTGATGTAATGGAGCACATTTTAGAGGATAGAAAAGCCTTTGAAAATTATTGTTCCTCTTTAAAGAAAGGAGGTATGCTTCTTATATCAACTCCTTCGGATCAAGGAGGCAGTGGCATAGAAGAGCATGCAGATGGTGAAGTTCAGGGATTCATTGATGAACATGTGCGAGATGGATACCCCATTGAAGAGATCGAAGAAAAAATATTGACGGCAGGATTCGAAATAGTTGAAGCTAAGTATTCATACGGCACTCCTGGTAAAATAAGTTGGAAACTATCGATGTACTTACCTATGCGAGTTTTAGGCGTTTCTAAACTATTTCTCATTCTACTTCCATTCTATTATATATTGACGTTTCCATTTTGTATTGCTTTGAACTATTTGGATGTTCATTCTAATCACAGAACGGGAACGGGCTTAATTGTCAAAGCCTGGAAATGATTTGAATACCCCTTTCTACATAGCGAAACGCTATTTATTCGGCCGTAAATTTACCAGTATTATAAACCTGATAACAGCCATTTCGGTTCTGGTAATAGCTTTCGTGACAGCCGCAATGATCCTAGTTCTTTCTGCATTTAATGGAATCGAAGAGCTTGTCGATAAGGTTTACAGTTCCTTTGATTCAGATGTCTCAATCATTCCAATTAAAGGAAAGACTATTTATGCGGATAGTATATTTCTAGAGGAACTCTCGTCTCTGAAGGAGGTCAAAAAAATTGACAAAGTTATTAAAGGAAACACGAACCTTTCCTTAAGAAAAGGGTCCAGTATGGAAACAAAGGTGGCTTGGCTGGTTTGAGCCACGTTGAGGCAAGAGTCCATAACCCCCCTCTTGGTTGAGGTGAAC
>JBCCIF010000063.1:0-17427 GCA_039028335.1 Bacteroidota bacterium
AATGGAAACAATATTACTGACGACCCTATTCCTATAACAGTATATGAAAATGGAGGAAATACAGTCCTCTTTACATTTGAAATTCCCTTTATTGATCAAGAAATTTTAGAAATAGGCGATTTGTGTTTTAGTCCACAGGTCTGTGTAGAACAAAAGAATTATAGAGTTACTCAGCCACTTCCTCCTAATCCAAATGGCTATTATTTTGCTTGGGAAAGATGTTGCAGAAATGAAATCATCACAAATGTTCAAGATCCGGGAGATTGGGGAATGGTATTTACTTTTTCTATGCCAGATCCTTTGCTACAAAATAGCAGTCCTGTGTTTGATGAATATCCTGCTAGGGCCTATTTCTGTTCAGATGCCACAAATAATCTTTCATTCACGGCTTTTGATGCAGATGGAGATTCTTTGGTATACTCCTTGGATGACCCTAGAACGGGAGCTGCATCCATTAACAACATTACCCCTCCGATTGCAAGCCCAGCACCTTACATGGCCGTGCCCTGGGAAACCGGATTTAACTCTGGAAACATGGTCGGAGGAAGCCCAGCAATGGCAATCGATCCAATAAGTGGAAATTTAACTGCAAGCCCTGACATCTTAGGTGTTTATGTTTTTGCCATAAAGGTTGAAGAATATAGAAACGGAGTTAAAATCGGAGAAGTTAGACGAGAACTTCAATTCGATACCTTTATATGTCCAGAAGACAATCCTTCTGCCATCACATGGGATGAAGACAGTCCTGAGACCTATACGATAGAACCCAATAAACCATTTTGTATCGATGTATTAGTCGAAGATGTGGATTTAGGTGATACCCTTTTCCTTTTTGCCAACTCAAGCATTCTAGACACAGCATTTTTCCCTCAGGCGGCTTTTTTACCGGTGGATAGCATTAATGATGGTGATATTTCTTCAGAATTTTGTTGGGTTCCTAATTGCGATAATATAAGTCCTGTTCCATATGAAATTGTTATTCAAGCCTTTTCATCTGGTTGCGCAGATAGCACTATTGCTGTCTCTGATTCGTTTAATATAATCGTTGAGCTTCCAGAGGACAATCCTACAGAAATGGTATTTCCTTTTGATCAAGAAGAGGTCTATGTCATGAACGGGGAACAGCATTGCTTTGACCTGATTCTGCAAGACCCTGATTGTTACGATACCTTGACCTTCAAAGTAGACACTACACAGTACATCTTTAGCACGTCTCCATCGCCTGGTTCTTTCGAACCTATACCTCCTTCTCTTTTCGGTTCATTTGCTGAGTTTTGCTGGATACCCGTGTGTGAAGACGTAAATGAACCCGGTGAAGTCCATGAATTAAATTTCTTTGTAGAATCCAAGAAGTGCAGCGTGACCAATGTTTATAACTACCCTTTCACGGTTCAGATTATACCTGAAACGGACGGAAGTTTAGCTTTACCAAACATTTTCACTCCTGATGACGATATGAGCAATCCTTACTTCAAGGCTCATGAGAACTTGACTGATTTTCTTTCTCCTGATTTCTGTATAGACAATTTCAGTCTGACTATTTTTAACAGATGGGGAACAAAAGTTTTTGAGTCTAACGACAAGTTTTTTGAGTGGGATGGGACATTTCAAGATTCAGAGCAAGAATGTGCACCCGGAGTTTATTATTACATCATAAGCTATGATGTCTTTGACCGTTCAGAGAGCTATAGAGGAGATTTAACTTTGATTCGATAACTTTTTTGAACCTCCTGGTATAAAGAAAGATACTGAGGAACTATTTCGTCTATATCAAAACTCTTTGCGATAGCATATGCATTTCGCTTAAATTGGTTGTGGACCTCTTCATTCGAAAGTATGTGAAGGGCATGTTCCGTCATCTCTTCAATATCGCCTATTCCTGATGTAAACCCGGACACTCCATTTTTATTTACTTCAGGTAATCCACCCGTGTTTGTGCTAATAACAGGCACTCCGCAAGCCATGGCTTCTAGTGCAGAAAGACCAAAACTTTCATGCTCAGAAGTCAAGAGGAAGAGGTCAGAAATCTTTAGAACGGAACGCGGATTTTTTAGTTTCCCGAGGAATACTATACACCCACAATCTCCGCGTTCTCGACACATTTTTTCAATATTTGATCTCTCTGGACCATCTCCTACCAATAAAAGTTTTGCAGGCATTTTATCCTTTATATTGAAAAATACGTTTACTACATCTTCTACCCTTTTCACTTTTCTGAAATTAGAGACATGAGAAATGACCACTTCATTCAAAGGAGCGTATCGCTGTCTTAGCCCACCGCATTCAATTGAATCATACAAATTCATATCCACGAAATTGGGAATAACCTCAATGTCATTCTTAATATCGAAGTGCTTAAATGTATCCTGCCTAAGGCTTTCAGAAACTGCAGTTACTGCATCCGATTGATTTATTGCGAATGTAATGACAGGTTCAAATGATTTATCGCGACCTACCAATGTTATATCGGTTCCATGGAGTGTTGTGATATACGGAATCTGCACGCCCTCTTCATCCAGAATTTTCTTTGCCATGTATGCAGCTGAGGCATGAGGAATCGCATAGTGCACATGAAGAATATCCAACTGTTCATATTTAGCAACTTCAATAAGTTTACTCGTCAAGACAAGCTCATAGGGCGTATAATCAAAGAGTGGATAATCTGAAACACTTACCTCATGATAACGCAGACGATCGTTGAGGGCATCTAATCGAACCGGTTGATTATAAGATATAAAATGAATTTCATGACCTAAATTGGCAAGTGATTTCCCCAATTCGGTAGCAACAACCCCACTTCCACCAAAAGTTGGATATAAGACGATTCCAATCTTCATACTATAAAATTATAGATTATTGCGAATCGCTAATAGATGGAGAATCTTCTAAGCTCTTATAAATGGCCTCCATTATTTTAGTCCTAATGTTCATTTTGATCAATTTTTTATTCTTCATATTTGGATAAACGCGATTAGAAAGAAAAATGTAAACGATTTCTTCTTCAGGGTCGGCCCAAGCTAGCGTGCCCGTAAATCCTGAATGTCCAAAACTATCATGGCTAATACAACCAAAGCAGGTCGGACCTTCTTCCTCAAATCGAGATGGCTTATCAAAGATGAGTCCCCTTCGGTTTTCTTTTTTCGTTCCATCGCAATTCTGACAAGCAGTAAACTGATCTATTGTTGATTGTTTGAATATTTCAATGTCATTGTATTCGCCCTTGTTCAATAGCATTTGCATATAAACAGCCAAATCATAGGCATTTCCAAATAATCCTGCATGTCCTGACACCCCTCCGAGCATAGCAGCTCCCATGTCATGCACGTGGCCTTGCAAGAGTTCTTTTCTGAAATAAAGATCATGTTCAGTAGGAACAATTTCTTCTTTCCTATAAACTTCTAAAGGATTGTACACCAAAGACTCTATACCCAGTGGTTTGAAAAATTGAGCTTGAACGTATGATTCAAAATCTTGTTTGGTAATGCGCTCTACAATTTGAGGCAATAGATAAAAACCTAAATCACTGTACTTATAGTCGCGCTTTTTTCGAGGTTGAGAGTTATATATTTTAGTGAATATGGAATCTCTGTAGTTCTGGTTTATCCATAGCTTTTCACTGACTTGCACATTGAATTCTTCAGTGGGCTTAGAACTGTAATATCCCTTTTTATACTTGCCTTTTTCCATTGTTTGCAAATAGAATGGAATCCATGGCTTCAATCCAGCTTGATGAGTCATTAGGTCTTTGAGAAGAATAGAATGAACAAAGCAAGAGTCTGCAATTTCAGAAAGATAGTATCCGACATTCCTGTTCAAATCAATTAAACCATCCTCAGACAGTTTCATAATAGCAGGAGCCGTAGCAGCAATCTTCGTAATTGAAGCTAAATCATATATCGAATGAGGTTCAACTTCTTTTCTCCCTTCGAAGGTATAGTTTCCAAAAGCCTTGTGATAGACAATTTTCTCGTCCTTAGCAACAAGAATAACGCAACCTGGATAGGCTTGCTCACTTAATCCATCGAGAGCGATAGAATCAATGAGATGCAAGGTATTTGCAGACATGCCTACTTCCTCTGGAAAACCGTAGGTAAGTTTATCGTGTTTTATCCTAATTCCAGTTCCTTCTGTGAAGTCTGCATTAACTGAAACAGGCAAGGTCCCCAAAATATTGGCATCACCGAAAAGGGCTTTAATAGCCGCTTTTTGAACAAACTCATTGTCTTCATAAAGGATAAATATGCTAGAACAATTTAAGAGACTTGGGTACTTACTTAATGAATACGGGTTGCCAAAAACATTTAGGATTACCCGATGATGCTTATTCAATGAATCGATAAGTGCGACTGAAGAAGCTTGAATACCAAATTTCTTCGATGGTCGTTGATTCATCCCGTGAATATTGACAATCACATCTTCGATGCCTTCTAGCTTTTTCAATACTGCTTGAATTTTTTCTTTATCAAGGTCTTTTTTGACCGCAACAGAATGCGTCAGTTTCTTTCCTTTGAGTTCCTTGTGATAGGTGTTGTCAAGATAATCACCCACGATCACCAATCCTCTCTCTTTTTTCGAATACCTCTGAAGAGGCAAATAATTTTCCTCATTTTTTATAAGGGTAACAGCTTCGGAGTACAATCGTTCAATCAAACTTAAATCGCTGAAGTCGCTCAAAGAAGCGCTTTCAAACTTAATCGTATCAGAATGTGATTCAAACAGCCCGAGATACTCTTTGGCTTTCAAAATTTTATGGACACGATTATCCACTTCTTTTGCGAGTAATTTATTATCTGCTAAAGCCTTTGCAATTCTATTCATTGCCTTTTCCACATTGAGTGAAAAAAGAAGAACATCATTGCCCGCTATCAAAGCTTTTTCGTCAGTTTCTCCAGGCTCATAGAATTTACTTACTCCATGCATGTTCAAAGCATCTGTAAATATAAGGCCGTTAAATCCAAGTTCCTTTTTGAGCAATGAATCGACAATAAGTTTGGACAATGTACTTGCTTGATTAGCAGTGCTATCCAATTCAGGAATATAAAGATGAGCCACCATGACAGAAGCTATACCCCTGCTAATAAGGTATTTGAAGGGCATCAGTTCTAAACTATCCAATCTGGACTTGTCATGGGCAATTATCGGTAGATCCTTGTGTGAATCTACATCCGTGTCACCATGACCTGGAAAATGTTTTGCATTTGCCAAGACGCCAAAATTTTGCAAGCCTGAGGCATATGCATGACTCTTCTTAGCTACTTTTTCAACGTTTTCGCCAAAAGACCTATAATTGATAACAGGGTTGTTGGCATTGTTGTTAACATCTGCAACTGGTGAAAAGCTTACATGCACACCTAATTTATTCATTTGACGAGCTATACTCGCTCCCATTTCATAGATGAGTGAATCATTAGAAATTGCCCCCAAGGTCATCTGATAGGGATAGCGCAAGGTACTGTCTAATCTCATGGCTAAACCCCATTCTGCATCCATTCCAATCATCAATGGAATTGCTGATTTTGATTGATATCTGTTGTAAAGTTTTCTTTGTCTCTCTGGACCTCCTTGAAAAAAAATGAGCCCACCTATGTGGTTTTTTTCAATAAGTTTTTCAATTTCAAGGGCATGCCCTTCTTCTTTATTCGACCAGGCAGCGACCATAAATAATTGGCCTATCTTTTCTTCAAGGCTCATCAATTGTATTAAAGAATCAGAAATCGGAGAGTTTTGTTTCAAAAAATCTGGCCCTTCAAATTCACGAATAACATTGCCCTGACCTATCAAAGACAAGGAAAACAAGAGTGCAGCACAAGCTGTTAAGTATGCTTTGTGGTTCAAATTCATTAGTCGATAATGTATACTAATATCAAAGACCTGACCAAAGTGATTTTAGAATTTCTCCACAAGTAATTTTAGAGAATACCAATACTCAACTGAACAAGGCTGCATGCATTCTCTGGGTTCAACCCTTTTTCTAAACAACGATTGAATAAATCCTCATTTTCGGCACCGGGATTGAAAAGTATCTTCTCAGAATTGGAACTTAATATATACGCCTCAAATGGCCTTTGATTTTTGGCGCTGAGATAAATACTGATTGCATGGAAAGTGTTTTCTTTAGGCAATTCAGTCTGTATGTCAATCGGCCCAATTCTTCCTTCTCTTCGACCATGCGCAATCGGCAAATAGCCATTAGCTAGCAGTTTCCTGACCAACTTGTTTGAATAACGTTCTTCTTTAACTGAGGCGCCAAGAACTAATACTTCTTTCATAATTGAAGAATACAATAAAATTACGAGATCCTGTTGATTTTATGCAGCTCCAATCAAATATGACAGCATACAAATACTGCTTATCTGAGCAATGTCAGCGATTTGTTTAAAATTGAAGCATGCTCTTTTACATGGAAGAAAGCTCTGTAAACAAAAAAATCCCGCCTAAGCGGGATTTAAAAGAAGCGGAGAGTGAGGGATTCGAACCCCCGGTACCTTGCGGCACAATGGTTTTCAAGACCACCGCATTCGACCACTCTGCCAACTCTCCGCGGCAAAAGTAAAATATTTTTTATCTCAGGTAAACAGGTAAGCTTAAAATATTTTTCAGAATTCTAATTCGCTTTTCACAAAGAGGTTATTTAACTTTACCATATGAGGATAAAAGCTTTGTTAATAGCGACTTTGCTGACGATTCAATTTTCAGCCAATAATCTGCGTGTGACCTTCGATTACAAGGTCTTTTATGTCCCTGGAGAGGGAAACATGATTGAATGTTACTTCAATTTTGAAGGAAATAGCATCAATTTTATTCCTGTTGAAGAAGGATATAAACAGGGTCAAATAGAATCGACTTTAATTCTAAAGAGATTCCAAGACATCATAGATTTTGAAAAATCAATTGTAAAGAGTCCTGAAATTAGTGGTAAATCATCAATTGACTTTTATGATCAAAAAAGGCTGATCGCACCTGATGGGGACTATATACTTGAAATAGAATTGAAGGATGTGAATAATCCCGATTCTGAGATTGTTAAGCATGAGTTAGATATCTCTATTCGCAACCCTAAGAATAAAACTTTCGTGTCTGATATTCAATTGGTAGCAGGATATGCGAAAGCAGAAGGCAATTTAGAATGGTCTAAATCTGGATATGACATCATACCCTATTTATCCTCTCACTACGGACAGAACTTTGACGAGCTTCTCTTCTATTCAGAGGTGTATAATTCAAATAAGGAAATGGGTGAAAAGCAAGATTTACTTTTGTCCTATTTTATAGAGGACTTGAATTCTGAAGAAGTGGTTTCAGATATAATAGCTCGAAAAAGAATAGAATCTGCAGAAGTAATACCCGTATTCAGTAAACTTAACATCACCGATTTGGCATCGGGAAAATATAATTTCGTTGTAGAGGTTCGGAATCGCAACAACGAGGTTATTGCTCAGAAGAAAAGAGTCATTAGCAGAAATAACCCAATAAGCCCAAATATTCCAGCTGTTGCTAATTTAGAAGAAACCTTCGCAGATAAATTCGTCTTTAAAGATACGCTGCTCGAACATATTCATTCGCTTAGACCTATTGCGAGTAATTTAGAACGAACCATAATCGAAAATTATCCAGAGACCTATACCTTAAGAAACTTGAAGACTTTTTTCTATAATTTTTGGAAAGAACGAAATCCAATAAATCCAGAAGATGAATGGGAACACTACAAAACGCAAGTCGAAAAAGTAGAGGAGTTGTTTGCAACTCGCCACAAGAAGGGATGGCAGACGGATCGAGGATATGTTTATCTGAAATATGGACCTCCGAATACGGTAGTTGATAAAACGAGAGAAGAAGGTGCATATCCCTATTACATTTGGCATTATTACAAAGCAGGGAAATTTAATAATGGGCGCTTTGTTTTCTATAACAAAGAATTTGCCCGCGAAGATTATGAACTATTGCATTCCAACGTAAGGGGTGAACGAAGAAATGACAAATGGAATGTAATGTTGCATAGCAGAAACACACCTGATCTGGAATTCTTCAGAGGAAATAATACCCCTGACATAAATTCGGGAACAGATGCGGACGAGTTCTTTACAAATCCATGGTAAAAAAAAACTCCGGTATAACCGGAGTTTAATTGTGAAAATTTTGTGTCTTACTCAGTTAGAAACGGGCTCGTAATTCAATTGCATTCTTCCTTTCTTGGTTAAAGTATAACCATCTCTGTTAACGATATACTCATCTAAATATAAATTCGTAATACGTTCCCCAATTCTCCCATGACCAATTGAAAGAGTCTGATCGCTTTCAATTTTTTTCCAAAATTCTCTTTCCAAATCCGCAAGTCTAATATTGCTGCTAAATCCTTTTTCCTTGTGATTATAAATGATCTGTAAAATGAGAAAATCGTACTTGTCCATATCGTTATAAGTAATTTAAGGTTATTGTTAATTGGTTTAAAAGTATGACTAAATATATCTATTAGTCCCTTCTAAAAAAGGGATGTTAATAAGTATTAATAAATTGTTAAGCCACTCCACAAAAACCGCTATACCGCCTATTATCAAAGACCTTCAGCCATAACCTTCAGCCTACCTATAGCCGCTATTCACTAAAATTGTTGATAGGCATCTCTAGCCCCACTTTCCTCTTCGTCAATTTTAATAATTAGACCAAGATGTTTTTCAGTTGCCTTTCAATTTCATGACGCTTCTGATCTATACGTAATTGAAAATCGCTCAATTGATTTGCGTTTTCAAACTCATTTCGAACTTGCCACATTTCACTCAAAATTTTCTTTTGAAAATGCGCAACGTCATTTGCAAGGGTATTTAGTTTTCTTTTTTGATCAGGAAATCTTAGAGCATTCTTCATGCATCGATCAAAAGTCTCATTCACCATGCTGTTCAGAGTTTCCTGCAGGAAGGTTTTTGCAGGTCTCATAACAATTGATTTGAATAATGAATATAGGAAAAATTAAAGAGGTCTTTCTAAGGCCTTGCAAAATCTATCAACAAATTCTCTAATTGGAAGGCAATAAGGCTCGATGAATTTTCCAAACTTGCTTGAGTAATGATTCCTCCTCGTTGTTCTCAATAATGAAATCACAATACTTCTCTTTTTCCTCATCACTCCATTGCGCTTGCATGCGATTTTCGACCTCTACCCTGCTGATATCATTCCTTTTCATTACCCGACTTATCCTAAGTTCTTTGTCAGCTTTTACAAGAATGAGATGATCTAATTTTTGGTATGATCCCTTTTCAATCATTACAGCTGCTTCCTTAATGACATATTCTTTAGTAGCATGTATTTCACACCATTCTTCAAAAACTTGCTCCAATTCGGGGTACAGAATTTCTTCGAGAGATTTTAACTTTGTTGCATCCTGAAAAACGATATCGGCTAAAAGTTCTTTATTAATTTGATTCTTGAAATAAATGTTCTCACCGAATAGAGGAATGAGTTTTTCCCTTACTGAAGATCGTTTATAGAGCAATTTTGCCTCAGTATCTGAGTCAAAAACAGGTACTTTGAAAAGTCGAAAAACATCCGCGACATAAGTCTTGCCGCTTCCAATACCTCCGGTTAATCCAACTTTGATCAAGATTTTTGTCCCATGGCCATTTCATTGGATGATCCGTCAATCGAAATGGCTGATTTATCTACCTTTAATTTACCGCCTCCTTCTGTCGTAATAATTGCTGTTTTTTCTTTAATGCTCTCCACTTTTCCATGAATACCTCCAATGGTAACAACCTTGGTACCTTTTTTCAAAGCCTCACGAAATTCTTTCGCCTGCTTAGTCTTCTTCTGCTGCGGACGGATGATCATGAAATAAAAAATAAACACTATCATCAAGGGAAATGCCCACCAAGGCAAGGCACCTTCTTGATCGGATTGCATCATTAGAAAAACGGATAAAAATTTCATAATAAATTATTCTGGTGCGATAACATTCGCTTTAATTAATACTATAGTCGATGAAGGTAAGGTATTTGCCACAAGAGTGATTTCAGATTGAGTCTCACCCCTTTTCTGACTCGAGTCAAAACTTACATCAATTTTTCCTTTTGCTCCTGGTTCAATTGCTTCCTCGTGCCAACCCTTTGGAACTGTGCATCCACAAGAAGCATTCACTGCATTGATATAAAGAGGAACATCTCCAGTGTTCTTAAATGCAAAACTTAAATCGTGTTTTTCTCCTTGAGAAATGGTACCTAAATCAATTTCAGCTTCGTCAAATTCAATAATAGCAATACCCTTTTCAGTTGCTCCTTCAGGCCCCATGGGATTGCTGATGATATCGGTACCAATACCATCGCTGCTGTTAGACATTCGACATGCAGTGAAAAGAACAAGCAATGCTGTAATGATAAGATGAAATTTCATTCTATTAACCCTCGACCTTTTTTGACAATGTTACCAGACTCCTTCAATTCCTGAAATGATTTGTCCAATATTCCATTGATAAATTTACTACTCTTTGGTGTTGAGTAAAATTTTGAAATTTCAATAAACTCGTTCAAGGTAACTTTCACTGGGATGGACTCAAAAGTCTTCGCTTCAGCCAAGGCCATTTTCATGAGAATCATATCCATGAAAGCAATTCGCTCTAATTCCCAATTCTGAGCTTTTTCTTGAATCAAGAGCTCATTCTCCTCTTCTTGCTCTATAGTTTTGTTGAATAGGTTTTTAATAAAATCAATCTCATCTTCAGGATCCTTATAAAGATCCAACAAAGAAATATTGGGATTTTCATCAGTATTGAACAAACGCAATGTTTTTACCGCCATAGAACTCGCCAAGTCAAGGTCATCAGACCAGAGCACACTTTCTTCTTCTATATAATGTTGTATGGTATCATTATTAGGTATATGTTTTTTGAATAATTTCAAAATATTGCTTTTCACCAAATCATCACCTCCTTCTCCATTCAGCACCTCCTGAAAAGCTGCGTCATTTTCGATATTGCGATAAACTGCTCTAACGATGTCATCTTTTTCATTTTCCCATGACATCTTAAAATTCTTCGAAGATTCAATCAATTCCAAATTACGATCTAAATTGACCATTATAGGGTTATCGACAAAAGAAAAATTAGGAATAAGATCTTCATTGGTCGCTAATATTTTCTTCCTTCTGGTTTCGATTTTTTCAACGCCTATTTCGCGAACACTCTTAAAAATGAGCAATAAATGGATATAAAGTTCTCTGAATTTGTTTATGCTCTTAAACAACCATTTCTCCGTTTCCTGAACATTCTTTTCTTCGGATTGATAGTATGCATAAAGTGCATGTAAGATCTTAATACGTAAATGTCTTCTGTTCAACATTGATGCCTCTCTCTTCCTTGATTAATTTGAGTACTTTTACTCGCTCTAATCAATTTTTATTGTCGGCAAAAGTAAAAAATGTTGTTGGAATTAAATGAGAAGTCTATTTTATCTGAATAAATATTTTCTAAAGTACAAATGGCGCTTGATTTTGGGCTTCGTTTTTATTGTATTGTCCAATACTTTTCAAGTATTTACTCCTCAAGTAATTAAACAAGCGACTAATTTCATTACTGAAATAAGTCAATCCATTTCTTCGAATTCATCCAATTTAAATGCGATTGAAAAACCAGCAGTAATTGATTGGTATGAGACTTTTTTCAATACAGAGTATCTTACATTGACGAGCAACAATAGCGAAGAGTGGTTGGATTTGATCGTGAAAGCTGGGATCTTTCTTGCTTTGCTTTATCTCTTAATTTATCTCGTAAAGGGCATCTTCTTATTCTTCACGCGACAGACCATCATCATCATGTCCCGTCTGATAGAATTTGATCTCAAGAATGAGATTTACGATCAATATCAAAACCTTTCAGCTTCTTTTTATAAGCGCAATAATACAGGGGATTTAATGAATCGGATTAGTGAAGATGTGAGTAAAGTACGAATGTACTTAGGCCCTGCTATAATGTATACACTGAATCTCATCGTCATATTCTTTTTAGCCATATCCGCCATGTTGGCAATTAATGTAAAGCTGACATTGTTCATTTTGTTGCCTTTACCCGTCATGTCGGTTATCATTTATTACGTGAGCTCTATTATCAATAAAAAGAGTGAACTTGTTCAGGTACAACAATCTAAATTATCGACTTCTGCTCAAGAGTATTTTTCGGGGATTCGCGTTTTGAAAGCCTACCATAGAGAAGATTACACCAACGCTATTTTCGAAAAAGAAAGCAATTTATATAAGAAGCGATCATTGGAGTTGGTTAAAGTGAACGCTCTCTTCATGCCTGCCATTGTTTCCTTGATTTCGCTGAGCACGATATTGACTATATTTCTCGGAGGCAAGATGTTGATCAATGGTGAGGGTGGAATTACACATGGAGATATCGTTGCATACATTTTTTATATCAATATGTTAACATGGCCTTTTGCAAGTGTTGGATGGGTTACTTCTTTGGTTCAAAGAGCAGCTGCATCGCAGAAAAGGATCAACGAATTTTTACTTACTCAATCTGAGATCATTGAATCCGAGGATGCTCCAGAAGTGGACCTAGAAGAAGTCGAATTCAAGAATGTTGTTTTTACTTATCCGGATACGGGCATCAAAGCCCTTGACAATGTTTCTTTTAAGGTGTCAAAAGGAGAGACACTGGCTATAATAGGTCAAACAGGTTCTGGAAAATCCACCATCGCAAGTCTGCTTTTGAGACAATATGATCGATCAATGGGTTCAATCTCCATTAATGGTACTGACATTAGCCAATTAGACCTCGATTTTCACAGGAATCAAATCGGATATGTCCCACAAGAAGTCTTTTTGTTTTCAGATACAATAAGAAACAACATACTTTTTGGAACAGATAAAGCATCAGATGAAGATGTTATTCGAGCAGCTGAGCAAGCGGATGTGTATAAGAACATTATTGAATTTCCAAATCAATTCGAGACGATTCTAGGAGAGAGAGGAATAACTTTATCAGGAGGTCAAAAACAAAGAGTATCCATTGCTCGTGCCATAATAAAAGAGCCTAAGCTTCTAATTTTTGATGATTCATTAAGTGCCGTTGACACACAGACAGAGGAGAAAATCCTCAGTAATTTGAGAAAGATAATGGCCAATAAAACCACTCTTATTATCAGTCATCGCGTTTCAGCCATCATGGAAGCTGATAAAATTATCGTATTGGAAAAAGGGAAAATAGCTGAGCAAGGCAACCATCAAACTTTGATTGCTAAGGATAGCATATATGCCCGATTGTACCAAAAACAGCTATGGGAAGAAAGAAAAGTCTTAGCTTCCTAAAAAATCGAGCGTAGCAAAATATTTCTATATTTGTTATATCACTTTAAACAATTATTAACCAATACATTAGACAGATGGAGGATGGTAGCGGAACATTTGACAGAGACGAGATTTATTCGAAAGTAATCAGAGCAGGGAAAAGAACGTATTTTTTTGATATCAAGTCTACACGAGGTAGAGACTTGTATTTGACAATCACTGAGAGTAAGAAAAGATTCAAGGAAGACGGAAGTGCATTCTATGAGAAGCACAAAATATTTCTATACAAAGAGGATTTCGAAAAATTCAATGATGGTTTTCAAGATGCCTTGAACAAAATTGCAGATCTTAAAAAGAACGATATTCGGTTTAATAATGTTGAGTCAAATCAAAATAGTGGATCTCAGCAATATACAGACGTCAGTTTTGACGATTTAGGTAAAGAATAATCAAATAGCCAAGGCTGCCTCGAACCCCTCTTTAATAGCTCTTTGAGCATTTATGCCGCGTGCATCTTTTGCACCACCGACTGTTATATATTTCTGACTTACTGGATTTTCTTCTTGTCCAGCGCACACGACAATTGTATCAGCTTCAATAAACTCTTCTTTACCAGATTTTTCAATAAGTATCCCGCCTTCAACTATCGATTTATAGGTCAAATTATTTTTGTAATCAACTCCAGCCAATTTTAATGATCTTCGATGCGCCCAAGAAGTCGTTTTGCCTGTTCCATGTGCCAGCTTTCCAGCCGAGCGCTTCAAAATAGTAATCTGCTTATCGCTTACTTCAGGATGCTCTTTTGCTAAATTACCTGGAATATCTTCTTCTTTTGAAATGCCCCAGTAATTGTTGTAATAATCGTGATGATCATTTACTGGGGGATGCAATAACATAGAACTAACATCAACTCCTATTCCTCCAGCACCAATAACTACGACTTTATCACCAACTTTCTCAGGATGTTCGATCGCCAAATTGTAGGGAATGACGTGGGCTAGTTCTTCACCTGGAATCCTCAATTTTCGAGGAACTACTCCACTCGAAACAATGACATGATCAAAAGACTTTAAATCTTCTTCGCGAACTTCTGCATTCAGTTTGAGTTTGACACCTAATTTCTTAATCATTGCTCTATAGTATCGAAGTGTCTCTAAGAATTCTTCTTTTCCTGGAATTTTACTCGCTAAATTGAATTGCCCTCCTATTACTTCTCTTTTTTCAAATAAGGTAACTTCATGACCTAATTCAGCCGCAGTGCATGCAGCGGAGAGACCGGCTGGGCCAGCTCCGACAACAGCTACTTTTTTTGATGATCGAACGGAAAGATCGTATTCTGTCTCTTTACAAGCCAAGGGATTGACCAAGCAGGTTGCTGTCTTTTTTTGAAAAATATGATCCAAGCAAGCTTGATTGCACGCAATGCAGGTATTTATTTCATCCTCCTTTCCATTCTTCGATTTCAAAAGTATTTCTGGATCCGCCAAAAAAGGACGTGCCATAGAAACCAAATCGGCCTGTCCAGAAGATAATATTCCCTCTGCCACAACAGGATTATTTATACGATTAGTTGCTACTAGAGGAATATCCAGTTCTTTTTTCATTTTCTCAGTTACCCAAGCAAACGCACCCCTTGGCACCATAGTAGCTATGGTTGGAATGCGAGCTTCGTGCCAACCTATGCCAGTATTCATTATACTCGTTCCCGATTCTGCAAGTATCTTTCCTGTATAAACAACTTCTTCCCAAACTGCGCCATCCTCAACTAACTCAAGCATGCTTAATCGAAAAATAACGATGAAGTCCTCTCCTACTTTTTCACGAACACTTTTGACAATTTCTAAAGGAAATCGAGAGCGGTTTTCAATTGAACCGCCCCATTCATCCGTTCTCTTGTTTGTTCTTTTTGATAAGAACTGATTGATCAAATAGCCTTCAGAACCCATGATTTCTATTCCATCGTATCCCGCATCTTTGGCCAGTTTAGCAGATTTGGAAAAGGCATCAATCGTAGTATATATCCCTTTGACGCTAAGCGCCTTGGGTTTAAATGGAGAAATCGGAGCTTTTAAATTGCTTGCGCTCACGATAAAAGGATGATAGCCATATCGACCTGCATGCAAAATCTGCATAGCAATTTTTCCGTCTTCTTCATGAACAGCATCAGTAATCTTTCGATGCATTTCGGCTTCTTTCTTCGAGGTCATTTTTGAACCGAAAGGAGTAAGCCATCCTCTTTTATTTGGAGCTATTCCACCTGTCACGATTAAGCCCGCAAGTCCTCTAGCTCGCTGTCTATAGAATTCGGCCAGTTTTGCAAGTCCTCCTTTTTCCTCTTCTAGACCTGTATGCATGGACCCCATTATTACTCTATTTTTCAAACGGGTATATCCGAGATCTAGAGGCTCAAATAAATGAGGGTACTTTCCGTGCTGTTCCATATAAAGCGAAAATAAAAAAAAGGGAGCAATGCTCCCTTCAATAGATTCAATCTCTTATTAAGGAAATTCGGTGCCTTTCTTTTTCTGTGGAAATGGTTAAAACATAAAATCCTGTCTCAAGCTCTCTGACGATATACTCCAAGCTATTCATGCCTGTTTGAATTATTCTTCTATCCGACCAAATCAGTTTACCCAAAGCATCTCTCAACTCAATAATCGCTTCCCCCTGTTCGACTGATTCAATATTCAAATTGACAATTTCACTTGTGGGATTTGGAAATAGGTTAATTGCTGTCAACAATTGGATAGCACCGACTGAGGTATAAACCACACTCAAGGGTTGCGAAATACCCGTACAACCTTGTTCACTAGTCATCCCCAAGGAATATTCCCCGCTCTCCAATATATTATACGTCTGATCTGTTGCGCCAGGAATAATTTGGCCATTGAGGTACCATTGATAATCCGATCCATCTGGAGCAGTAAGAATATCTCCATTTACACTAAAGTTCGGCTGATAATCAACACATGCATCAAAAATTCTGAAAATATTCCCATTTTGATTGACCACATACATTTCGTTATTCATATCAACTCCAAAAGTACTCCAGCCAAATTCTCCTGTTTGAAGAGCCATGTTCGTTTCCCATGTTCCAGCATTATCAAAAGTCGTCCAAAAATTTCCAGAACAGTAATCAACAAAAATGTAATGTCCATCCAAAGTAGGTTCCAGACTACCCCTATACACAAAGCCCCCTGTAACAGAGCAATTTCCACCAGAATGACTGTATTCAGCGATTGCATCTACATAATCCGACATGGGACCGCAACCCGAAGTATTGAAGGGGTGATTCCCTTCATAACATCGCCAACCGTAATTTTCACCTCCAGGGCTTGTTGAAGCCTGAAATGAAATTTCTTCCCAATCGTATTGTCCAACATCACCAATCCATAAATCTCCTGTCATTGCATCAAAAGAGTATCTCCAAGGATTTCGCAATCCCAACGCCCAAATTTCATCCAAGACATTGTCATCATTTATAAAGGGATTGTCCGCTGGAATCGAATAGGTTTCACCAGGGACTGCATTGTCTATATCGATACGGAGCATTTTTCCTAAAAAGGACTGAGTATTTTGGCCGTAATTATCCGGATCCTCTGCACTTCCACCATCTCCCATTCCAATATACAAATAGCCATCAGGACCAAATTGTATGTCTCCCCCATTGTGGTTTGAATAAGGCTGAAAAATTTCCATAATTATCACTTCACTTGTCACATCCGCGGCATCTGGATCAGCCGAAACAGAAAAGCGAGAAATTCGTGAATTTCCACCAGAACGGGTATAGTTCACAAAGAAGTATCCATTATTTTCGTAATCGGGATGAAATGCCAAGCCCAATAATCCCCTTTCATTTCCATTCGAATTTACCGGCACCTGTATGTCCAAAAAAGTAGAAACTGTTCCATCTGATTGCCTAACTCGAATAACCCCGTCTTGTTCCACTACAAACATCCGATCATCACCCGCATTCTCAAGTGCAACCGGGCCATCAAAACCAGAGGCAAATAATTCAAGATCTAGTGCCACTTGCGATTGAAATTGGAATTGAACAAAAAACAAAAGAAGTAAAAGTGCTATGCGCATAACGTGTTAAATTTTATCGGATAAAGATAAACGAAGTTCTAATTCCATTGAGTTCATTTTTCT
>JBCCIF010000064.1:0-17131 GCA_039028335.1 Bacteroidota bacterium
AAGAAAAATGCCTGTAAAAAGTACTTTGTTCATTAAAAAAAATTGAGGTGTGAAAATAGACATTTCTATTTCAATTTGAACTGAAAAAGCTTGCTATTCTTTTGATATAGTTGAATTTCATTGCTTAATTTTGTTCTATGAAATTTTTCCTCTCTCTATTTTTCATCTTTGTTTTTGGAGCACACGATTTTTATGTGAGCATAACGGAAATTGATTTTAATCCTGAGGCGAATACACTTGAAATTGCAATCAAAACATTTGCAAATGATATAGAGCAGGCAATTGATAAAGAAGAAGAGGCGATGCTCAATATTGGAGAAATGAACGAACATCCCGATTGCGATACCTATTTGAAAGACTATTTTAAAAATCACCTCAAAATTGAAGTTGATGGAGCACCGGCTAAGCTAGAATATCTCGGTCGTGAAATGGAAAAAAGAGATGCCGTATGGACCTTCTTTGAAGTATTCGATATTGAAGATCCAAAACAGGTTAAAATTACCAATCTCATTCTAGTCGATCATTTCAAGAATCAACAGAATATAGTCTATTTCGGAAAAGAAGAAGGAAGTCCGTTTACATTGATGTTCACAAAAGATAAGACCAGCGAAATTGTAAAGCTAGCAGAGTAATTCACACAGGTATTTTACCTTTTAACATAAATTAAAACAAAGCAGAGGAATAGTCGTTTAATTTTATACCAAATTTCCGGTATCAGAACGCACGCCATAATATTTTTCGTTCTTCTTCCTTTTTTGTCTTTTGGTCAAGATAAAGTGAAAAAGGAAATTGAGGCTTTGCGCATAGCTGATAAAATTAAGATTGATGGCTATTTGGATGAGTCCATTTGGGAACAAGCCAAAGTAGCCAGTGATTTTACAACATTCGAACCTGATCCTGGTGAGGAACCCCTTTATGATACCGAAGTCAAAATGCTCTATGACGATGAAGCCATTTATCTAGGTGTTTTCATGAAAGATGAATATCCCGACAGCATTTTGAAAGAATTGACACTTCGCGATGACATAGGGAATACAGATTTTTTTGCTGTATCATTTGATTATTACAGAAGTGGGCTAAGTGGATTGGAATTTGGCGTTACAGCTTCAGGGGTGCAATTTGACATCAATTGGTCTGATGGTCCAGACAATGGTTGGGATGCCGTTTGGTTGAGCGAGGCACGTATAGGAAGTGATGGGTGGTATGTAGAAATGAAAATTCCTTTTTCGGCCATGCGTTTTGCAGACGCAGAAGAGCAAATTTGGTATGTCAATTTTAGCAGAAACATTCGGAGAACACGAGAACAATCTTGGTGGCAAGAAATGGATCCAGCTGATCCCAATTGGTTTGCACAATATGGATTAACGAAAGGGATAAAAGATATCAAAACGCCTACTCGATTGTTTTTCTTTCCTTACTTATCCTATTATGTAGAACATGCTCCTGATGGAGATGATGGAAGTAGTTCTTGGGCAAGGTCAATCAATGGGGGAATGGATGTCAAATATGGAATCAATGATGCTTTTACGCTTGATCTTACTTTAATTCCAGATTTTGGACAGGTTGTTTCAGACAATCAAGTTTTGAATTTATCTCCTTTCGAGATTCAGTTTGCCGAGAACAGACAGTTCTTTACTGAAGGAACAGACTTGTTCAATAAGGCCAATATATTCTACTCTCGGAGGATTGGAGGAACACCTCAATTATTTTGGGATGTTGAAGATCATTTGAACGATACCGATTCAATACTGAGTAATCCGGCAACTTCACAATTGATTAATGCTGCGAAAGTTTCTGGAAGAAACCAGCAAGGCTTGGGTATTGGGGTTTTTAATGCTGTCACATCAGAAACCAAAGCCCGGATATTCGATGAAGAAAGCGGTGAGGAGAGAGATTTTGTTACGGATCCTTTAACGAATTACAATGTTTTGGTGTTTGATCAAAACTTATGGACAAATGCTTCTGTGGCTGTGATCAATACGAATGTGACGAGAAACGGTTCATTCTATGACGCGAATGCTACTGGAACAGAATTTCGATTGCCCGATAAGGAGAATAATTGGGTGCTGAGTGGATCTTCTGTTCTCAGTCAGCGATACTTTTCCGATAGCACAGAGTTAGGTACAAGATTGGAGTATTCACTTGATAAAATTAGCGGTAAATCAAACTATGGCGCTTCGTTTAATCGAATTGGAAGAGACTACAATGTAAATGATCTCGGAATAAATTTTAGAACGAACTTCACTTCGTACAGTGCTTTTTATTCGTGGAGGACGCTAGAGCCAGTTGGAAAATTTAACCGTTTGCGGTTCAATCTATTCTCTTTTTACCAGCGGAATAATGAACCAAATAGATTTGCAGATTTTGCAATTAATTGGTGGTCTTTTGCCTTGACTAAAGGCTTTACGGCTTTTGGTTTGAACGGGCGTTTTGAGCCTGTAAATACCTTTGATTTTTTTGAGCCACGTGTTTTTGGGCGTTATTACGAATATCCTAGAAATTGGAGGATAGGAGGATTTGTTTCAAGTGATTACAGAAAAACATTTGCTGGAGATATCGAATGGGGGACAAGGCATTTTAATGAGCCTGGTCGATACAATACTTACTTTGAGTTAAGACCTAGACTTAGAGTTTCTGATCAGTTTTTTGTGCGAGGATCTTATTCTGTTTTCAAACAATTCAATGATGTGGGTTGGGCAGAAGAATGGAATGATGATATTGTTTTTGGGATAAGAGATCGTGTTGATAGAGAAACAACGCTTCGAGCGCGATATATATTCTCTCCTCTAATGGGTGTTAATTTGATAGGACGTTACTATTGGGGAACAGTAAAGTATGATTCCTTTCATTCGCTTACTGATGATGGAGGATTAGGATATACCGATTATACAGGTATTGATGAATATGGTGTTTCCCTGGAAAACAATAATTTCAATGCATTTACTATTGATGCGCAATTTACGTGGTGGTTTGCTCCCGGAAGTTCTATGACTGCTGCATGGAAGAATAACATATTCACTTCTGATCCTGAATTGCAGAGAAACTATTTCGATAATCTATCTCAAGTATTACAAAGTGATCAGTTAAATAGCTTTAGTATTCGTGTTCTCTACTTTTTAGATTATAATCAATTACGCAAAAAAGCCTAGAGATCTAGGGTCATGCGAATGTCGCATCGATGATAGTCATCATCCTCATTTCCTACATCCTTGAAGCCGTATTTTTCATAGAGGTGAAGGGCATTCTTCAGTTTTCTGCTACTTAATATTAAGATCTGATTGGCTCCAAGTACTCTTGCTTTTTCTATACATGCATCCATAATCAAATGCCCTATTTTTTTCCCTCTCAAATCAGGATGGACAGACATTTTGGCCAATTCAAATACCCCATTTCCCAGGTCCAGCAAGGAAACCGTTCCAACAATCCGATTATTGTATCTAGCCAAAAGAATTGCTCCACCTTTATCAACGATCATTTCTTTTGGGTTCTCGAGATATTTGCGATCGATGTCTTCAATTTCAAAGAATTTTTCAATCCATTCGTAGTTTAGATCTGCAAAATCCTTGGCATACTTTTCTTCAAATTCTATTACCTCTACTTCATTCATTAAATTTCAGTTTAGCTTCTTTCTTTGGTACAAAGGTCAATGCGATTGCTCCTATAATGAAAAAGCTTCCAATGAGTATGATGCAGGTCCGCATGTTTCCTGTTAGGTCAAAGGTCAAAGCAAAGAAAGACATGCCGACTACCGTCCCAATATAATAACACATATTATAAAAGCTAAAATAAGAAGCGTGGTCATGCGTTGGTGGCAAGAATTTGGAATAGGTTGAACGAGAAAGTGCTTGAACGCCACCCATGACAAGGCCGACTCCAGCTGCAAGTGCATAGAATGGATATTCGTATTCAACAAAGTAGGCATACACAACAAGTATTACCCAAAACCAAACGGCAATCATTAATGCTCTTAAATTTCCAAATCGTTTCGAGAGATTCGAAAATAGAAAAGCTCCAATTGCTCCAACCAACTGAATAATTAGAATGGCAACGATCAAACTTTCTGACGGAAAGGGTATGTCTTCCCCGAATTCATTTTTAGCTTTTATTTCTTTTGCCGCAAAATTGGCCGCCATGAACATTACGGTTTGCACACCTGTGTTATAGATGAAATAAGCAATCAAGTATCTTTTTAACCGAACAGTTTGACCGAGTTCCTTCCAGACTTTAACGATTTCTCTGTATCCGTTGAAAATGATGTTATTTGTGATTTTGGTTTTTCGTGTTTTATTCGGAAGAGCCCAAAATGTCCATTGTGCCCAACCAGCCCACCATAATCCTACAGAAAGACAGGATATCTTGAAAGCTTGAATGGCCCTGCATGTTTTCAATAGGCCTTCTCCTGATAATCCTAAATGGGCAATTTCTTCTGGATCAATCCCCGGCAATCCAAATATTTTTCCTTCACTATCCATAACCATTGCTAGATTGACAATAAGCAATAGTACACTTCCAATATATCCTGCTGCAAAACCTTTTGCAGAAATGCTATCATGCTCTTCTTCATTTGCAATTTCCGGTAGATAAGCATTATAGAAAATGATACTTCCACTAAAACCCACACAAGCCATGGTAATCAGGAATAAGCCAATCCATAGATTGTCAAAACTGAAAAAATAGAGACCAGCACAGGCAGCAGAACCAAGATAACAGAAGAACTGTAAGAAACGCTTCTTACTGTCTGAATAATCTGCAATTCCAGAAAGTATGGGCGCAAGCAGGGCCATAATCAGAAATCCAGCCGCGATAGCGTAAGAATAAAGGGAAGTTCCAGCCACACCAACGACTTCTTGAGCAAAATCTGTAATTACTTCACCCGCGTCATTTTTTTTACTGGTAACCAATTCATAAAAGATGGGAAAAACGGCAGAAGTAATTGTTAAGGCGTAGGCGCTATTTGCCCAATCGTACATGATCCATGCGCGAATGGTTTTCTTGTTTCCTTTGGTGAGCATGGCCTCAAATTAGGAAAAAATTTAATTATCGATGATTTGAAATTCAACTCTTCTATTGATGAATCTACCTTCTGGTAGAGCGTTATCCGCTCTGGGCTCTGTTTCCCCTTTACCTTCAAATGAAATTCGACTAGCCGATAAGCCCTTCGATATTAAATAGTCATGGACTGCTTGTGCTCTTTTCTCAGATAGAACTTGGTTGTCTTTGGCCTTTCCTACATCATCGGTATGTCCAGTTATTTTGATACGAACTTTTGGTTTGTAGCTCAAGAAAAAACTCAAGCGATCCAATTCATAAAATGAACTATCCAATAGGGTCGCTTCACCAGATTCAAAGTACACTCTATTTAAACGGAAACGCTGATCCAGTGCTGATTCAAGTTCAATGGATTTGTTTGTGCAGTCATAAGTTCCGGTTTCTTCTTTTCTAGCAAGACAAAAATCATCAAAGTAGTAGCGAATGGTAAACTGACCAAAAGAAGAAACGGGTTTGGGCATCTGACTTTCTGATTTGGCTTTTTGATTGATCATTTTTCGAAATTCAGCCAGGTCCTTTTCTTTGTATTTATTTTTCTTTTTGCGTTTTGATTTCTTGCTTTTTTCGGCCATCATGAGCAGGCTTGAGTCACGGGGAGCTACATAATCCTTCATTTCTTCCTTGCTAAAATAAAGTGCTGGGAAATAACCAATAGTCATAAACTCTTCTTTGCCTTTGGCTTTGAATTCTGTTTCTATTTTATTCCATTCAACTTTATCGAGCGTATCTGAAATAGTAAAGAAAGCTTGTGGCTCACTATTGATGACAAATCTCCTTCTTGTGTTGATAGCATTTTCCGTAAAAAGGGCACCCAATTTATAGAGGTGTTGATGTCCTTTTGCTTTAAAGGATGCCAACTTTATCCATGCACTTAAATGGTAAAGACTGTCTTTTTCGAGTGTTTCACTCAACTTAATGTGCAAATATTCGCAAGGGTGCCAATTATACATGCAGATGCCATTGAAAAAATCGCCTTCGTGAGATTGACCAAAACCTTTTGAATTTTGTTCCCAATGGTAAAACCTATTGATTGGTTGAACCCATTGATACTCATCCGGAATAAAAAGATTCTCGAAACCGGGATTCGGAATGAGATTTTGCCCTGACGTTAGCAAAGAAAGAAAGCTAATACTGATAATCAGTATAAGCCTTTTCGATGACAAGGAATTCAACACGTCTATTTTTTGAACGGCCTTCATTTGTTCGATTACTGGCAATAGGTTTGCTACTGCCAAAATAATTCATTTTTATTCTATCCTCAGCGATTCCCCTGTCCTTAAGAAACTGCATAACTGCAGAGGCCCTTTGTTCGGAAAGATTCTTGTTGTAATTCTTGTCTCCAATTACATCGGTATGCCCTATTACCTCTAACATGATATAAGGATTTACTTTCATTAGGTTTATGACATCATTCAATCTCATTTGTTCTTCACGAGAAATGACGGTTTCGTCAAAATCAAAAAGTACCGTTTCAATACTGATATTTTTATAGCTGTTTTCTTCAAATGCAGGTCGCTCTTCAATTTCTTTTCTAGCGAGCTCGAAAGTACAAGAGCATTCTTTTTTAGTTTCTATTGGCCGCACACTAAGCTGGTCGATGTAATAGTAAGCATAATCGTGATTGAGATTTTTAAGATCCTTCACATTTCGTTGCCGTATTTTTAAGTCGCGATCCCTGTGAAAGTTGCCAATCGTAATGTAGTTTTCGTTTCCAGCGGCTGTATACACATCACTTAACAAGGTCCAACCTTTGGTATTGTCCAAATAATTTAAACTGGGATTATTGATTTGAGCTTGAACAGGTATCAACTTATCATTTTGCGTTTTTACTTTATTTTTTGAAAAGTGAATTCCCAATCCATCAATAAGAAATTGAGCATTGTCTGCTAGGGAAGTATAGAATTCCACACAGTAGAGCTGATCTTTTTCAAGAGGTTTGATCAATTTGCTTTGCATGTATTCTCTATAGTTTCTTTTCGAAGGAGAAAATGAAATAAGTCCGATGTATGAATTTCCATCTTTTGCTTTTTCTTCTCCAAAAGTATTATTGGGTACCCCTACTTTTTGACTACAAGCGTTGAAGTAATCAGAGGTTCCTTTTGAAGCTTGGTGCCACTTGTTGACTAAACTTAAACTGCTCTGATTGATTCCCGTTGGACAATGCTTTCTATTTTCAAAGCCCGGATTTTGAACAAGGTTCTGACCTTGAACATGGGTCAATACAATTAAGCACAGTATAAAAATCGTTTTCCGCAGCATCTCATCGAATGTAGCTTCAAATACTATTTGATACACGTAAAGCTAACTACACTATTAACAGTGATTTGCAGATTCGTTACATTTTAAACTCGACTCTCCTGTTTTTCGCCAAATTGAGGGGAGAAGGGACTTTCGAAATAGGTTTAAGATTTTTGTGCGCTTTCATTGTTAATCGTCCTTTGTCTATACCTTTTTCAGATAAATAGTCGATAACCGTATTTGCTCTTTCTTTGGATATGTCTTTGTAATAATCTCTTTCCGAAGATTTTTTGTCTTCTTTATCATCCATATGGCCTTCTACGCTAATTTCAATTTTAGCATTTCCAATTAGAACCTCAGCTAATTGATCCAAGCTGGCCTTTGCAGCGGGCGTCAATTCACTCTTATTTGGATAGAAGTATATGGTACTGGCTTTTATCTTTTCTTCGTCAGTAGCATTTTCGTCAAAAGCAGAAGAACTGCTATATACGATGTTAGGACCATCGGTTTTATCTCTTTCACACGTGCATTCAGTGTCTTTAGAAATCTTGATAAGTTCAAGATTATCTACATAGTAATAAGCCATCAAAATTTGTTCTCTGGACTCTCCTTCAGGAGCTTCAACTTTTTTCTCGAAATTCGCTCTGCTAGGTGCAAAATTCCCGACACTTAAGAAGCTCTCAGAACCTTTTGCGGTAAAAGGAACACAAATAGTCTCCCAACCATCCATTTCCATAATAACCTCATTGGACGAACCTACGATTCGATTATCGTCAAAAAGTTCTTCTTTACTTTCTACATCTCTTGGATCCTTTTTACTAATACTGACACCTATATTATTTGATGCATATTTTGAAAGATCTGCAAGGCTTACATCCATTCGGAAACAATAACGAACGCCTTTGTCTAGCGATTCCTTAAGTTCTGTAGTGAAATAACTTTTCTGTGTTTTGTATTGTTGTGTATAGGCTATAAATCCAGCATAAGATCGTCCATCACTTGGACTCGCTTTTCCATAAAAATTCTCTGGAATATTGATATCTGGATACTCTGAATTTTTTACAAAAAGGTCGGATTTTATCTTAGTAGTTCTATCCCAATAGGCAGCATAGTCTATTTGTCCTTTCTTCTTAACTTTTCCGTTATTGTCTTCGAAACTAGGATTCTCGATCAGGTTTTTATTTCCGTCTTCTTCGTCCCCCTTTTTCTTTTTCTGAGCTTGTATATTCAGAACTAGACCCAATAGCAGTAAATAAGTAAATAATCTCTTCATTTTGATCTCTTTTCTCGCTTCAACAAATATAGTTGAAATGTTGAATTGACTTAATTTCATAAGCCAATAGACAATTTTTATGCCGAATTTTTTGCAAAAAAAAAAGTCCCGACTAAATGCCGAGACTCTTTTGAAGAATTAAATTTCTTTCTTATAAGGTAATTCCAAAGTTTAGTCCAAATCTTAAACCAACACCGTCAGACTCACCTTCCAATAGATTCAAATCAAAATCATCGCTAGCAACATCTACTGTTGTGCTTACAGACTTGTATTGTGGCCCAAGGAACAAATCAATCAACACTTTATCAGAAATGATGAATTGATATCCAAGAATTGCACCACCACCTACAGCGCTTCTAGAGAATTCTGAAGTAGTAGATTCCGTTCCAGAAGTTGTTGTGTACTCGATGCTACTAGATCTATATCTTGCAAATGCACCAGCATAAACACCTTTCAATGCTTCACCAGCAAAGTAGTATCTATACTCAGGAATTACGATAAAACCTGAATTCTTTTGTTCGAAAGAGCTATTTAAACCTCCTCCAAAATCAACACCTCCATCCCAAGTACGGCTGATGATACCTGCAGACAATTGAACTGAAGAATTTTCGTTCAAGGCATGCTCATAACCCAATTGATATTGACCAACGACAACGGCAAAAAGGTTAAGTTTTACAGCTCCATCTGCGAACTGAGAGTAAGACAATGCTGTAAATGAAAGTCCGAATACTAACAATAATAATTTTTTCATAGGATAATGTATTTTTAAAATTCGGGCGAATATAAGGCTTTAATTCTTTCGCAAATGTTAAACATGGACCATAAAATTCCATTTCGAATGCGATCAAATGTTTTAATTGGCTGACTCACAAAAGGTTGGTGATAAAATTTATACAAGAAATTCTGCCTATAATACAAGTGATAATTCGAGTAAATCCGTGCTAAATGCTCTTTTCGAAGGGTTTATTTTCTTAAATCAAGCGCATATGCCGCGCGAAATCCAATATAACTAATGCCATTTTCTTGGCTTATTATATTGTAGCGCAAACTCCAATCCCAATACTTTGTCCGATATCCAACAACAGGAGCGAAACTCACACTTAGATCTGATTCAGTTTCTTCTGGTATAATTGTAGGGTCAAAACCAGGAACTTCGATAACGATTTCTTCTGTCGTTATGCTATTTACGTGAAAACCGGCTGTTCCTTTAAAGTATAGTCCTTCTGTATAATTGTCAAGGTAATATCTGAATCCAACTTGTACAGGTAACATCCAATGACTTTTTACCAGATCTTGAAGAGAATCTTTAATAGGCAAGAATATAAAACCAGTTTGAAGATCAAAAGACATTTGATCATTCACCGTAATTTCAATTCCTGCAGCCGGACCTAAGCCAAATGCACTCAAATCTGTGAATGATGAATCAGACACAGGCACAGCTATTTCTGCACCAAATGAAGGATATAATTCTCCTTGTCCATAAACTAATCCGCAAAACCCAAATCCCAAAATAAAAAGTAACGCTTTTCTCATTTTAATAGCTTTAAATTATTGTTGTTTTCTAATCAAATTTAATGCTGATCCTTCTCTGAACCAATCAATTTGTTGTGCATTATATGTATGGTTGGCCTGAATAGTGTTTGAAGTGCCATCAGCGTGAATGATTTCAATGCTCAGCTGTTTTCCAGGAGCGAACTCATTCAAATCAATAAAGTTAAACGTATCGTCTTCTCGAATTAAATCATAATCGCTTTCGTTAGCAAAGGTAATTCCAAGCATTCCTTGCTTTTTCAAATTGGTCTCGTGAATTCGGGCAAATGACTTTACTAGGACAGCAAATACCCCTAGATGTCTTGGTTCCATAGCTGCATGCTCTCTGGAAGAACCCTCACCATAATTATGGTCACCTACCACAATCGTAGGAACTCCCGCAGCTTTATACGCCCTTTGTGTAGCTGGAACTTCGCCATACTCGCCAGTCAATTGACTTTTTACATTATTGGTTTCCTTGTTGTAGGCATTTACCGCACCAATGAGGCAATTGTTAGAAATATTATCGAGGTGCCCTCTATATTTTAGCCAAGGCCCTGCCATTGATATGTGATCTGTAGTACACTTTCCAAATGCCTTTATTAAAAGTTTTGCGCCCATTATGTTCTCGCCATTCCATGGCTCGAAAGGGGTGAGTAGCTCAAGTCGTTCTGAATCTTCCTTAACAATGATCTCTACTCCCGAACCATCTTCTGCCGGTTCTATATATCCATTGTCCTCAACATCAAATCCTTTTGGTGGTAGTTCCCATCCTGTTGGTTCTTCTAGCTTAACTTCCTGACCATCTTTATTGAGCAAAGTATCCGTTGCAGGATTGAAATCAAGTTTTCCAGAAATAGCAATTGCAGCAACCATTTCAGGAGAAGTAACGAATGCATGCGTGTTCGGATTGCCGTCTGCGCGCTTCGCGAAATTTCTATTGAATGAATGAACAATGCTGTTTTTTGGAGCATTCTTGGGGTCCGAATAACGTGCCCATTGACCGATACAAGGGCCGCATGCATTGGTAAAAATTGTCGCTTCCAGATCCTCGAATATCTCTAACAATCCATCTCTTTCTGCAGTGTATCTCACTTGCTCTGATCCAGGATTAATGCCAAATTTAGCTTTGGTTTCAAGGCCCTTGTCAAGTGCTTGTTTTGCAACTGAAGCAGCTCTGCTCAGGTCTTCATACGATGAATTTGTGCATGACCCGATCAATCCCCATTCTACATCCATCGGCCAGTCATTTGATTGTGCTTTCTCGGTCATTGTTCCTACCGGAGTAGCTAAATCCGGAGTAAATGGACCGTTCAAGTGTGGCAATAACTCACTTAAATTGATTTCGATAACCTGATCGAAATAGGTTTCTGGATTCGCATATACCTCAGGGTCTCCAGTTAAATGTTCTCTTATTTCATTTGCTGCTTCCGCAACATCATTTCTGTCAGTTGCGCGCAGATAACGCTCCATTGAATCATCATAGCCAAATGTTGAAGTTGTTGCTCCAATTTCGGCACCCATATTACAAATAGTTCCTTTTCCAGTGCAAGACATGGAATTTGCACCTTCTCCAAAATATTCGACAATTGCACCGGTACCTCCTTTAACCGTTAGGATGCCTGCGACTTTCAAGATAACGTCTTTTGGTGAAGTCCAACCACTCAGTTTGCCTGTTAGTTTAACACCAATCAATTTGGGAAATTTCAATTCCCATGGCATTCCGGCCATTACATCAACGGCATCAGCACCTCCAACTCCGATAGCAACCATACCCAGTCCACCAGCATTTACTGTGTGAGAGTCTGTGCCAATCATCATTCCTCCAGGAAATGCATAGTTTTCCAAAACGACTTGATGAATAATTCCAGCTCCAGGTTTCCAAAAACCGATGCCGTATTTGTTGGATGCGGATTCCAAAAAATTGAAAACTTCACTACTTTGATTTATGGCGTCTTGAAGATCTCTATCCGCGCCTATTCTTGCCTGAATTAAATGGTCCAAATGGACTGTAGAGGGCACTGCCGCTTTTTTCTTTCCGGCCTGCATAAATTGCAAAAGCGCCATTTGTGCCGTAGCATCTTGCATGGCAACTCTATCCGGTGCAAAATCGACATAAGACTTGCCCCTTTCATACGCTGCTTTTGCCTCTCCGTCCCATAAATGACCATAGAGAATTTTTTCGCTAAGCGTTAGAGGTTTATTTAGAACTTTACGGGCAGCTTCAATTCGCTTTGGAATTTGTGCATAAACCGCTTTGATCATTTCTATGTCGAAGGCCATTTATATAAGATTTTAAATTGGTGTGCAAAAGTACAAAATTGGATTGAAAAGATTTTCATCTTTAAAGCGTGAGAAAAGACTTCTTCGAAAATATTAGAATAGCATGGCGTTCTCTTCGTGGTCAAAAGCTGCGCACAGTGCTAACTGTTCTAATTATTGGATTGGGTATTATGGCCTTGGTTGGAATTTTTGCCGCTACAGACAATTTCAAACAAAAAATAATACAGGAGTTCTCTTTTATGGGAGCCAATACCTACACCATCCAATCTGTTAACAGTGATGGTAAAAATAGAGCCGGTAAATCTATTCGCAGATTTGAGCGTATTTCTTATCAAGAAACCCAGGAATTTAAGAAACGATTTGAATATGGAGATGTGATTTCCATAAGTGCTTTCCAAAATGGTATTGCAACCTTCAAATACAAATCTGAGAAGACGAATCCTAATGTAAGGGTCGTGGCAGGTGATGAGAATTATTTGAATTCTTCAGGATATAAATTATCCAAAGGAAGGAATATATCTATAGCGGACAATTTGATCGGTTCAAGAGTCGTAATCTTAGGTAATGACGTGGTTAAAAAGATCTTCATTAACAACGAGAACCCCATCAATAAATTTGTTCTTCTCGGGACCGAAAAATATAAGGTGATTGGGGTATTGGAGCCCAAAGGAAATTCATTTGGTTTTTCTGGCGATAACATGGCCATAATGCCATTAGGAACCTACAAGTTAAATTACGCAACGCAAACTTCCTGGTATTCGATTAGTGTTGTTGTAGATGATCCACAGCAGCTTCAAGACAGTTTTGAGAAGGCAACTGGTATGTTCCGAATTATACGAGGAGATCGACCTGGAGATGAACAGTCATTTCGAGTCAATAAGAGTGACAGCATTGCAAACGATGTAATAAAAATTACCAGCGTAATAAGGATAGTGGCCATCTTTATCGCAATTATTACGCTCTTCGGTGCCGGTATTGGCTTAATGAATATTATGCTCGTCTCGGTTTCTGAAAGAACGCGAGAAATAGGTTTGCGTAAATCTGTTGGAGCAACGAATAAAAAAATACTCAATCAGTTTTTATTCGAGTCTGTTGTTATTGGACAATTAGGCGGCTTAGTAGGTATCATTTTAGGACTAGGTTTAGCGGCATTGTCAGGAGCCTTCTTTGGTGCATTTGTTTTTCCTTGGCCTTGGATTATAGTTGCCATTATAGTTTGTGTAATAGTTGCCATTTTATCCGGAATCTACCCAGCGAGAAAAGCGGCTAAGCTTGATCCAATAGAATCGCTAAGGCACGAGTAATCGCTGAATTTTCTTAATTTTCAGGATTAATACTAATCCATGAGAAGACTTTCCTTTTTAATTGCGACAATTTTGAGTATTTCTTGTCTTTTAGGACAAGATACGCTTACCGTTCAGACCTTTGAATTTAGCGATATAACCAAAAGACGAGATTGGTTTCAATTTCCTCCTGACTCTGGGTCATGGGAGAAAATATTGATGGAGTATACAATAAAGTGCGATCCACAAACAACGGCAGATGGCTTTGCATGTGGAGAATGGGATTACACAACGTATACCAATGTTTTCAATTACACTGGAGAATTAGATTCTCTGGTTTTGGAACATCCACTATACATTATTAATGGAAGTAGTCCTGATACGTTTTATACCCATACCAACCCAGTTTACAATACATATCAGACTGAAGTTTATGCTACTAGTTTAAATTCTTCAATGAACGAGGTTTCTTATGAAGTTAACGATGGATCTTTGGACTTTTCAAATTCTTTTTTGGGAGGAGAATTGAGCAAAACACAATTCATAATTGAAAATCAGGAACTCGTAAGCGCGGGATTGAGTGCGAGTAATATTGAAAAATTGTCAATTGAAGTAACGGATAGTCCTGCTAATTTGGAAAGGTTAATCATTCGTATGGGGCATAGTTCGGAGTCATCTTTTGAAGGAGAATTTGAAGAAATGAATGACTTAACGCTGGTCTATGACGGTCCAATAAATTTGGAAATGGGACTTAACGAAATTTATTTCTTAACACCTTTTCAATTTGACGGAAGCTCGAATTTATTGATTGAATGGCAATCTGAAACAGAAGTATTTGGTAATTCAACAGCAATAAAATCGAGCGAATTATTAAGTAATCGGACTATTTTTCAATCTCAAGAAAATGCCCATCTGGTTTTTGAACAAGGTGATTATCTTGATGTGCCTGCTGGGGCATTTGACCAAATTGAAAATGAAATTACCTTGTCCTGCTGGGTATATGGAGACCCAGCTATTATGCCTGCCAATTCCTATATTTTTGAAGGTGTAAATTCTTCAAACCAGCGTGTTCTAAACGTACACCTTCCTTGGGGTAATGGACAAGTATATTGGGATGCGGGTTATTTAGGAGGCTATGATCGAATAAATACAACAGCTCCGAATTCATCTTTTGAGGGACAGTGGAATCATTGGGCATTTACGAAGAACGCTGTCAGCGGAGAAATGAAAATGTATTTAAATGGCCAACTCTTCCATCAAGGGAATGATAAAACGCGAACGATGCAAGGCATCGATAGATTCAGAATAGGTTCCTCTGCAAATGCATTATCCAGTACCTATTATAATGGTTTTGTGGATGAATTCAGAGTATGGGATGCCGAGTTAGATCAAGCTGCGATAGCAACGTATATGAATGAGTCCGTTCCAGATGACCATCCTTATATTGATAATTTGGTTTTAGAATATTCCTTTGAGGGCGATTTTGATGCAAATGCAATTGATCAAAGTGGAAATGGTTTCGATGCTGAAGCTTTTGGGTTTCCAGAGCATGTCAATAATACTTCCGCCTTTGCATATAACTTGGATATGAGCCCAATTCGTCCAGATTTTACATTTTACACTGGAGATTACGAAATTGAAATAGATACAACATTCATTTCGGAGATGCAGATGATTGCTGCAACTAGCGTTCAAGTTTATTCAGATACTGCACTAATTCCAATGCCCACTGAAGTTTTGACTACATGGGAGAGCAATTACGGATATACCTATGACCCAAATGGAAATATAATTGATTCTACCTTTTATGGGATAGATCAAGAATATGTCAATGATGTTCAGGCATATTGGGGTGATGCGTTTGAGATTGTTGAGACTGTTCAATTGGGTAATTATGTTACTCCGTATGGAATTGGATTAAGTCTTGGTGCAGATGGATGGACCTATATAGTTGATGTTTCAGACTATATTTTATATCTGCGAGATTCCGTTGATTTAAGAGCCCACAATACCCAAGAACTCTTGGATTTGAAATTTCATTTTATCGCTGGTACTCCTGGTAGAGAAGTATTATCTTCTCAAATAATATGGAACGGTGATTGGTCTCTCGCTGGGATCAGTGAAAACAATGTTTTGCCTGAAAGAGCTATACAATTGAATCCAAGTGCTGCGCATTATAAAATAAAAACAAGAGCTACTGGACATGGCTTCGGTAGTGGGCTCAATTGTTCTGAATTTTGTCCGACAGATCATTTTGTTAAAGTAAACGGTGTAGAACAGTTTAATTGGGAAAATTGGACAGAATGTGCGGACAATCCAATAATTGATCAGGGAGGAACCTGGATTTACGACAGGGCCGGTTGGTGTCCAGGGGCATTTGCAGATACTTATGAATGGGAGATCACTCCATTTGTTACGCCAGGAGAAATTGCCAACATAGAATACGGTATTGAGCCGGTTTCAATTCCTGACGGCAATCAAAGAATTGCTTTTCAATTGATAGAATATGGCGAAACCAATTTTCAGATTGATGCTGAAATCAAAGACATTTTGTCTCCTACTAATTCCGATGCCAGCAGCAAGTTTAACCCTGTTTGCGATAATGCACAAATTGTCATTGGAAATAGAGGGGCTCAAGTTTTGACTTCATGCACGATTGTATATAATGTCGAAGGAGGAATAGAATTGACCTATGATTGGCAAGGGAATTTATCCTATGGAGAGTCTGAGATTGTTGAATTACCAATTAATAATTCAACCTGGTGGGGGCCAACAAATGTGTTCAATGTGCGAATTGAAAATCCAAATGGTCAAGAAGATGAATACATGAATAATAACGTTTACAAAAGCGAATTTGAAAGCGTACCTCAGTATCCTGAGTGGCTAGAATTTAGATTTAGAACAAATCTCTTTCCGAACGAGAATGAATGGTTTTTGTATGATGGAGCAGGAGACCTGGTCTACAGTAAGTCTTTTTCTGATGCGAGCACAACACACCGTGACTCATTGATTTTGCCACAGGGCTGCTACCGTTTTGTAGTGCAAGATTATGGCGATGATGGTTTGAGCTTTTTTGCTAATAATGATGGGGTAGGGTATGTACGAATAAGGGACATCGAAGCGAGCAATACAATAATTTCATTCAATCCTAATTTTGGAAAATTTATTGAACATCAATTTACGGTAGGGTATACAACTGGTTTATCCGAGGATGGAAATAATGCATACATATATACCTATCCGAATCCGGCTGAGAGTGCTCTTTATATCGAAATGGAAAGTTTCAATGGTTCAGAATACACTGTTGAAATGTATAACAGCAAGGCGCAAAGAGTGAAAGAAATCCAATTTTCAAATACAGGATCTTTCATTGTTCATGAAATGAATGTTTCTGACTTGACTCCGGGAATTTATTTCTTGCAAGTGCGTAGCGGAAATCAAGTCAAAAGCGAAAAGATTATTATAGAATAAAAAA
>JBCCIF010000065.1:0-16083 GCA_039028335.1 Bacteroidota bacterium
ATTTTTTTCATACTGAAATTGCTAAGATTCAATTTGAGCTTTCAGGTTGCGAACTTTTAGCTGCTTTGAGGGAAGATGAGCTTATAAAAAAGCACTGGCCTAAATACAATAAAGCACAAAAGAAACCACAGAAGCAATTTGGGATATTTGAATATTTGGACCAGAATAATGTCAGTCGTTTGGGTATTCAAAAGTGCACGGCTTTAACTAAGCCCATTGAGAAATTCTATTCTGAATGGGCTGCTCGGAACCGTTTAATTGAACTTGTAAAAGAATTTGATTTGATTTCGAAATATTGCGGGCTTCCAGAATTCATAAATAGTTCAGCTGTCGAAATACACAATAAGGGGATTGAAAATTGGAAGGAGAAATTAAGTAATGAAGAACAATCATTCTTGTTTAAATGTCAAGGTAGAAATAGGGAAGAGGATGCATTTGTATTTGTTGAGAGCAACTTGTATAAAGGTTTTGGCTATGTTTCCAAAAACAGGGAAATAAAGAACAATACAGAAGTGAAGAATTTGATTGAATTTGGGGTGTCTTCTTCCTTGTCGAATAGCATTGTTTCTGCATTCATTGCAAAAAATAATCCCGAATTAATTGAAATATAAAAAAAGAGAGACCATAAGTCTCTCTTAAATTGGTTCGCATTTCCCGTATATGGAAAAAGCATAGAATTGGCGACAATATACGCTAAACAGACTATAATTCAGAGTTAGGTGTGCTTTTGGTTACTAATGAATGTGTCAATAACCTCAAATTAAAATTAAAAGCGCCTCACTTGAATTTTAGGTTTCATTTTGGAACCAAAGGATTTTTCTGCGTAAATCCCTTTGATTCACTGATGTTTTTATAAAAGTGTTGGCACTAAAAAGTGCATTCTGAATCAATTTAGAATGTTAATAACTTTTAGAAATAAGCCATCTTTTTGGCTTTGTATGTCAGTTTGTTTATTCTTTAAATAAAGTTCTTTTTAAAAATTAAACAAGCCTTCCGCAGATCGTCCATATTATTTTTGGAGAACGCAATGAAACTCGTTTTTCAATGGTGATGGTCAATTATATTTAGTCAATCAATTTATTGGTAAGTAAGAGAAATGACCTATTATCTTCCATTCGAAAAGAACGTCTTCGGCAACTTGTCCTCCACCGATATTGTGCACGATTAGATTTCGAGTGGTAGCGTTAACCTTTTGATTACTTACGAGTCCGATATGCAAAATTCCTCCTCCTAGATCCCAAACGACAATATCACCTGGTTTGTAGACTTCTCCCTTTACACCAATATTAAGTGTTTGACCATGGCGCTTGAAAAAAGTGATTAAGTTGGGAACTCTTCGATGATCTATATTGCTGTCTGGTCCTTTGAGCCCCCAATTTTTTGGATATGCTGACCAGGCCAATTTCATATCTTCATGAACCCGTTTTTGGAGATCAATTTCTAACTTTCTGTAAGAGCGAATAATAACATCTGTACAGACTCCAGTTTTTGGATCAACATCACCGTTTGGGTAAGGAATGGAAACGTAATTTGGATAATAAAAAATACTCGCATCAATTATCGACTCAGCTGCTTTAGCCAATTTTACTCGATTTATTGCTATCTTATCTTTTACTTGACAATTAAAAGATTGATAAAAACAGACAACCGATATGCAAAAGCAAAAAATGGATTTGAATTTCATTATTCTCATTTCGTGATGCTTAGAATACCTCCGCCATTGTAGGAGTGAAATTCACCGTTATACATAGCGTCTGCGCCAACGGGTCCCATTTGGAAAACTCCTGGAGTAACAGCTCTCGCCATATAGTAAAAGTGCTTTTCCGTGCCAGTCGAAGTAAGGAAATAGGTGATTCTATCGTCTCGAATGTCCATGAATTCGGGATAGGATTTATCCTTTATCCAGTTAACACCTGGTACGTTTTTCAAACGAGGATTTTCTATTTCCAGTCCTGCCGGCAGAATATCCGTTATAGCAACGTTCTCAACACGTTTGTTTTCCAATGATCGAATTGAAATTTTAACTATGACCAGATCATTCTGTTTTAATCTGTTCCTCTGAATTACTTTGCCTTCGCGCGTGTAGAACTTTTTACGTACTGCCAAATGACTGTCTTCTTCTTTGTATTCTCCATTTTTATCAATGCCCTCAGTCTCCCAAAAGAAGTAGAGCTGCCCTTCACCATTTGTTTGAATAGTGCACTTATCGCCCATTAGTTTATTCACATATAATGTAAGGGGTTCATTATTAAATTCAGCTATTTTATCGGATCCTATTTTTATATCGGCCTGAACTTTTGCATGGCTATTTGCCTTACTGACTTTTCCCAAGGCTAAAAGTGAAAAGCTTCTTTCTTGTGTGTTTAAGTAAGAGGAATTTTTCAATTGATCTGCCAAATGTCTTGTCATTACCGGGATTTGAGGTGAATTTGGTTCAACTTCAAGCAGTGCATTTAATGATATAGCCTCATCTCGAACACGACTGTAAAATGAGCCTGCTAACGCCCGATTGGAAACTTCACCACCGAATTCAAAAGGAAGTAATTCACTGTAACTCTTTTCATCTCCTATCATTCTGAAAGATGCTGCCAATAAGTAACGTGAATCTAGAGCTAAATCATCGAGATGTGCTTTGTGATAATTCATGATTGATTTGTTCGGCATTTCAGCTAGTGCTAATACATAGAGAGAATAGGCCACGGTTTTTGGGGTGATTTTTCGATTCAGGTTTCCGTTGTACCAATAGTCCACCTTGTTTTTATCTTTCAATCGACTATTCAAATAATTCAATGCTGGATTTAAGAATTCATCGTCAACATGATATCCTGCTTTTTTAGCCTCAACTAAAAAATGTGTCGCATAGGTCGAAGCCCACCAATTTTCATTTCCCATTCCCGACCAGTAAGTAAATCCACCATTGTACAACTGCATGGTCTTCAGTTTCTCAATGGCGGCTTGAACATTTCTCCTCGCCTCGGTTTCTTTGAAATCTTTGCCCATTACTTCTTGCATGATGTCTTCAATGTAAATTTGAGGGAAAGCGCGAGAAGTGGTTTGTTCAAGGCATCCATGAGGATATTGAATTAGATAATCCAGATCTTTTCTAAATTCTATCATTGGTGAGGTTGAAAGAATGAGTTTTCGATCTATACTGTTTTCAATGAAGTTTTCCGTTTCAAGGTTGAGTTCTTGAATCGCACCCGCTTCAATGCTACCAGAACCGCTCCTTTTTTGAAGAGGTGAAGCAGGGCGAACAGTAATATTGGTTGAATTATTAAATGTCTCATTTAACCCGTCTACAACGAGACTTATTTTCGCTTGTCCAATTTCGGCATCTGCTATAATTTTGTAGATGATGCGTTGCTCCTCATTGGCAATTAATTCTGCATTTTGAGCAGTTTTACCAATGATCTTTAAAGGCCCCTCTAGGCTTAATTTTGAAGATATTTGCGCTGATTGTGAAGTTGTATTGGTGATCGTGTAAATTAAATCAACCGTATCCCGCGGGCTTAAGAATCGGGGTATTCCTCCGCTTATAACTATAGGATCTGCAACCTTCATTGAAGACTCGGCTGAACCGAAATTCTTGCCTTTATAGTCGACTGCCATAATTCTCAGTTCTCCGCTGAACTGTGGAATGTCAATTTCAAACTCGCCCTTTCCATTCTCGTCTGTTTGGAGCATTCCACTCCAGAATGAAAGAAGTTCAAATCGTTTATTTGTTAGCGGATTTATCCGCTTTTTGAGCGCTGCTCCTCCTCCGGGCTTTCCGTTGCTAAGAACCATCTCGGGAAACAAAAACGGATAGATGTTATAAGAATTTACATTTAGCGCCCTTTTTTGATAGAAATAAGAATATGGCTTGGGTGTTTCAAAACCACTTACTTGCAATATTCCTTCATCAACGACAGCAATGGTCATTTGACTATTTGGTCTTCCAGTAACTTTAATTTTTTGTTTCTGATTCGATCTTGAAGATGATGCTGCCTCGATCTTCACATCAATTTCTCTTTTTGGATCGTCTACTTTTACTGGAATGTAACCATGCGCAATTGTTAAAGGTAAATCTGATTCTTTATGTGCCCTAAATAGCGTTGCAGTAATATAAACATTTGGTAAATGTTCAGATTGAATATCAAGGTCAAAGGCGAGCGCTTTATTATCAGTTTCTTGATAGAAATGTTCGATCACATTGTCGCTTTCAATGGTGATTAGAGCCTTTCCTGAAAATGGAGTTTTCATCAAAACCTTCGCTTTATCACCTACTAAATAGTTGTCTTTATCCAATACGATGTCAATTTTTCCTTCATTGTTTACTTGAAAAGAATTGCTTCTTGTCCTTCCGTAGCCATAACAATAAAAGTTTTGACTGACATAGGCATTGGCATTCTTTCCGGAAACCCGAACTTCATACCGTCCTGATACTTCAGGCGTAAAAGTATATTCCAATGGTTGATTTCCTATTTTGATTGTTTTGTTCTCAATAATTTTTTCTTCGTGTTGTGAGCGATATCTGAAATAGCGTCCTGACTTTGATAAAACCGTACGATATTCATGTCTAATTAATTGTATTGAGGCTTCGCTATTTGGAGATAGCTTTCCTTCTTTATCTACAGCAACAATGGAGACTGAAGCTGGGCGATTTGTTTTACGGTAATAACTACCACCGTTTATTCCAAAAAATACATTTTGAGTAAATATGTCGGCAGTATTAATTCGATTTACAGGCCTTCCGGTTTCATCAAAGACGGTGCTATTAAGGCTTGCCTTCAACTTTCCCATGTTTTTATAGATATTGGAAATTGGAAATGAAGCTTTGCCTATTCCTGATTTATCTGTTTTTCCGCTATGGATTCGATGGTCGAAAGCACTTCGAACATTATCTAGATAAAAATTGAAGTCCGGATAGTCTGGTGAAGAGAAATAGCTTTTTTTAATGTTTAATTGAACTTCGAAGTTTCTATCAATTGCGGGTGGACCAAAAAGATTTTCTGCGAGCAATTCCAATGCTATACTGTCTCCTTGCATATAGTCTTCCGCATTCAAGGTAGTTTTTACTTTTATGCGATCAGGGACAAATTCTTCAACTTTCAGATAACTCGTTTTTAAATGAACTTCATTACTGGTCATTAAATTGATTGAATATGTTCCAGTCATCGTTTCGGCAGGGAAGTCAATTTTTGTTTCAAAGGCTCCTTCTTGGTCGAGCGATTTCCTCATTTCCTTGAATACGCTACCGTCAGGAGAATAGACTTTTACTAAAACAGGCACTTTTCCCGGAGTATTCCAATCCATATCTCTTAGAATAGCCGAAAAATGAGCCGTTTCTCCTGGCCTATATAAATCCCGCTCTGGATAGATGTACGCCATCCATCCCGTATCATTTAAGCGCATACCACCTACGTCAAATCGGCTATTGTCTATGGAAGTATTTCCAAGATGAATGAAATTAAAATCTGAGCTTGTTCGCGCGGTGATAAGTCGCGGTTGAAACCCCCTAAGTTCATGTTCACTTAAAGGAATTATTGCAACTCCATTTGCATCGGTTTTCACACTTTTAATTTTTTGATTGTTCTTACCAAAAAGGCTGATCGAACTTCCGGCAATGGGTTTGGTGTTTTCAATGGAGTTTACAAATACAGAAACGCTTTCCTTTCCTTCCTTTACAATTAATCCTAAATCGGAAAGAGCTACCATTTTAGAAGCATTGAGCCATCGGTCTTCTTCAGAAATGAGCTTGACCATATACATGCCATCATAGTTTTTAATTTTGTCTTCAAATTTGAAATTCAACAGGCGTTTATTTCCTTTTATTGGTAGATCTTGAGTTATGATGGCCTCCTCAAATATCAAATCTCCGCGGTTTCCAACATAACCACCATCGCCACGATAATAATCGTCATAATAGTATTCTCCATAGTAATAATCTCTTCCGTTTAGAAAATCTATGAGGTTGTTTTCATATACCTTATAAATTTCAAGTTTTACCTTTTCCACGTTTACAATAGATACTTCAATATTTCTTTGCCCATTGCGACTCAGATAGAGGTTTTTTCGATTGCTAAATCGAATAGAAGGCTCCAATTCTCCGAATGATATGTCTTTTTGAACATCAGATTTAAGCTTCCCGCCTAATTTTCCTCTTATTCCTTCAAGAATTTTTACGGTGTATTTTTTATTGATATCAAATTCAGCAGAACGAATACTGAAGAGATGTTGTCCATTTTCAAGTTCAAAATTGATCTTTGGGGTGATTTCAATTTTTTCCTTTAGCCCTTCTGTACTTACGCTTTGGGAAGTTGAAACCATTATTGTTCCAAATGTTCCATCATGATCAGCTTTAATATGACTAATGTTTAGCTTAAAAGGAGAGGCAATTTCTACTTTGATTTCTGCCGACTCGGACCAAGAACTTCCTCCTAGGGATTCCATCAATCCTTTATCTATGATCAAAGTACCATTCTGATCATCATCAATTAGCGGAACATCTTTTATGATATAATCAATGGAATTATTCTTCCCTTCGGTAAGAAATTGGATTTGTTTGACTTCGTTGTCCAATTTGAACTGGGACTTCTGTTTTAAACTTTGAACATTTACATCATAGTTGAACTTGATCGTTCCATGCAGTTCAGCTTCTCCTTGCCCGGAGCTTGCATCCCAATAATTGCTATTGCTTTCTAAGCTTAGTAAAGGACTATGAAAAGTCTTTTCAAATTCTTTGGCTTTGACGTCATTTATAAATTGATCCGTTTTTAACCTGACTGTATAGTATGTAGCTGGGCTTAAATATGAAGTCGGGGAAAAGACCAAAGTATAGTTGTTTTTCCAATAATATTTTCCTTCTATAAATGGATCGAAGGAAAGCACCGACTCTTCTTCATAAATATTGAGCAATGTATCACTGACTATTGACTCATTGAAATAGAATTCAAATGTGAATCCTAATGGCACTTCATTTTCAAAATTGGTTTTCTCTATTTCAATTAAATCTTCATTCGTATCCGAGCAAGAATAAATTAAGCATATGATAAGAAAAAATAAAAGGTAATTTTGATTGCGCATTTAGCCAGGTCTTTTGGGTTCAAAATATAGCGAATTAAATTTCTCCGCAGCTTTCAATTAAATAATGTCGCAGCTTTAGTTTTATTACTTATTTAGGGGCACAACTTAACAACAATTAACAGCAAATACTGTGAACAATAAATATGTGTTAAAAAATGGAAATTAACTTATTTTCTTAAGTTAATCTGCGTTAATTCTAAAGGTGCCACGATTAGACAAAATAGGAAGAAGGAAATTTTTAAGAAAATTCAGTCTACTTGTTTTTTTCTCCTTCATAATACTCGGGTTTTTAAAATATTCTCGAATAATTTTTGCCTGGATAAATTCGAGAGGTCCAAGCCCGAATGCAACAAGCATGGATCAGGTTGTGGCAAAAACGGAAAAGAATTATGGGCCCAAAATAAACGCCTTAGCAAAGGAATTTGATCTTCCTTCTTCTTACCTGAAAGCGCTGATAATATTGGAGGTCGGGGGCAGAAATCCAGCACCTACTCGATTTGAAAAGGGAATTTATAAGAAACTAAAAAAACTCAAAAATGGAGAAATATCTCGTTTCGAAGTGTTGAGGAAAAAGACCATTAGAGATGCCAGTGATGAGGCCTTGAAAAATTTATCTACTTCTTGGGGCGCATTTCAAATAATGGGGTATAAATGTGTTCAAATGGGAATTAAAGTGTCCGATATTCGTGGATCGAAATCGCTCTACTGGGGAGTGAAATGGATAAATGATGAATACGGAAAATACCTCAGAAAAAACAAGTTCAAAGATGCTTTTCATATTCACAATACCGGAAGAAAATATCCGAATTTTGGAGCACCTCAAACTTATCATTTGGACTATGTGCCAAATGGTTTGAAATACATCGAAATGTTTGAGAAACTTCAGACTTAATCAAATATATTGCTGTCGAAAATTAGAAAAATTGCAATTTTATTATCATCCCAATATAAAAGAGGAATCTTCATACCGATTGAGTGAGGAGGAATGTCGTCATTTGATTAAAGTTTTGCGTTCTAAGACAGGAGATCATGTGGTATTGACGGATGGAAAAGGGACATTGGCTCATGCGAGACTTGTCATTAAAAGCAGGACAGAAGCCTTTGCTGAAGTTAAACATATAGAAACGCGGCCAAATTCCGAGATATCAATCGAGATTGCTATTGCTCCAATGAAGTCATCAAAGCGTTGGGAATGGTTTTTAGAAAAATCAACTGAATTGGGTGTCAATATTATTCAACCGATTTTTTCCCAAAACAGTGAAAAGCAAAGTATAAATTATGACCGCTCTGAGCGCATATTGATTGCCGCGACAAAACAGGCTCAAAGAGCATTTAAACCTGTTTTGAAGGAAGAACTTGAATTTGATGATTTGATGCAAATGGATTTAAGAAAAGCAAATTACATTGCACACTGCAGAGAAGGGGAAAGAATACACCTTGCGGAACTCCAGGAGGTTTCGAAAGAAGCACTTTTTTTAGTCGGCCCTGAAGGAGATTTTTCCCAAAATGAGGTTGAACGAGCGCTTGGAAATAATTTCATTCCCATAAGCTTAGGCGAAAACAGGTTGAGGACGGAAACGGCAGGAATTGCTATCTGCCAAAGTTTTAACTTTGCACATAGATTATGAAGTATTTTATTTTAATTATGGCTTTTGGATTCAGTTCGAGTCTATTAACTACAGAAGGAACTTATCAATTTGCCGTGGCGAAGTATCGGGGGGGAGGAGATTGGTATTCTAATCCAACATCGGTTCCCAATTTAATTACTTTTTGCAACGACCAACTCAACATGAATATTCAAACTGAAGTTCCTTATGTTGAAGTTGGAAGCGTTGAGATATTTAATTATCCATTTATTCATTTGACTGGTCATGGAAATGTAATATTCTCTCCTGATGAGGCTGAAAATATGCGCCTGTATTTAGAAGGAGGAGGATTCTTGCATATTGATGATAATTATGGAATGGATCAATTCATTCGGCCTCAAATGAAAAAAGTATTTCCGGATGAAGAATTCGTAGAACTTCCCTTTAGCCATCCTATTTATCATCAGACTTATGATTTTAATCAAGGCTTGCCAAAAGTCCATGAACACGATGGTAATCCCCCTCAAGGATTCGGCTTGTTTCATGATGATAGATTGGTTTGTTTTTACACATATGAAAGTGATCTAGGCGATGGCTGGGAAGATGAATCTGTGCATAACGACTCTGAGGAAACCAGAGTCAATGCTTTGAAAATGGGTGCAAACATTATCGAATTTGCATTGACCTCTAAACATGAATAGTTTTCGAAACTATTCTCTCCAAGAGCACGTATAATCTTCGAACCTTAAATTTTCTGCGCTCAAAAAAATTGAATCGTATTAACGATATCATTTCAATAGCTCAGAAAATAGGGGTTCCGGAAAATATTTGGACCCCTTTTTTTAAGATTAAGTGAAGATGGAAAAATCAAGTGTCGTGATGAAAAAATTAAGCCTTACATTCTGTATTTTCTTTTTTGCTATTTCAGCAAGTGCACAGTTTAAAATCAAACAATCTAAAGCTTCTCAAGATTATCTTGTGAATATGGAACAGGACACCTTATGGGGAGAAATAAGATATGGAAATCACATTTTTGGATCTCGATTGAATAAAATTATCTTAGTAGATGATCAAGGTCAAAAGATAAAGTTTAAAGCCCATGAGATCAAGGGCTTTAGAAATGACAGGAGTTTTTACGATGCGATTGATATTGATGGATACAAATATTTTGCAAGAAAGGTGGTTTCAGGAACAGTCAATATGTATTTCTTTGAATATACTTATGCAAGTAATTACAATACTGGATTTTATTCACAAAAAGACGACATCGGAGTTTCTGGAAAAACCGTGAGCGTCTATCTAGAAAGAAATGGAAATGTGCAAAGAGTATTTAAGAAAAAGGTCTCTGAAGATGTTTTCCCATTTATAGGTGATAACCAAGAAATTATGGATGCAATGAATAAAGGAGAGTGCACATTTGATGATCTCGACCAAGTAGTTGCCTCCTATAACGAATGGCACAACGAAAAATAAATTAACTTTAAGAAAGATTTCAATTTTGAGACTTTCTGTTTTTCTTTTCATTTTATTTTCTCTTAGCAATTCCTATTCTCAGTTGGGCTGTACTGACCCATTGGCAATAAATTACGATGCTTCTGCAACGCAGAACGATGGTTCCTGTATGTACAATCAGACTGTGATTTCTACAATTGAACTAGCAAATCCTCTGCCTGACTTACTCATGGAACAATCGGGAATGATAAAAGAGGACTCAATGCTTTGGATTCACTCTGATAGTGGCAATGACAGTAAACTCTTTGCCATTGAATTAGATGCTTATACCCTTGATCAGGAAATTGAATTCAGTAACATTCCTAACGCTGATTGGGAGGATATTTGTGCTGATGACGAATATGTTTACATTGGAGATTTTGGAAACAATGCTGGAAATAGAACAGATCTCAAAGTTTATAAGATGAGTAAGTCGGAGCTATTTGGCAGTAACCCTGCTTCAATCGTTCCAGAAGTTATTTCTTTTTCATATCCTGAACAGACAGATTTTAGCGAGCAATTTAACAGTCATAATTTTGATTGTGAAGCCATGGTTGTAATAGAAAACGAGCTCTTTTTGTTCACAAAAGAATGGATAAGCACTTCTACAAGTATTTATAAATTGCCGACTACAGAAGGACAGCACGAAGCAGAATTTTTGGGAAATATTTCTTGTGACGGATTGATCACAGGCGCAGATTATGATGCTCAATTGAATGCTATTTGTTTGACCGGATATGACCTTAACTTTGGACTAGCTCCTTTTCTTTTTTTGCTTTGGGACTATACTGATCTCGATTTCACCTCGGGAAATAAACGAAGGTTAGATTTGGATTGGCCTTCTCATCAAGTAGAATCCATAGCTTATAATAACGAAGGAAAATGGTTGATTGGAAATGAATATTTTTCGATAGGACCAATAGCTTTCACCCATCAGCTGAGAGAGGTTGATATTCTATCTTATTATACAAGCACTGTTTCACTCGAAGAGTTAGTGCATGAAGAATTTTTTCTATTCCCTAATCCTGCAAAAGAGGGTATTCATATCCCTGAGAATATTCTTTCAATTAGCGTGTTTAGTCAGAGTGGTCAGCTGATCTTAGAGACTTTCGACAATCCCAAATGGATAGACCTAGATCCGGGAATTTATTTCCTGCATTTGAGAACAAATGATCGATTGTTTACTCAAAAAGCAGTAGTCTTAAATTAGAGTTTGAAATAGAAATCACTCTCTTTCACCTCATTATATATATGCTTGTCAAAGGTGTAGAATTGAGCGGGCTTATGGGGAACTCCAATTTGTTTTTCATTGGAAGGAATAAGAAATTTCATTTTCAAAATCTTCCTTCTGAAATTCCTTTTATCCAATTTTATACCCAATATAGCTTCATAAATTCGCTGCAATTGGCGCATGGTGAACTTTTCAGGTAATAATTCGAATCCAATAGGTTGATACTTAATACGGAATTTCAAATTTTTAAGTGCTTCATCTATGATTTCGTTGTGATCAAAGGACAATTCAGGAATTTGATCAATTGGTTTCCAATAGGCTCTTTTTGCGAAAGAAGAAGCAGCAATTTCATAGCTGTCTGATCGAATCAAAGAATAGTAGGCAACCGTAATTACACGAGCATCAGGTTCGGCCCTAACAGTCTTAAGCCATTCAATATCTTTGTTTTTTGATATTCTATCAGGCTTACCAAAGGAATGAAATTGTTCCAGGAAAATCTTCTCTAGACCCGTTAATTCCCTCAGAATTCGTTCAGCTGCTCGATCTAAATCTTCGGACTCTCGAATTAAATCACCTGGAATTGCTGGCGACTGCCCAAGGATTCCTTGTGCCTTTCTGTCAATTAAAAGAATATTCAATTTCTCTCCATCAAAGCCAAAAATTACGCAATCGACTGATACATTGGGATTTAGCCTGTATGTGTTCAAATTTAATTGGATTTTGGTGGTGTAAAACTAAACAAAAAAATTACTTATGTACATTTGACACTAAGTCTTCAATTTGTTTGGAATTCTTGGCCTAAGTGTTAATTTTACACTACCAATCATCATGACAGAGATTAAGAGAATAGGGGTGCTTACCTCGGGAGGAGATGCTCCAGGAATGAATGCAGCAATAAGAGCGGTAGTACGTGCATGTGCTTTCAATAAAGTTGAATCCTATGGCATATACCGTGGATATCAAGGAATGATTGAAAATGATATTGTTCAATTGAATCCGCGAAAGGTTGGCAACATTCTTCATAAAGGAGGTACAATGTTGAAATCTGCTCGTTGCTTGGAGTTCAAGACCGAAGAGGGAATGCAGAAGGCATACGAGAATTTAATGAATTTGAGAATTGATGCTTTAGTTGTGATAGGAGGGGATGGATCTTTTACAGGTGGATTGAGATTTGCAGAGAAGTACAATTTTCCTGTAATTGGTATACCAGGTACAATTGATAATGATTTGGGTGGTACAGATTACACTTTGGGCTTCGATACGGCTACAAATACAGTAATTGATGCTGTAGATAAAATTCGCGATACTGCACTCAGCCATAACAGACTTTTTTTTGTCGAAGTTATGGGAAGGGATAGTGGCTTTATTGCTGCGAGTGCCGCCTTGGCATCTGGAGCAAAGGCTGTGATGGTACCTGAGAAAAAAGTATCTATGAAGCAATTGATGGCTAAGTTGAAAGAAAGTCGTGAAAGCGGAAAATCTTCAAGTATTGTAGTTGTCGCAGAAGGAGGAAAGAGCGGAAATGCCTATGAAATTGCGAAAGAAGTGCAAGAAAAAGGAGAAGGATATGATACGAAAGTTACCGTCTTGGGTCATATCCAAAGAGGTGGGAACCCAAGTGTGAAAGATCGTTTACTAGCATGCAATCTTGGTGTTGCAGCCGTCAATGGTCTTTTAGATGGAAAGTCGAGAGTGATGTGCGGAGAAATTAATAACCAGGTAGTTTACACATCTATTAAGGAGGCAATTACCCAAAAATTAAAAGTTGATAATAGACTGTTAGAGTTAGCAGAAATTTTGTCAATTTAAAGCAATCTATGTTACTAGTAGCCGATAGCGGATCGACCAAATGCGATTGGAGGTTGGTCAAACAAGACAAAAGCGAAGTAGATTTCCATACCATGGGAATCAATCCTTTCTTTCATGATGAAGTTCTTATCGAAAACGAACTTACTAGACAGGAACAAATATTGCGCTACAAGAATGAAGTGCTCAACGTGTTCTTTTATGGCGCTGGCAGTTCTTCTGAATATTATCAATCGATTGTTCAGCGTGGATTAAGTCGGGTATTTGTGAATTCAGATATTTTAGTTAGTCATGATCTAAATGGAGCTGCATACTCCACTTGGAATGGGAGTCCGGGAATTACATGCATTATTGGAACCGGTTCGAATTCTTGCTATTTTGATGGGAATTTTGTTTCTGAAAAAGTACCTGCCTTGGGATACATTTTAGGAGATGAGGCAAGTGGCTCATATCATGGGAAAAAATTGTTGACTGATTTTCTCTATGATAAATTGCCATTAGAAATAGAAACTGCGCTAAAGGAAGATCTTAAAATTACGAAGGCATCAATTTTTGAGAATGTTTATCAGAAGCCGAATGCCAATGTATATTTGGCTTCATTCATGAAGTTTATCGCACGATTTAAAGGGCATGAATATGTTGAGAATATGATGCTAAAAGGATTTAGACATTTCATTCAAGAACATATTAAATGCTTTGATAACCACGATAAAGTCCCCTCTCATTTTGTAGGTTCTGTTGCCTACCATTTCCAAGATGAACTCAGAAAAGCAGCGTTTGAAGAGGGTATTGAAGTGGGTTCAATAATTAAGAAACCCATTGATGGTTTAGTAGATTTTCATTTTAAATATATGAATGAAAAAATCCGATTTTAATGCCCAGTTGAATTGCTTCATTTTCGATTTGGATGGTGTTATCGTTGACACTGCTAAATATCATTTTATCGCTTGGAAGTTTATTGCCAAGAACTTAGGTGTAAATTTTTCCAGAGAACACAATGAATCCCTTAAAGGCATTAGCAGGAAGGACTCTTTAGATTATCTTCTCAGTCTGGGAAATATAGAACTAAGTCAACCAGAAAAAAATGAATTGCTCCATTTGAAAAATGAAAAGTATTTAGAGTTCATTCGTAAAATGGATAAGTCAGAAATACTTCCTGGAGTCCTGAATTTATTGACTGAACTAAAAAATAAAAACAAGCAAATTGCATTGGGCTCTGCGAGTAAAAATGCTCCTTTGATTTTAGAAATTTTAGAGCTGAAATATTTCTTCTCTGTAATCGTAGACGGCAATGCGGTTAAAAAGTCTAAACCCGATCCAGAAGTATTTCAAAAAGCTGCAGATTTCTTTCGCGCTCAGCCCTTTGAAACGGTAGTCTTTGAAGATTCTATAGCTGGAATAGAGGCCGCAAATAGAGCAGGTTTTTTTTCCATTGGAGTTGGAGATAAAGAAGTTCTAAAAGAGGCGAATATTGTTTTTGAAGATTTTCAAAATCTCAATTTATCCTTGATTAATTCCTATCTTTCTCCTAAATGAAAAGGTACATTAAGCATCATCCCTGGAATGTGATAGAAGATGGTTTCGTTCCAAGTAACAATAGAATATCAGAGAGTATTTTTAGCCTGGGTAATGGTCGTTTTGGTACGCGTGGAAACTTTGAAGAAGACTACTCAGGTGATTCTCTTCAAGGCTCATACGTAGCAGGTATTTACTATCCAGATCCCACTCGAGTTGGTTGGTGGAAAAATGGGTATCCCGAGTATTTCGCCAAAGTTCTGAATGCTACCAATTGGATAGGAATACGTGTATCAATTGAAGAGGAAATACTGGACATAGCCAAGTGCACGGTTATTGAATTTCAGAGGGACCTAGACATGCAAACTGGATTGCTAAATAGAACTGTGCAATTGAGAACTGAGGCAGGCCGAGAGTTAAGGATAGTCGCAAAGCGATTTTGCTCGATGGATAATGATGAATTAAGTATTCAATCTTATTCGATATGTCCTTTGAATTTCGAAGGGGAAATTAAGTTATTACCCTTTCTCGATGGAGATGTAGTGAATGAAGATTCGAACTATGATGTTAAATTCTGGGAGGAGATTGGGAAGTATAAGGAAGGGAATTGTGCGATACTTCAGACTAAAACAAGAAAATTAGATTTTGTTTTAACCTGTGGAATGGTGAATCAGATTTACGTGAACAATGATCGACAGGATATGTCCTTTACATATAAAGAACAGGACAAATTTATTGGCCAATCTTATTCCATAAATGTAAGGTCAAACGATGTACTTGAAATACAAAAAGTATGCTGCATTGTTTCTTCAGAAAACTATGCACTTTCTGAAGCCAAAGAGCATGTACTTAAGACTTTGAAATTTTCGGATTCTTTTCAAGAATTTTTCGAAAGGCACGCAGACAAGTGGAAAGAGAAATGGTCTTTTTCTGATATATCCATAAAAGGAGATATAGCAGCTCAACAGGGCATTCGATTCAATATATTTCAGCTTTTTCAAACCTATACCGGAGCTGATTCCAGGCTAAACATTGGACCAAAAGGCTTTACCGGAGAAAAGTATGGAGGATGCACCTATTGGGATACTGAAGCCTATTGCATCAATTTTTATCTTTCTTCAGCACCTCAGGAGGTCGCTCGTAATTTGTTGGTATACAGACATAAACAGTTGGGCAAGGCCATAGAGAATGCAGAGAAACTTGGATTTCATTCAGGAGCAGCTCTTTTCCCTATGGTTACAATGAATGGGGAAGAATGTCATAATGAATGGGAAATTACATTTGAAGAAATACATAGGAATGGAGCCATAGCATATGCCATTTATAGATATGTAAATTATACGAACGATAAGTTGTACTTAGTTCAATATGGTTTAGAAGTATTGATTG
>JBCCIF010000066.1:0-15833 GCA_039028335.1 Bacteroidota bacterium
ATTTTTGTATTCAATACTCGTGGTGTCATAATTACTATTAAGCTCATATATTAAGATAGTATTAGGCAAGCTATCAATATAAAAAACACTTTCTAAATTAAGACTGCCAGAAGAGTCCATGGAAAATTCTTTGTATCCCTCAAACCCTTCTTTTAGCAGTAAACTAATATTCGGATATTGGCTGTAAAAATGATTGGATAGGATAAAAAATGTTATGATAGTTATTAGTCTCATTTATGAATGCTAACGGTATCGTGTATGAAACGTAGCGTGTAAAAAGACGCTAACTTTTCGGGTTTAACACAGAGTCGAATTTTTATATTTTGTTTTTAATTCTTCCCTTTTTTAAAACCAAATTAAAAATTTGGCGATCCTTGTAAATATGTACGAACCTTTTGGTTTATCACTTATTAACTATTTTTTATACACCGTGTTGTAATGCGTTTATTTTGCAAGTTCTATTCTACATTCATTTCTAAGACAAAACTCACCTTTTAGTTTGCTTGAAATTAAGTCACCAAATGTCAAATCCTTTTTCTTATTTGTTTTATCATAGAGAATATTATCAATTTGGTAATATGTATTGAATGAAATAAATTTTATAATCAAGCTGTTTATTATCAATAATGGCAATTTTAAAAGTCCTAGAATCAGGTTTTTGAACCCGATGAATTCTCCCTCAGAATCGAAATGTTTATCATATTCGAATTTTTCAAAATTCAGGTTATATTTTTCAACAAATTCAATCAGTAAGAAATAATTGTCATCTCCCCATAATTTTAAGTCATCAACAATTTTAGTATTCAGGCTATTTATTTTCTCTCCAGAAGCGTGTTCAAGAAATTTTTTAACCTCCAAATAAGCATCTTCTATTTCAGTGTATTTAAATTTCATATTTACGATTTTGGTAATGCATTACAACGTTTAGTGTAATATGCGTTTTAATGCATTTTTACACAGTGTTGTGGCACGTTTTCTTTTTTCATTTTTAGAATTTCCACCAAGGTTTCTTTGCTTTCTCCTCTTTGTCCACTTGGATGCTTGGTGTCTCTCGTTTGTCGGGTTGGGTTGGCTGTGTCGCTTGGTTAAGTTCATCTTGCATTTGGTCACTGTAACCCAACTCCTTTACCGTAAATGTTGTCTGTGTGTCGCTTACCTCAAAGTCAACCCCAAACTTGTTTGCCAAGTTGATTATGTCGTCAATGAAGATGCTCTCATTGATGTTTAGTCCTTTTTCCTCTGGTAAGGGGTCGCCAATGTTCTCTGCAATTTGTCCATCCACCGCAAAAAAGTGTCTTTGTTTGGTCTTGTCATATGTGGCGAACCAATATGAACCAGAGGTACTTTGCACCATGAAAGTTATAATGGGTGTGTCCAGGTCGCTTGATAGTTGGCAGATTTTGTCATCCTCTATGGTGTCAACCATTTCAGGGTCGCAAATGATTGTCCAGCCATTGTTTGTCCAAATACCTCTAATGGCAATGCTTTGGTGAGCCAAGTCAAAGTAGTTTTCAAACAAGTAGGTCGCTGTCGGCTCCCAATTGTCGTATTGCTTGTCATTGTTACGGTCAACGTAGCCAAATATCTCGAAAATTTGAGCGGTCTTGTCTAGATGGTCGCCCTTGATTGCAATTATGCTATTTGAAAGTCCCATTTGTCATTTTATTTAATGTGCCACAACGACCGCGGCTAAAACACGTTTTTAATGTGTTTTTAGCTTTTGTTACCTGCCAGCCTTTTAAATTTATTCTAATATCCAAATTCTTCAAAGTTTGCCTTTTCCATTTCCGTCCATCTTCTCCAATATGATTTTCCCGTTGAACCTGCCCCAGCCGGGTCAATGGAAAAAAAGTCTGGTATTGCTTCAAAGCTTTTTTGAACCTTCGTCCCATTCAAAAATTGAGTTAAACACTCTAATAGCTTGTTGAAAGAAGAGAAAACTACATCGGATAGTCCAGCTAAGTCTCCCTGGTACTCATGATCGTATACACGGATTGGAAAATCGGTTCTCCCTGAGACTCCTCTTGTATCAAATACCAATGTACCTGCATCGTTTCCTTCGTCTGCAAAAGGAATGAGGCCCATGGGAATCAATTGTTCTGGGATGTGCCAGTCCAGATTGGCCCTTAATTTTTCCAATGGTCGGGTGGGTAAAGAAGAGGGAAGTCTGATGATAGAGCAGTCTCCGTCCTCAAAAAAATATCTCCTATGCCATTCAATGAAACTCTCTGGCAAAATCACCTTATAGTAAGATTCTATTTTCATGTAGTCTTCAACTGTAAGTGTTCCGGGTAAGAGTTTCCATTCATACCAACCATCTTCATCGATGTTAGAGTGCATCATTTCTTTCGGAACCTTATCCGTATGCACCATCTTCATTCCAGGTTCCCAATAAGAGTGGAAAAATTGTTCAATAATGTCAGTCATCGATTGTTGCTTGCAGGTAACATCCGGATAAAATGCATTAATGCATTTTATTTCCACTATATCTTTTTTTATTCAATTTATAGAATTGCAGAAATCAAAGCTATTTAACACGAAATAAATGTTTGTAAGCGTTTATAATCACTTACATAGAATACTTCTCTTCTGCTTGTTTTTCTTGCTTTAAATATAGGCTTTTAGGCTTATTTCCCAATTCAATCATTCAACCAAAAAAACAATCTTCCTGACCCTTCACACAATAAAATCATCCGATTGCCTTTTTATATCCATACAATTTGAAACCACCAAAGAGAACTTGGTTACAGAAACTGGCATAAAAGAAGAACTGGCTCTCATTAAATTGGCGGTCGAAGACCCCAAAAACTTCGAGCCCATTTATGAGAAATACTTTGAAGAGGTCTTTCGCTTCGTTCAGCGTAGAATGAATAACCTCGACCAAAGTGCAGATGTTACGCAGGAGATTTTTATCAAAGTAATGCTCAACCTGCACAAATTTGAATACAAAGGCTATCCTTTTTCTTCATGGCTCTTCCGTATCGCCTACAACGAAGTCAATACCTTTTTTCGCAAATCGGCCCGTCAGCGCGAGATATACTACGGTCCAGAAGATTTGGCATTTCTCTTGCCCGAATTCAAAGACGAAATCGAAGAGAAGATCGTTTTTGAGCTCAAATGGGAATCGGTGGTGCAAAGCTTCAATATCCTCAAACCCGAATTGGTCAAGCTCATCGAGTTGCGCTATATGGACAAACGCTCCTATAAAGAGATTGCCCAGATCACAGGAATGACCGAAGCCAATGCCAAAATCAAGGTCTTTCGGGCCCTGAAAAAATTGAAATCCAATATTTTAAAAGAATACAACTTTAAAAATTGAGCAAAAGCCTTAAATTTATGTGTAACGAAACCTGCTCTGCATCATTATATATTCGGAACGCAAGAATTTTGAAGACAATGTTCATGCCCTGGCACGGTTTTTACAAACCCTAATTTTGCATGATGTCGAAGAAGAAATACATTCCCAAAGAAAAGGCCAGCCTTTCGAAAGAGGATATAGAGAAGAAGAAAAACTTTCAAGAAGTACTCAATAAAGTCAAGGATGAACTTAAGGGCAACTTGGCGATGATTTGACGAAAAATCAAGATCAAAAATTCAGTACCGGCCAGCCCTAGGCTGGAATATTAACAGGTCATTGGCACTTTAATTCAGTCGGTTTTCAAAAATTATAATCTTCCTATATGAGCTTTTAGCTGTTTGACGGGTAGAGGAATTTCCATTAAAATTTCAGCTTTAGAAACGGGTTTAATTCAGAAGCAATATATTCGTGAGCAAATCATCTTTATGAAGAGCTCAAGCCTATTGACCCTATTCCTTATTCTTCTTATGGCCTGTAACCCTCAAAATATGGAGGAGGCCGAGAAAAATGCCAAAGAAAGCCCTAAAATGACCTATGTGAACGACCCGCACAGTTATTCATTGCCCGAAGAAGCGGCTGTGACCCATCTATTTCTGGATGTAGAGGTAGACTTTGATACCAAAATCATATCGGGCACAGCCCATTATGATATTGTCCAAAATTCGGAGACGGATAAGATCATCTTGGATGTCAATAACCTGGACATTCAAAAAATTGTATTGAACGACCGCGATGAAGTGAAATTCAGCTTGAGCGATGCCAAGGAGTACTTCGGTTCTTCCTTAGAAATTCCCATCACTAAAGGTACGCGCAAGGTCTCCATCACTTATGCGACCGATCCGGGTGCAGAGGCCGTGCAATGGCAGCCTAAGGAACAAACAACGGGCAAGAAGCATCCTTTCTTGTTTACACAGAGTCAGGCCATCTTGGCACGAACATGGTTGCCTTGTCAAGATTCTCCAGGTGTGCGTTATACCTATGATGCACGCGTAAAAGTGCCCAATGAGCTTTTGGCCTTGATGAGTGCCAGCAACCCCACCGAAAAGAATGCAGAAGGGGTTTATGAATTCAAAATGGAACAACCCATTCCGGCTTACCTCATGGCATTGGCCGTAGGTGATTTGGTTTTTGAAAAAATAGGGGAGCGTACAGGAGTCTATGCAGAACCTGAAGTGATTGAAAAAGGCGCCTATGAATTGGCAGATATGCAAAAGATGCTCGAGTCGGCAGAAGAGCTCTATGGACCCTATAGATGGGATCAGTACGATGTATTGTTCTTGCCGCCTTCTTTTCCTTTTGGAGGAATGGAGAATCCGCGTTTGACCTTTGCTACACCTACCATCATTGCAGGAGATCGCTCTTTGACCAGTTTGATTGCCCATGAGCTGGCGCATAGCTGGAGCGGAAACCTCGTAACCAACGCCACATGGAATGATTTCTGGTTGAACGAAGGCTTTACGGTTTATTTTGAATACCGCATCATGGAAGCCCTTTACGGGAATGATTATACGAATATGATCCGGAGCTTAGGTTGCGATGAATTGAAGCATGAGGCCCAATCGCTTGAGCCGGGATTGACCCATCTCAAATTGGATCTGGAAGGACGCAATCCCGATGATGGCTTGACCAGTATCCCTTATGAAAAGGGACATCATTTCCTGCGTATGCTCGAGCATACTTATGGTCGTGAGGCCTTTGATAAATTCTTGACCAAGTACTTTAATGAGTTTGCATTCAAGACCACAACAACAGAGGCTTTCCTTGAATACATGGACAAAAACATTGTGAAGCCTTTTGGCAGGGAAGTTAATGTGCAAGATTGGGTATACAGTCCTGGTTTACCTTCTAATTTGGTAGAAATCGAATCTGATCTTTTCGAGAAAGTTGATGGACACAGAGCGGCTTGGTTATCGGGCGGTGAGGTCAATGCCATTCCCTATGCGACCTATTCAACCCATGAAAAGCTGCATTTTATTCGCGGTCTCGAAGGCCTGAGTCAAGAGCAAATGTCGGTGATCGATATCGAATTTGATTTGACCAATTCAACCAATGCCGAAGTGCAATGCGTTTGGTATCAGAAAGCAGTTGAATCGGGCTATGACAAGGCCTATCCCGCTATGGAAGAGTTCTTGGTGACCGTAGGAAGACGAAAGTTCTTGACACCTCTTTATTCGGCTATGAAAGACCATAACGAATTGGAATTGGCCAAGAGTATTTACGATAAGGCCCGTCCTAATTATCATGCAGTGAGTAAGAACACCATGGACGACTTATTGGGCTGGGGGAGTGAAGCTTCTTAAGGCAGCGCTGCTCTTCTTCGTTTTAGTACTGTTATCTTGTAATTGGGGCGTCCAATTTGAAGGTGGAAGATCTTATGATATCCATGAATATGCGGAGGATTCTACGGGCTTTTCATCGGATTCGCTCTGGATTAGGGATAGTCTGAGAGTTAAGCCTATTAAGGTAGATCCTGTTATCACGAACAGATACAAGAGTTGGTTCATTGATGAAAAGGCAGAAGAGGATTCTCTACTGGGACGCTGAATTCCAATTGATCAAAGGATAGGCGTATTTGCGAATGAGCAATTTCTTGATTTCGTAGGGCTTGTCTTCAGTCGTCTTAGCGATATAGGCTTCGAACTCTTCTTTTTTCTCTTTGCTGTACTGCTTGCAGTATTCAGTGAGTCCATAAAGCATATCGTAAGCGATATAATTGTTTTCAAACAGTTTATACGAGCGGAAGATCGACCTGTCTATGATCGCTGCTAAGCGATTGGTTTTTTCATTGACATTGTCCGTTTCCTTCAAATGCGGAAATTGATCGCTGATGTTCTCTTGTATGCTCAAATGGATGCCCCCTTTGAAGCCATTCATACCCGCAATGATGTTCTGCAGGTCTTCTTCAGGTCGTTTTTCGTATTTGTTTCCTCTTTCGGTCGTCAGCAATTCTTCGATCTTGAATCGATCGCAGGGATCGTATTCATAAGAAACCGAAAGGGGACGAATCTTTAATGCTTCAAAGCCTTCACTAAAGCTGAGATCACTTGCAGAGAGGTGCAGCATTTTCAAAAGCCCTTGTTGGGTGCGGTCATTGCCATCCTTGGCACGTCCTTCTCGCTGAGCCAACCAAATTGAGCTTTCGTTCTTCGTCACCTTATCGCGAATGTAATTCGATAAGATCAAAGAGTGCTTGTACATTTCACGAGGACCAGCACTTCTGATGACGGTAAAATTTTTATTGAGCTTGGTCAGATCATGCACAATCTCAGATGTCAAAAGATTATCACCAATGGCTGTTTCACAGGTCTGTAGATTGGCCTCTGTCATGGCAATATTGAGGATAGCCGAATCCAAAATGATATCGCGGTGATTGGCGATGAACAAGTTTTTTTTGTCATTGCTCAATCGATCCAGACCGTTATGGGTAATCCCTGTGCTGGTCTTATCCAATAAACCTTTCACAAAGGGGCGCGAGACCTTCGATTGAAAATCGTGAATGCTTTGTACCTCGCTCAAAAGTACCATCCACTCGTCAAAAGATCGGCCAGTTTGATCAAAGGAAAGAACCTCGCGAAAGGCTCGGTCTTCTTTGAGTTTGTCCATCATCCCAGTGACATCTTCGTCTTTGTAGGGCGCTATTTCTGAATAATCAAAAGCCAAATAGATTGCTTCTCGATGAACAAAAAAACAAATATTCATTAATTTGAAGAAATTTTAATTGCATGAGAACGATTTGTTGCTTGTTGGTCTTCTTTTTCATCTTTGCCTGTAATCCCAAAAAAGCGCAAGTCGACTTGCCGGAATTGAGCCATCCCAAACACATAGAGCTCAATGAGCAGTATGCGGATGCAGAGAAATCTCCTTTGAAAAAGGAAGACTTGGCGAAGTTCAAATCCTTGAAATTTTATCCGGCTAATGAGGCCTTTAAGGTGAAAGCGCAGATTGAACGCACACCAGAGGCCAAGCCTTTTGAAATGGTGACCAGTACAGATCGCTTACCCGTTTATCGCAAATACATGAATCTGAAGTTCACCATTGATGGGGTAGAGCAACAATTGGCGGCCTACCGCAACCAAGCATTTATCGGGCATCCCGAATACGGGAATCTGCTTTTTATTCCTTTTCTAGATGAAACCAATGGCATAGAAAGTTATGGAGGAGGTCGTTATATCGATATTGAAATTCCGGATGAGAATGCGACAGAAATACTTTTGGATTTCAATGGCTGCTATAATCCCTATTGTGCATACAATGACAAATATTCCTGTCCGAAACCCCCATTAGAAAACGCATTGGATGTCGAGATCAAAGCAGGTGTTCAATACGGTCTGATCCTGGACTGAGTATTATTTATACGATTGATCCCAAGTATATTGTGAAGCGGACTTGTAATTTTTGAAATAATAGGTCTGTCCCCAAGGCTGGACTACTTTTCTATAGAAGTCACCTTTGCCATCTTTCACCACGATGCGCTCGGTAATGACCTTCTTTCCTTCTTCAAAGGTCTTTTCATGCACGCCATCTTCGTATTCTTCTCCTAAAGATGTGCGCAATTCTTCGACAGTCATGACTTCAGGTCGCTCGCTCTTCACGGTCATGGTCTTCGGTGCTTCTTGCTTATCTTCAACGGGTGGTGGAGGCAAATTGACTTGAGGATCAACATCTGCATTGGCTCTTTCCAACTCTTTTTCATAGGCTTTTTGTACCCGTTCTTCTTGATCTTCGGGCTGACTTATGGGTGGGGGGAGCGCTGTTTGTTCTGGCTGTTTTTCTTCTTCCTCTTCGGGCTCAACGTAATTGGCCAATGCCAATTTAACGTCTTCCATTTTCACTTTAGGAAATTGATTCAAAGGTCTTCTTTCGTGCGCTCTTTCATACAATGCCAATGCCTCATCGAATTGATGAGAGCTAAAGAGGTCATGTGCCTCGCTCATCAAGGCTTGGAATTCGACATCCTTCTTCGCGGCTTTTTCTTCCTGTTTTAATGCTTTGGCTTTGGCCTTACCGGAAAGTCCATCCAGCGATTTGTCTTGCGCTTGCGCAGCGCATACCATACCAAAAACCAAAAGTAAGGACCAGCATATCTTCATAAGAGACATTTGTCAAAAATAAAGCCAAAATTACATATTTATTGCCTCAATTGCTCTTCAGGTCAGTTGATATACGAACAAAGCCAGGCTTAATCGGATTTGGCTTTTTGCAAAAAAATGTGAAAAACGGAATTTTCTCCTTTTAAAAAATACTGGATAAGGTAAATCACAGTTCTTAAAGTGTTAATCTGATGTATAATTAAATTTTGAATCCATGAAATACGCAGCAGCCTTTATCTTGTCTTTATTTCTATTTGCTTGTTCGCATACCGATCAGCATACCGAGGAGATTAAGAACACCAACGAGCAATTACTAACCTCTATTCAAAGTAAGAATGCCCAGATTTCTGAATTGATGAAATCCATTAAGGATATCAGAGAGAATTTGGATGATGCCAAAAGCCAACAGGGATTAATTCTAACTGCTCATAGCGGTATGGAGAGTCCTATGGACCTTAAAGCTTCCATTATCGAAGACATTGAATTATTGCATCAATTGATTGAAGATAGTAAATGGGACATCAAAGATCTCGAGAAGAACCTGAATCGAAGAAATGCGAAGAATGAAGAATTGCGCTTGCTCCTAACTTCATTAAAAGAGAACTTGCAAGAACGCGATAAAGAGATTTTAAACATGAAAGAGCAATTGATCGATTGGGATGCGGCTTATGCGCAGTTGAGTGATGAATTGGATATTGCTGTCGTGAGCAATGAAATTTTGACCGATGAAATGAATCGGGTTTATTTCACCTGCGGGACCTATAAGGAATTAAAAGGCAAAGGTGTGGTGCAGAAGAAAGGCGGAATCCTTGGCGTAGGAGGCAATAAAGACCTGAAAGATGGCTTCAGCAAGAATCATTTTACCGAAGTTGATCTGCGCGATCTAAAACGCATCCCTATCAATGCGAAGAAATTAGAGATCATTACACCGCATGACGAAGATTCCTACTATATCGAAATGAACGAAGAGCATGTCATCACCGAATTGGTTATTCACGACAAAGAAAAATTTTGGAATGCAAGTAAATATCTGACTATAGTGGTCAATCAATAGATTACTACACTTACTAAACTTAGAATCCCTTTGGCTTTGTCAGAGGGATTTTTTTTGCCATCGCATGAGATACATGTAGGGAATATTTCCTTTATGTTTAGTGAACTGATAATGTTCATCAGAAATCTTTTCCATATGAGGAAAACACTTGTAGCAGGAATAGGGAAATTCCTCATAGGCCTTCAGTTCTAGACCGGCATTGAGCAGAGCAGTAAAAATCGAGCTGGTTGGATGATTCCAGAAGTATTCTGTACCGCTTAAACCTTCTTTGTTTTCGGTATAAGTCTCGCTAATGTTGTCTGCAAAAGGTTCTTCTCGGGTGAAATAGGGATAGCCAAATTCGCTGTAATCATCATCCAACATGTACATCACAGGATGAAAGTCGACCATTAGGAATTCTCCACCTTCCTTCAGAAAATGAGCAATATTCTTGGCCCAATGCGCCAAACGAGGTATCCATACGATGGTTCCGTAAGAAGTAAAGACCCAATCAAATTTACCGGAGACTTGTTGCTCAGCTTCCATGACATTGGCTTCTACAAATTGCGCATTTAAATTGAGCTCTTTGTTAAATTCTCTTGCCTTGGCAATAGCTTCTGAGGAAAAATCTAATCCGGTCACCTGGGCACCCATTCTTTGAAGTGAAAGACTGTCTTGCCCAAAATGACATTGAAGGTGAAGAATGTCTTTTCCTTTCACATCTCCAAAATGCTTTAATTCTGGATGATTCAATGAATTTCTTCCTTCTAGGAAAGAGGATTGGCCGTACATGTCACTTTTCAAGTGTATGCTCACTCTCTTGTTCCAGTGCTCTTTATTGGATTGGAAATAGGTCTTCATAATGCAAATAAAAAAAGGCGTTGATGAAATCAACGCCTTCTCTCGAATTATTTTTCAGGAATTTATTTTCCTGGTGCAGGAGTCATTTTAGCTTTTGGCTTTTGAACCGTGCGCATCTCCTTGTATTTCTTTTTCTGCTCATCAGTAAGAATTGACTCAAATTTTTGATTTGCTTCATTTCTGACCATCATTTGCTTTTCTCTCAACTCCTTCATCATGTTCGTTACTTCTTCTCTCTGCTCTGCAGTAGCATCCTGAGGAAGTCCTGCTCTCATATCCATCACTTCTTGACGAAGTTTGTTGATCTCTTGATACTTCTCTTGCGTTTCTGCATCAATAGCAGCTTTTTTCTCAACTTGAGCTGGCGTAAGGTTTAATTCCTTGGCCATTCTTTCAGCTTGTACCTGAGCTCTGGTTTGTTTTTCCATTGCTTTATCTTGAGCTGTAGCATTGAAGCATAATCCAAGCGCAAGAAGTGAAATTCCTATAATCTTTTTCATATTTTTCTGTAATTCCATTTAATACGGACTAAATTTATTAAAAATTGTATAAGAATCCTAGATTAAATACTTCCTTAAATTGAACAGCTCTTCCGTTGTAGGGCGTAGCATTCGCATCATCTGCATCTTTTAGAATCAAAACATCATGATCGTAAATAGCAGCTGCACCTAAAGTACAGGAGATGTATTTATTCACTTTGAATCCAAGTAAAGCGTCCCAGTTAATATCGATTCTCGTTGGCGTCTCAAAGTTCTGAAACAGGTTCAAATTCGTTACGAAAGTTACATTTTCCATCAATTCATCTTGAAAACGCCCTCTGAAATAGGCACCGAATTCAGAACGTACTTTCTCACCTGTGCCCGGTTCGAATTGTCCTGTAGGAACGCCAGAACCGTCCAAAATTGGATTACCCGGTGCGACACCAAAAGCCCCGACATCAGCCAAGTCCTGATCATTGACAATGGTCCATTTTGCCGTAACAGGAGAAATGAAAAAAGATAAGTTCTCATTGGGTTTGTTTTCAATACCTAAACCGGCCGTAATATAACCTGGCGACATAAAGTCTGAAATTCGCGATCTGGTATCCGGATCCAACCCCTCTGCAAATTGTGATCTGAATTCAGCAAAAGCTGAGTAATACCACTTTTCATTCCATGCCTGATAACCGTAGTTTGAAAGTAGGTTAATGACATCATCCGTCTTTACGACATCGAGGTTTTTTTGATCCAACAAACCGTAAGCCAGGTTCAAGGAATTGTCCCATTTGCTTTTCCCTTTTTTCATGTTGGCATAGAAATTCGCCATGGCAACACCAGAGATGGAATTTACACCACCAGCTGCCCAATTACTAAAACTGACTTGACTGAAATTAAAGGAAAAAAGTCCTCCAGTCCACCATACCGTATCTTGCGGTTCTTGCAATTCATCTTCGGCCAGCGCGAACTCCTCCATATTTAAAATTTGATAAGAAGGATTGTTTGATAGCTGACTGAAACCACTGATTGTCAGCAAAGTGGCAATCAACACACTACTTATTTTTTTCATATTCTACTATAATTTCAATTTGATTTATTACTTAAGATTTTTGATGTACGTCCATTTGCGGGAATGGAATTTCAACACCTGCCGCATCAAGGGCTTCTTTCCCTGCTTGATAGATATCAAAATAAACATCCCAATAGTCTTCTGGATTTGTATGTGGACGAACCGCTAAATTCACGCTGCTATCACCCAGTTCAACGACACCAACAAAAGGAGCTGGATCATTCAATACTTTAGGGTGATTGTTCATAACGGTCATTAATGCTTCTTTTGCTTTATTGATATCATCTCCATATCCTATACCCATCGTCAAGTCAACTCTGATCTTACCTTGCTCAGAAAAATTCACCATGTCGCCATTGGACAATGGACCATTGGGGAGTATGACTGTTTTGTTTTCTGGGGTCAAAAGCTTTGTGACAAAGATTTGAATTTCTTTGACATGTCCTGTATGTCCCATAGCACTTATTAAGTCACCTACCTTGAAAGGTTTGAAGATGAGGAGCATTACCCCTCCTGCAAAATTTTGTAAAGTCCCCGATAAGGCCATCCCAACTGCGAGGCCGGCAGCACCAAGTATGGCGATAAATGAGGTCATCGGCACGCCAAATAGGCCTAAAACGGTAATAATGAGCAGTACTTTCAGCAAGGTCCCAACCAAGCTGCCTAAGAAAGGGCGAAGAGATTCATCCACGCCTCTCTTTTCCATGACTTTTTTAAATAGACCTACAATTCTTTTGATAACCCAAAGTCCGATTAAAAGGACCGCAATGGCCTTTAATAAGGGAAGTCCGTATTCGACAATGGTTCCAATGGGATCGGCCTTGATTTGATCTATAAAGTTCATCCCTTGTTCTGCAACACCTTCAGTGGCTGCTGCACCTGCTTCTAATTCATCTTGATTCATGTTGTTCCTTTGAATATTAGTTTATGATTTCTACTTTTTCATTTAAAAGTCTTTTTGACGGAAGTACGATTTTCTTGTCACCGTCTTTGATAATGACACTCATGTTGTCAACCTTTTCTATTGTCCCGGTTATTTCGCCTATTTTAATTTTGGCACCTACTTCAAATTTGGCTTTGCCATAGTAACTGCTTAGAATATTGCTGACAATATCTTTTGATGCAATGCCATAGGCGACTGCGAAGGCGATAAGCATTGAGCCCATGATCATAATTAAATAGGTGGTGATTAAATCGGTTTCTATACCCGCTTGATTCATGGCTGTTATGGCTACCAATACCAAAAGAAGGTAATAGACTATATTACTAATGGCTTGAGCGCCAGAAAGTCCAATAGAATTGGTAACCGAATAGACCCCTTTCTTGACCAATGTGGCAATCAACATCCCAATTAAGAAGACCACTAGAGCGGTAATGATTGTCGGTACATATGCGATGAGACTCTTGATCCCAGAGGAAATGGCTTCGACATTTAAATAATCAGTTGCGACAATAATGAATACCATCAGAATAATCCAATAGACGATGCTGGCGATGATTTTAGATAGAGGGGAGCGAAGCCCGATATTGCCCAATACCTCAGACAGCTTTATTCTATCGGAAAGTTCATCCAATTTTATCGCCTTTAAAATGCGCTTGATGATGAATCGCATGAGCCAAGCAAATAGCCAACCGACCAAAACGATAATTAGTGCGACAATAAACTTGGGTAAAAAACTCATGAGTATGTCCCATAAGTTTTGAAATGCAGCGAATATGCTATCTTTTAACTTAACCATTTTCTTGATTATTGGTATCTTCTAGGTGTTTGTCTGATTTGAATTTGTCGAGCAATACGTTTGAATAATCTCCTAAGAACAGTTGAACAAAACGCAAGACCAATACAATGGACTTTACACTTGTCATCAATTCCTCTTTCGAATTCTCTGGAGCACTCTCGTTGGGCTCGATGATATGAAATACATTATTACTCATCCTGGTACAGCTCTTTATATTTCTCTAATGCCTTTTCTTTCGATCTCTTCAGTCGCATCTTGATTGCGCTTTCCCCTAAGCCGGTTGATTCCATAATGTCTTTGATCGACATATTATCCTGGTATTTCATCAAAAGCATCATCTTAATTTCTGGTTTTACTTCTTCTAAAACTCGTTTCAAGCGCTCTGCCCTCAAGGCCAATAATTCCTTCTCTACAAGGATTTCATTCGAGTCGGCTATTTCCGGGAATTTATCCCAGTCAATGGCCTTTTCCTTTCTCTTTTTGCGAATAAAGTCGACACAATAGTTGTATGTGATGCTGTACAACCAGGTGGAAAATTTGGATCTGAAACTAAAATTACTCAGGTTCATGAAACACTTCAAAAAGATGTCGTGCAAGAGGTCTCTGGCTATTTCCGAGTTCTTGACAAATGACAAACATTTGCCATACACTTTATCCGAGTAGCGATCGTACAATAATCCAAACACTTCGTGTTCTCCACTGTCTAAAATTTTCCGAACTATGTCTTCATCTGAAGCTTCTTTCAATTTTATCGGTTGCTTTGATCTTATGACGAAGTTTTATACTAAAGTCACGGATCAAATGTACATTCATTAGATAGCGGCCTTTCTTGCTGAGAATTCAATTTTGCACACTAGTCTGTTTGCCGTATGCCAAATAGACTAGAACTGAACAATAAAAGCAGTCCTATGCAGGCTGCAGCAAAGGCCAGATAGATGGGAGTCTGAATATTCTCCAGGTTATTATTATAGAGGTATCCCGTTAGAAATGCGCCCACGGCTATTCCTCCTTCAAGGCCAATGAAATAGGTCGACATGGCTTTTCCTCTGTTTTGTGCTTTTGAAAGGTCAACCGTAAATGCAATAAGTGTAGGAGAGATAATACCTGCGCCAATTCCCAGTACTGTGCCAACAGTGAAGAACAGTATTTTTTCTGTCACAAACAGAAATCCAATCATTCCGATGATTGTGAAAATAGCCCCAATTTTTAAACTCTTTATACGTCCTATTCTGTCGGAGACTGCTCCAAAGAAAAAGCGAACAATGATGGATGCAAATACAAAATAGCTGAAGAACAGTCCTTGGTTCTCTATGCCCAAATAGGAACTGTAATCGGGTATGATCGTCAGAAAATCGCCATACATGAATGCGATGAAGAACATAAGTAAGAATGGGTAGAAGACATCAAAATCGAACAAGTCGCTTCGCGAAATTTTCAGCAGTTTAAATTGAAATTTCTGTCGCTCTTCTAATGTTTCTTTTAAAAACAAGACCATGAAAAATGCGATAATTGCGAAAGCAATTCCCGTATAGAATAAAGCATCTGTGCCAAAATTATTGGCAATTTCACTTCCCAAAGGTTGGCCAAGTGCTATTCCAGAGCTGATAAATACGCCTATGAGGCCCATGGCTTCGCCTCTGTATTTTTGAGGAATGATATCGGCCAAATAGGCCATGAGTCCGGTGGGTTGAAAACCGGCACTTATTCCGTGACCGAAACGCAACCAAAGAAACTGTGGTACATTCACCACAAATAAATAAAAGACGCTAAAGATTAAATTGAGACCACTTCCTAATATGATGATAGGCACGCGCCCAATTGTATCGGTTAGCTTTCCGCTTAGTGGTCGGCATATCAGTGAGGAAAAAGCAAAAATACCGAGTATCCATCCCAAATAATTTTTACCTCCTAAGTCGGTCAGGAATTCATCCAACTCGGGGACCAGCATATTGAAACTGATCATAAAGAAAAAGTAGCAAATCGACAGGGTCCAAAACTTTTTGGAATAGACGGCCAATCGATCTAGCATGTCATCTCCTTATTGAATAACAATGTTTTGCGTTTTCTTGAATTCTTCAACAACGAACTCCGCGGTATAATTGCCTTTAGACAAATGAGACAGGTCAATTCGAATTTTGATGTCCTTCTCAAGAGGGTGAATAAAGTACTGTTTGATTTTTCTCTTCTCGTGCGAGTGAATATAGAGA
>JBCCIF010000067.1:0-15777 GCA_039028335.1 Bacteroidota bacterium
AATACAAAGAACTCTTTGAAAAATTTCCCGCAAAAGGATCAGTTATAATTTTTGGAAATGATCAAGCCCCAAAAAAAGGAACTGGAATTTGGACCACCTTTCTCAACCAAGAGACTGCTGTGCCATTTGGTGCAGAGAAATTGGCTTCTAAACTGAATTTACCCGTTGTTTATTGTTTTATTGACAAAATAAAAAGAGGGTTTTACTCTATGGAATACCGTTTGATTTGCGATGATCCAGTGGACTTTAACTTGGGTCAAATTTCTGTCGAAAGCACTCGCGAGTTAGAAAGAGATATTCTCCAGCAACCCGAGTACTGGCTGTGGAGTCATCGAAGATGGAAAAGAACACGAACTCAGAAAGAAAAACTCTATGCATAACATACCTCTTGCTGAACGCATGCGACCTGAGCATATTGATGAGTACATTGGACAAGAACATGTCATAGGTCCTCATTCCAACCTGAGAAAAGCCTTGGATGCTGGATTCATTCCGTCCATTATTTTATGGGGTCCTCCAGGTGTAGGAAAAACGACATTGGCGCGAATCATCTCAAGCTCTCTCGATCGCCCCTTCTATAAAATAAGTGCGATAAATTCAGGTGTTAAGGAAATAAGAGAAATTATAGAGAAAGTCAAAAACCAAGGACTCTTCGGAAACAACAATGCCATCTTATTCATTGACGAAATTCATCGCTTTTCGAAATCTCAACAAGATTCCTTACTTGGTGCAGTTGAAAGTGGAACCATAACATTAATTGGCGCTACTACTGAGAATCCATCTTTTGAAGTAAACTCAGCTCTTTTGTCGAGATGTCAAGTATTCGTGCTGGAATCCTTGACTAAAGATTTGCTGAAGGAAGTTGTTGAACGTGCTCTTAAGCAAGATGACTTCTTAAAATCAAAAAATATCAAAATCAAAGAGTATGAAGAATTGATTAAAATTTCTGGAGGAGATGCAAGAAAATTATTGAATGCCCTTGAAATACTTTCCACTATTGAAGAACCCATTATTGTGGATAATGAGCTTACCGCAAAAGTTATTGGTAAGAATTTATCCCTTTACGATAAAAATGGTGAACAGCACTACGATATCATTTCAGCATTTATAAAAAGCATCAGAGGAAGTGATCCAAACGCAGCGGTATATTATTTGGCCCGAATGATTGAAGGCGGAGAAGATCCAAAATTTATTGCGAGAAGGCTTATTATTCTGGCAAGTGAAGATATTGGAAATGCAAATCCTTCTGCTTTAGCTTTGGCTAATAGCACTTTCGAAGCTGTTCAATTTGTTGGATGGCCAGAATCCAGAATAATACTGTCGCAGTGTGCGATATACCTCGCTTGTTCAGATAAAAGCAATAGTGCTTATGAAGCAATCAATAAGGCTCAACAAGTAGTAAAAGACACCGGTGATTTAAGCGTTCCCTTAAAATTGAGAAATGCACCAACTCAGTTGATGAAAGAACTGGGCTATGGCAAAGATTATAAATATGCCCACGCCTACGACAATAGCTTTGTCAAAGAGAATTATCTTCCAGAAAATCTTTCAAAACAAAAGCTATATGAACCAGGAGATAATCCCAAAGAGAAACGATGGCGTGAGAAATTGCAACACAAGTGGAATGATCACTATGACTATTAAATTGACTTTTTCCAGGAACCAAAAAACAAAATAGCCCTAGCAGCGATCAACCCTCCTAAACCCTGTTCAACCATTTGCCAGCTATAATCGAATAAAATATGGTTCTTTTCGAAACTATGATAGATGAAACTATTCATAAATGAATCTCCAAAAATTAAAATAAACGAATAGAACAATAAGCCAATTATAACACCTACGAATAGCCCAAAATACTTATGTGCTAATCGATTCTTAAACTTATTGAACACCACAACCATGATTAAGCCAAGAAGCAAGTAAGCGACAGCAGACTTAATTAAATGTGCCCCTAATGTAATTGAAAGGTTTTCGAAATCGCCCAAAACAAAACCATGACAAATAAATGATAAGGCAAACATGAAAATTGCCGATACAATGGAAGAATAGAACCAAACCCTCATGGCATCCCTTTGATTAAAGCAAAACTATTAAAAATTGGATTAGAATAAAGTGTAAATATTAATATTCAATCTCCCTATCAATCATTTATTTTTGAGCAAATGCAAAGAAGTTTTGTTTTCCTTTTAGTTCTTGTCGTCCTTTCCTGCAATAAGGCATTTGAATCTAAATGGGATATTGATGTAGTTACACCTTTGTTTCAAGCAGAGATAGACTTAAAAGATTTAATTCCCGACAGCCTTACACAAATTAATTCGGACCAAAGTATCTCATTGATTATTGAGTCAGATGAATTAAAGCTAAATCTAGACACGTTGGCAACAATCCAAGAAGTATCTACGGTAGAAAAGTTTCTCTCTCCTTTTATAAGTCTTACTATTCCACCTAATGGGACTTTTCCAACTCCTTTTGAAGAGACTGAAATTGAATTTGGAGATGTTGAGTTAAAGCAGGTGCGCATAAAATCCGGCAAGCTTGGCTTAGCTATTAATAGTTATGTCGAAGAGGACATGATCGGAACTTTCACGGTAGTTTCAAGTAATTTGAACGGTTCAGCATTTTCGGTTGAAGAGACAATACCTGCTGGAAGCGCAAATATTCCAGGCTCGTTTTACAAAGAATACGACATTTCTGGTTACGAATTGGATTTAACAGGAGAAGACGGTAATCTGTTCAACACAATAGTTTCTGATTTGAATGTAATAGTGGACCCTAATGGAAGTACTGTGACAGTAAACAACCAAGACACTCTAATCGTTGAGGTTTTTTATTTAGATGTTCAAACTGAATATGCAACTGGATTTTTCGGTTCAGAAATCATTGAACTCGAGAATGAAACTGTTGATCTCACATTGATCAATGGAATTAACCCAGGGGCTATAAATTTTGAAAATGTGACTCTCGACCTAAAACTGATCAACGGCATTGGCGCTGATTTCAGGTTTCGGATAGAAAATATCGAATCGATAAACTCAGAATTCAACTCTTCCGTTACCCTGAACCATAATATAATTGGCAACACGATAAATCTGGACAGAGCAATTGACTTTCCTTCATTTATACCTTTTGAGGAATCCTACATCCTAGATAATTCCAACTCAAACATAAGAGACTGGATAGAAAATTTCCCGAATAGAATTCAATACAGCGTTGAAGCCGAATTAAATCCTTTGGGTAATGTTTCTGGAGGAAATGACTTCATCTATTGCGACAGTGAGTTAGGGATTGAAATCAATACGGAAATTCCCTTGTGTTTTTCTGCAGAATCGCTCTCCTTAGAAGACACGGTTAGCTATGATTTAGCTGGGGACGCCAATATTGACAATATTAGATCTGGTAATTTGGAACTTTTAATTGAAAATGGATTTCCCTTAGAAGGCAATATCCAAATTCACATTTATGATGGAATGAGCATAGTAGATTCGCTCCTTGAAAACACTTTCATCAATGCCTCAAGTGGTTCAAGCTTTTCAACTGGACAATCGGTTAATTCGAATCTAATTGTGCCTGTAATTCAAGAAAAATTTGAAAAGCTTAAAGACGCAGAACATTTGATTATCAAAGCTACTCTCAATAGCCCCGATTTCAATTCTGTCAAGCTTTTTAGCGAACAAAGCATTCAGATGACCGCCATTTTTAATGGAAACTATTTAATCGACAACGAATGAAAGCAGGTGTAATGATTTCATTCATGCTTTTCTGCCTCTATGCAGAAGCTCAGATCTTCACTCCGGATACCAACGCGTACAAATCATTTATTCAAGTAGATTTAAATATTGAATACGAAAATGGAGTTTTTGACAATGAATTTATTGATCTCCTTTTTTCTGATTCATTCATACCCAGAGAAATTCGAACTGAAAATTTGAACCGACAAACCCTACAAAACCCGTTTGGTTTGAACTTCATTCAAAACAACGAGGCTTATCTTGGAATGGTTAAGCCAATAAAAAAAAGAGAGCGTTTCGGACTGAAGGTTGGGTTTGACTGGAGATTTAGTTTATATGGAAAACACTCAGACGATTTCATGACACTGGCTTTTCTTGGTAACCAGCCTTTTATCAATGAATCTGCTAATGCAGGTCCGACCGAAATCAACCTGTTCAATCACCAAAGACTGAAATTTGGAATTTACGATAAACGAAAACATTCATTTCTGAATATCGCCCTTGGAAAGGGAACTCGCTTGATTCAATATTCATTCGATCGCTCTGCCATTTCTACATCGGCCGATGGTAGTTCAATCGATTTTAATTGGAATGGAAGCTACCGAAATGTGGACCAAAATAATTGGACGGATTTTAATGGAAAAAGCATAAGTTTAGATGGAAGATACTATTTCATTCATCGTCCTAGTGAAAAGCGAAAATTCCTTAATATACTTTATGCAGAACTGAGTCATTTTGGAATTATGCATTGGAATAAGACCAGCGAAACACAGTTAGATACATCCTTTACGTTTGATGGGTTTGAAATCGGAAATTTTTTAGATGATAGTTTCACCTTTCCAGATCAAAATGCAATAGAAGATTCAATAAATATCAATTCAGAGCAAAAGAGCCATACCCAATTCCTTCCTTATCGTATTTTGTTCAATGCATCGTCACTCAGAGAAAGCGGAATTTCTTATGGTTTTGAAGTGGATTATTGGGCACGAATGAATATGATTCCCAACATTCGCTTTCAACTCGGCTATCTTGCGAGAAGAAATTTGAAATTCAATTCTGAATTCACGCTAGGAGGTTATCAAAATTTCAAAGCTGGTTTCTGGCTCGAGTGGGAATTAAATTATAGCTGGTATTGGAAAATAGGAACGCATCATTTTATAGATAATTTCAGTAACAATGGCTTGGGAAGGTCTATCTTTATCAATCTAAAACGCGATATACGTTGAAAGATCTAGAAAAAATCATCAAAGGCGATACAAAGAATTTTTTCTTGTTAGCAGGGCCTTGTGCTGTAGAGAGCGAAGCCATATGTATGAAAACCGCTAAAGAGATCCAGGCGGTTTGCAAAAAGTTAAGAATCCCATTTATTTTCAAAGCTTCATACCGAAAAGCAAATCGCAGTCGAATTGACTCATTTACGGGAATAGGCGATGAAAAAGCACTAAGTATACTCGCCAAGGTAAGAAAGGAATTAAAGGTACCTGTTGTAACGGACATACATGCTCCTGAAGAGGCTGAAATGGCTGCAGAATTTGTAGACGTTCTACAAATTCCGGCATTCTTATGCCGTCAAACAGCTTTGCTGGTTGCTGCAGCCAAAACGGGGAAAATAGTAAACATCAAAAAAGGTCAATTCCTATCTCCTGAAGCCATGCAATTCGCGGTCAAAAAAGTACAGGATTCCGGAAATAAAAATGCGTGGATCACCGAACGAGGAACAACTTTTGGATACTCGGATCTTGTTGTAGATTTTCGAGGAATTCCTGCTATGAAGAGAATAGCCCCTACGATCTTAGACATTACACATTCTTTGCAACAACCCAATCAACTTTCAGGTGTAACAGGGGGACGTCCTGAATTGATAGCTACTATTGGAAATGCTGGAATTGCATCTGGCGTAGATGGAATATTCATTGAAACTCATCCTAACCCTGCAAAAGCGAAATCGGATGGTGCAAATATGCTTCCTCTAAAGCATTTGGGGGGAATACTGACTCAATTTGTAAAAATTAGAAAGGCGATGGTATGAAGTATTTGCTATTTGTATTGTTTTTTCCTTGCGCAATTGTCGCTCAGGACATTTCGTTTCACAAAGCCTATGGAAACAATGAATACGACTATGGAGAATCCATCGTTCAACTCGAAGATAGTTCATATGTAATTGCAGGCGCAACAAGTTCTTTTGGATCAGGAAATACAGATGTTTTACTTATCGGTATTGATAAGCAAGGCAATTTTCAATGGCAACGTACTTTCGGCAACCAACAAATTGAATGGGCAGAAGACATCATTCTTCACAGCAATGAAAGCCTCTACACATTGGCTTACACCAATGACACGGATGGCAATGGATACGACATTCTCCTCATAAAAACTAACCAAAACGGAACAGTAGACTGGCAAGAAAGATATGGAGGAGATGACTGGGATTTTGCCTATGAACTAATTGAAAGTCAAGATGGAGAAATTGTTATTTGCGGAGAGACCTATTCCAACACAAACGGTGAAAATGATGCCTTGTTTATGAAGATCAACGCAGAAAATGGATCTTTAATTTGGGAACAACGGTACGGTGGTGAAGGTCATGACACATTCTTTGATTTGACAGAAGATCTCGATGGAAATTTGTGGTTCACGGGCTACTCAGTTGTAAATGATTCAGATCTCGTTGTTTTGAAAACCGATCCTCAAGGTTCAGAGCTGCTTAATATTAGTGAACAAATAGGAGAACACGTTATTGGCCGTGTAATTAAAACACACATAACTGGAGAAATTCTTTTGGGTTATGACTATTGGAAATCTAATTCAATTGACAGCGTAGAGACAGGCAGATGGAAGTTCGATACGGATGCCAATATTGTTTGGCAAAGATTTGATCCAGAAAGTGATCGTTCGCGATATGTAATAGGTATAACACCTTTGGAAGACGATCGTTTCGTATTCACAACGCGTTATGTTCAGGACAACTCTGCAAGCGTTTGGTGGATGTATAGCAATCAAGGTTGGTTCATTTCAACAGGAAGTTCAACAGAATTTGGAAATTTCCTGGACGATGACTTCACGTCTACACTTGCTACTTCTGACGGAGGCATTGTTCATGTGGGCACAACCGATTCATGGGGATTTGGAAATAAAAGTGTTTGGGTTGTAAAAATGAATGAAGACTTTACCGCTCCTGCCAATGCAGAAGAAGAATACGTTACATCTCTCCTTGAGATCACAAATAGCTTCAAAATCTATCCAAACCCGAGTAGCGATCTACTCTATTTTGACCTTGATACTCAAGAATTAATAGATTATCAGATATTTGATGCAAATGGCAGATTGATTTTGAAAGGTTCACTCGATCAACAGATTGATATACAATCTTTAATAGCTGGAAAATATATTATTCGCCTTTTCGGCAAGAACAATCATCTCGGTGAACATCGATTTATTAAAGTCGAATAAATAGACAATCTATTCGATAATCATAACTTCCGTTCTTCGGTTTTGCGCTCGTCCCTCTTCTGTTTCGTTAGAAGCAATTGGCCTTGATTCCCCAAATCCCTCAGCTGAAACCCTACCTTTTTCAATACCTTGCTCATAGAGCCATACCATTACAGAATTGGCCCGTTCTTTAGATAATCCCAAATTGTATATGTCGTCTCCCACATTATCCGTATGCCCTTGAATTTGAATTTTCAATTCGGGATAATAATTCAAAACTTGCTTCAACTTATTCAACTCCACAAATGAACTTTCTTTTAAATTGGATTTATCGGTATCAAAAAATATGTTTTCCAAAACAATAGAAACACCTTTTTCGATTTTCTTCATCGGCACTATTTTCTCGATGGCCTTCTCTTCATTTCCTTTGGTGTAATCGAAATTCTCAGAATAGAACAAATACCCTAAGGCCGAAGCGTTTAATGCGTATGATTTTTCAGTAGGCAATGAGACTAGAAATTCTCCTGTCTGCGGATCGCTATAGGCTTCTGCAACCAATTCTCCAGACTCCAATTCATAAATCTGCACTTGAGCTCCGATTTTCCCTTTTGTTTTCTCATCGATAACCACCCCTTTGAAATAAGTAACCGGTCTTGACTTGGCAAATTCAGGAAGTTGAAATTCATAAAGATCCAAGCCGCCAAATCCCCCTTCCCGATTACTTGCATAAAGAGCAACATCACCTGAAGCAAGCACAGTTAAGCTATTTTCATTTTTGTGCGTATTTATTGGATAGCCCAAATTTATTGGCTTTGACCATTCTCCCTTCTTAAGATGAGCAACAAATATGTCTTCTCCACCCATGCCAAAATGACCATCAGATGAAAAATACAACGTCTCTCCGTCCGGGTGTATCATTACCGAGGATTCGTCTCCTGTGGTATTGATATCTTGGCTCAATTTCATTGCCTTCGTCCATTGGCCATCCTCAGTCAATTCAGAATAAAAGATGTCTTTATTTCTCGGTCCCGGATAATCTCTGGAAATATTGCCCCTAATAAAATACAGAACACGTCCATTGGCTGACAACGAAGGCTGAGATTCCCAATGCCATGAATTTATTGCTTTGCCCATATTTACTCCAGGTGTCCATTGACCATTCACTTTTTGTGAGTAAAATAAATCACAGCTTCCGTATCCTTTTTTCCTGCCTGTATACTCCAAGTCTTGATTAATCGCACAAGTGGTATATATCATCAAGTTTCCATCCTTAGATATAGTAGGAGCACCTTCATTGAAGGGAGTATTTAGATTTCTAATAGCCTCTGCGTTCTCCCAATTCTCATTCTTTCTGCTGAAATAAAAATCCTCTTGAAGCCTTCTTCTCTCGGGGTGATCCAACTTGCGCGTATATAACAGTCCTTTGTCGTCTGCTGTGAGAGAAGGATAATATTCATCAAAGCTAGAATTAATCGCTTTCCCCATGTTCTTAGGATCGAAGGGAACTGCCATTTTCTTAAGATTCATTGCGAAGGTTGCACGATCTTGACCCTCTTTCGCTTGTGACCAAAGAGGATGATTAGAATCAGGCTGAAAACGCAAAAAATCCCCGTAGTAATCCATTGCCCTTTCATATTCTCCGCTAAGCATAGCAAATTGACCTAGAAAATAATGAGCGTTAGGAAAATACGATGCATCGATATCCACCGCTTTTTGCAGCGATTCTATAGCCTTGGCATTATTGCGCGTCTCCATTCCAATTTCAAAACGCAGAAGATAGGCATCGATATAATTGGCATTTCCAGCCAACAATTTACTCAAGTGCTTTTCGGCACTCTCATAGTCTCGAGAATTAAATGCCTCTTTGGCTTTTTGAAAGATCTTATTGCTCTTAGCATCACTACTTTGGCCAAGAGTCTGAAAAGAAATAAGAGAAATAAAAGAGAAAAGTAAAAACCTATGGAATCCCCATGTATTTATGGGTCTGAAGAGATATTTTCCATTGTGGGTTTTTCTTGACATATGCAGTTATTAAGGGTAATACTAAATTAATTTTTCCCCATTCCGGTTGAAGAAACAATTTACAATCTTTTCCAACTTTGTTTGCATGCTCTTCTGCAAATTCAAAATCGCTCTTATTGTAAACTATCACTTTCAATTCATCGGCATTGGAGTAAATGCTTGCATGGGGTTTCTTAAACTTCTTAGGTGAGAAGCAAATCCAATGCCAATTTCCTGTTAACTGATAAACACCAGACGTTTCAATATGTGCGCGCATACCGGCATTATCCAGAGTATTCGTCAAATAGTCTAAATTGTACATGGCTGGCTCTCCACCCGTAATGACAGCAATTTCGCTTCCGGATTCAATTGCCTTTCCTACCATATTATCCACCCATTCCACTTCATGCTTTTCAGCATCCCAGCTTTCTTTCACATCACACCAAACGCAGCCCACATCGCAGCCAGCTAGCCGAATAAAATAGGCAGGTCGTCCTGTATGAAAGCCTTCACCCTGGATAGTATAAAACTCTTCCATTAAAGGCAATGCCTTCACCAATTGTCTATTTTCTATTTGATGGACTTTTTCCATTAAAACACAAAATTAAAGAAATATTAGGGTGGGAAAAACAAAACCCGCGCAGAAAGAGTTTAGAAAAACTCGAAAAATAAAAATAAATGAAGCTACCGTCCATGTTCTGTAATCCTCTGTTTTGCTAAAGCAAAAACACAAAAGTGCCTGAGGCCCGCCATTGCATGGTAAAATCGAGATCGCTCCAATACGTTTGCTGTTAGTTTTTCAAACGAATAATCTGCACGGGTAATTTCTTTAAAGAACTAAAGTAAAGGTACTCAGCAGCTAATAATGAATCAAGAAAAAAGAGAATTATTTAGAGCTGAATTGTTCTTCTTTATCTGCAAAGAGAATATTGAAGGTTGTCATAGATCCATAACATCGCGTTATGTATTGCTGAAGGTTTATTTTATCTTGATCACTAAGTACCTTATGGCTATTGATATTTTGTTCTAAAACACGCAACCGATCGCGCATCATAACAATTTTATGCCAGAAAGTTTCCAAGGGAATTTCCTTCGATTGCAAATCGGGGTTGCGAGGTTTTAAAGTCACAGTTCCACCCTCCCATCTTTCACCTAAATCTGCCATGTGTTGGATATCCGAGTGACCTACAAACACATTTCGGAGTGCCTCCTCAACCAAATCCAAAGTAAGTGGTTCATCTTCTTCTTGCGAAAGTCCTAATTCAAGTACCTCGTAGTTGTCAAATGATTTTGATATTTCCTGATCACCTTCACGGAAAAATATTAACCATGTTCCACTTCCTTCTCCGGTAATGATACCTTCTCCAAAAGTTGGATGCTTTACGCGTGCGCCAATTGACAACATATTATTTGTGTTTATTAAGAATTTAGTAATGCTTAATACGAATTTTTCGAAATTGAGTTTGGCTCTTACTCAAAATTGTTCTTTGCGGCCTTAAGAGTATTCTGCAGCAATGAGGCGATCGTCATAGGCCCCACTCCTCCTGGGACTGGTGTAATAAAACTGCATTTTGGCGCTACCTCATCGAACTTTACATCTCCCAATAATTTATACCCCGATTTTTTAGTTACATCCTCTACTCTTGTAATTCCGACATCAACTACAACTGCGCCTTCCTTCACCATTTCTGCTGTCACAAATTCTGCTCTTCCTAAAGCAACAATCAAAATATCTGCAGAACGGCATATATCTTTCAAATTTTGAGTTCGCGAATGCGTTATGGTAACCGTGCAATTGCCAGGGTAAGCATTCCTGGCCATAAGTATGGACATTGGTGAACCAACTATATGGCTCCTACCGATAACCACGCAATGTTTTCCTTCAGTCTCAATTTTATATCTCTCCAATAGTTGGAGAATACCAAATGGAGTAGCAGGAAGAAAAGTGGGTAAATTCAATGCCATTCTTCCCACACTGGTTGGATGAAAACCATCAACATCTTTTGCTGGATCTACAGCTTCTAATACTTTTTGTTCATTAACGTGTTTTGGCAGTGGTAATTGAACTATGAATCCATCAATTCTCGAATCAATGTTCAGTTTTTCCACTTCTTCTAATAGCCTTTGCTCTGTAATCTCTGCATCTAAGCGCACTAAAGTACTTTCAAAGCCAACTCGCTCGCATGCCTTAACCTTAGCATTTACATATGTCAAACTCGCACCATTATCTCCAACTAATATGGCTGCGAGATGGGGCTTTTTACCCCCTTTTTGCACAAATTCTAAAACCTCCTGAGCGATTTCATCCTGTACCTGAACCGATGTTGCCTTTCCGTCTAATAGTGTCACTTGAGCCGTTTCCATTTTTATCTTCTCATCCTTTGCATTTGACTCATCAAATTCGCCATATTCCGTTTATTCGACATTACTTTCATCATTTTCTTCATGTCACCAAATTGTTTCATCAATTTGTTTATTTCAACCACTTCATTTCCACTCCCCCTTGCAATTCTCTTTCTCCTGCTCATGTCTATTATTTCTGGATTCGCTCTTTCTTGAGGTGTCATTGAATGAATAATTGCTTCAATACCATTAAATGCATCATCATCAACATCAACACCTTTCATCGCTTTACTCATTCCAGGTATCATACCCATGAGATCCTTCATGTTACCCATTTTCTTGACTTGATTTATCTGATCAAGAAAATCGTTAAAATCGAATTTATTCTTGGCAATTTTTTTCTGAAGCTTTTTGGCCTTTTCTTCATCATATTGCTGTTGCGCTCTCTCAACAAGCGACACAACATCTCCCATTCCCAATATCCTATCTGCCATTCGATCTGGATGAAAAATATCCAGTGCTTCCATCTTCTCTCCCGTACCTATGAATTTGATCGGCTTATTTACAACAGACTTTATCGAAAGAGCTGCTCCACCTCGTGTGTCTCCATCTAATTTGGTCAATACAACCCCATCGAAATCAAGGCGGTCATTAAAAGTTTTCGCAGTATTGACTGCATCTTGACCCGTCATAGCATCCACTACGAACAGGGTCTCTGCAGGATTGATGGCTTTCTTGACATTTTCTATCTCAACCATCATCTCCTCATCAATTGCCAGTCTACCAGCCGTATCGACTATTACGGTATTCAAAGAATTCGCCTTTGCAAAGTCAATAGCTTTCTTCGCTATTTGCACAGGGTTCTTTTCCTCTCGATTGGAATAGACCTCGACTCCAATCCCTTCTCCTACTACATGCAATTGATCTATTGCTGCAGGTCGATAAACATCACAAGCAACTAAAAGAACTTTGCGCTGATGTTTCTCTTTTAAGTGGAGCGCAAGTTTTCCTGAAAATGTAGTTTTTCCAGACCCCTGCAGACCAGACATCAGGATCACAGTTGGTTTGGGAGCTAAGTTGATATCAACCTTTTCCCCTCCCATTAATTCCGCCAATTGATCTCTGGTAATTTTAACCATTAACTGTCCTGGCGAAATAGAATTTAGGACATTCGCGCCCATGGCCTTCTCTTTGACACGATTGGTGAAATCTTTGGCCGTTTTATAATTTACATCTGCATCAAGTAAAGCTCTTCTAACTTCCTTTAAGGTCTCAGCAACGTTAATTTCAGTAATCTGGCCTTGGCCTTTTAGAATTTTAAAAGCCTTATCTATCTTATCGCTTAAATTGTCAAACATGTATTCAATCTGATGGGCGAATTTAGTGAATTCATGAACGTTTAAAGTAAATTATTCTAAACAAAAAACCCTCTCGATTTGAGAGGGTTTAATATTTCTGAATTATCCTTTTAATACTTTTCCAAGAAGTCCCCCTAGAAGACCTCCTCCGCTGGAATTTGATTTATTGCCTGAAAAGGCTCCTACCAAATCCAAGACATCTCCGAGATCCAATCCTGTTCCATTATCAGCTGCTCCCGTTAAGCCCTCTAACATAGATCCTATTCCAGAATTACTCATCGTATTTGGATTTTGTTTTCGTTGCTTTCCGAGGTAACCCATAATTAATGGAGCCACCATATTCATCAAAGATCCTATCTGAGAAGCACTCATCCCTGTCTTTTGTCCTATGCCGTTTTCAACAGAGGATCTATTACCTCCTAATACGTGCTTAAGAATTCCTGCACCCATTCCATCGGCCTGACCTCCACCCATAAATCCAGCGACATCATCCAATACACTTCCATCATGATCACTATCTAAGGCATTCAAGAGCGAACCAGCACCGGTTTCTTCTCTTGTGTTCTTTGCCATTCCACCCAATATAGAAGGTATAATTCCTTCTAAAGCAGAAGCGGCTTGATTTGATTGTACTCCGGCTTTTTGTGCCATCATATCTAATCCCCCTTGTCCTAGGGATTGCATTAATACTGAAGTTAAATTGTCCATAGCTAATTATAAAATTTCTCTAAATATAGTTCATTCTTACATTCTCGCAGGCATTTCAATGCCCAAAAGACGCATAGAGTTTAGAATGGTTTTACCGGTCAAATTGGACAATAAAAGCCAGAACAACTTTTGATCATTATTCTCCTCTTTGAGAATATAACTGGATTGATAAAATGAATTATAGGTCTTTACCAATTCATAGATATGATTGGCAATCATTGCTGGATTGTACTTCTCTGCCGATTCTTTCAATAAAGCTGGCCATTCATGCAATAATTGTATGATCTCCAGCTCGATTTTTCCTAATTCTACATTATCTGTAATTGGTTGTTCTATCCGACCGCCAAAATTTCTCAGAAGACTCTGAATACGCGTATAGGTATATTGAATAAAAGGCCCAGTATTCCCATTAAAATCAATTGATGCTTTAGGATCAAAAACTATACGTTTAACAGGGTCCACTTTAAGCAGGAAATACTTTAATGCTCCTAATCCTAAAATTCGAAATATTTCCTGTTGATTTTCTTCGGTAATATCATCCAATTTACCGGATTCTTCAGCCATCTCTTTAGCTGTCACCTGCATTTCAGACATAATATCATCTGCATCAACAACAGTTCCTTCTCTCGATTTCATTTTTCCTTCCGGTAAATCAACCATTCCATAAGAAAGATGATAATTATCAGCAGCTCGTTCAAATCCAAACTTCTGAAGAATTTTGAATAACACCTTGAAATGGTATTCTTGCTCGTTCCCTACGGTATATATCTGATTATGCAATCGAGGGTAATCACTAAATCTCTGGATCGCAGTTCCTATATCTTGCGTCATATATACTGCTGTGCCATCAGATCTCAGTAATAGCTTATTGTCCAATCCCTCATTGCTTAAATCAATCCAAACGGAACCATCTTCTTTCTGATAGAGTATTTCGCGAGCCAAGCCCTTGTCAACTTCTTCTTTTCCTTTTAAATAGGTATTCGATTCATAATAAAGATGATCAAACTCCACCCCCATTGTTTTGTAGGTAACCGCAAAGCCATCGTAGCACCAAGAATTCATCTTTTCCCAAAGACCATATACTTCAGGATCTTTTTGTTCCCATTGAACGAGCATTTCTCTTGCCTTGACAATGGGAAATGCCTTTTCTTTTGCCTCCTCTTCGGACATACCTGACTCAATGAGTTTGGACATTTCATCTTTGTACCAATCATTGAATTTAACATAGTATTTTCCTACAAATTTATCTCCTTTTATTCCAGAGCTCTCCGGGTTCTCGCCTTGTCCGAACTCTTGCCATGCCAGCATAGATTTACAAATGTGTATTCCTCGATCATTGATAATTTGAACCTTTTTTACCTCATGACCAGCGGCTTCTAAAATTTGCGCTACAGCATTACCCAGAAAAATATTTCTCAGGTGTCCGAGATGAAGTGGCTTATTCGTATTAGGTGAGGCAAACTCGACCATCACTAAAGGTTTTGAATTCGCGGTGGCAAAACCATATTGCTCCTCTTGTTCAGCATTCAAAACAAAGTCTAACCAATAGTTGGAATCAATTTCCAAATTCAAGAAACCCTTGACGACATTGAAAGCCTTGACATACCCAGCGTGTTCTGCTAAAGCTGAACCTAAATCATGTCCAATGTCTTCCGGTTTTTTCCTGAGCAATTTGGTAAAGGGAAAAACAACTATCGTAAACTGTCCTTCAAATTCTTTTTTGGTTTTTTGAATTTGAATATGCTCTTGAGTAACTCCTTCTCCAAAAACTTGAGGAATCAAACTGAACACATCGGCTTTAATTTTTTCTTGTATACTTTCCTTTGTCGCTATCATCGCTTCTATAATTCAATAACAGAATATTATCTCTTTAGAATTTCAGTTTTCAAAATTCAACATTTTTTATTCCACTTGGATGCAAAAGCGCGATTAAAATCAAATTGAAATCTTTTCCAAATACAAGAATTATTCAAAACGAATTTAAATGATCAAGTAAAAATGTCCGAGTAAAAGAAATATGGCCTTATGCTAGTTTAAAACTATCTTTTCCGAATTCAATCTTCCCTCACTTTCGAAAATCAAGAAATACATTCCGGAATGTATCGAAGTCAAGTCAATTGATTGCTGTTGATTTAGAATTTGTTCTGTAAAAACAATCTTTCCGTTTATATCGACAACAAAAAGATTCAATTCTGCATCAAATTGAAAGT
>JBCCIF010000068.1:0-15737 GCA_039028335.1 Bacteroidota bacterium
AAATTCTGAGTCACTTTTTGACTCTTGCTCAAGTTGGAGCTCATCTTCTGTAGCTGGTTTTAAAGGTTCTTGTTCTTTTCTTGACTCCTCAGTATGCGCAACATTAGGTGTTTCTAGAAAATCTGAATTGCTCAGCCATAAAAAACCAAGAACAAGAATGGCAAGGGGAAATCCGATGCGCAACCATTTCAAATAGTGCAGTGTAAATACGTTTTTTTTCTTATCGACAGCTTCATCTGTGCTGTGTTTTGTCTTGAAAGCAGTCAGTAATTCTCCTTCGGTTCTTAATGATGGCGCCATGATTTCTTCCTCTTCTTCTGCAATTCCAGAAAGACTAATCATGCTGTGATAGCTTTCTTTTGAGCCAAAAGCTTGAATAACTAAATGTTGCTCATTCTCTGTCAATTCTGTAAAATCAATCTTTCTTTCCAGAATTTCAAATGCTTTTATTTTAAGTTCTTCATTCATGATTGAAAGATCTTTTCAGGTTTAAAAAAAGAGAGTTTTTCAGACAATTTTTTCAAGGAATAGAAGAGTCTGCTTTTCACGGTGCCTTCGGAAATATCTATGATTTCAGCAATCTCTCGTATGCTCAAATGCTGTTTGTATTTCATGATGAATACCGTTTTATGTTTTTCATCCAACTCATCAACGGCTTTACTTAGTTCTGATTTGATCAAGTTTTTGTCGTATTCGTTCCTGGCCTGCACGTGTCCATTTTGCGAGAATGATATCTTTTCGTGTACTTCTTTGCGCACTGATTGCTTTCTGTATTCGTTTTTACACATATTGTTTGCTATACTATAAATCCATGTACTAAATTTCATCTGTGGATTATATAGTTCGGGCTTTTGAATGATCTTTGAAAAAATATCCTGCGTAAAATCTTCTGCCTTTTCCCTGTCTTTCCACAACATTTTAAAAAAGAAACGCATCAGTTTAGCACTGTACCGCATATACAGTTCAGAGAATGCCTTCTCATCACCTTTAGCACTCAATTGCATGAGCTGCGCGTCTTCAATATTTTTATAGTTGCTTCCGATGTCCATAAATCAATTGATCTAGAACCAATATTTCAGTTTTTCCTTTTGTCCGCTTTTTTCTGCAATTTTTTTCAATTTGTCTTTAAGGGCTTTAGCCTTCTTTTCTTCACCATTAGCGTTATAATGAGAATAGACCTTTATCCCAGAAATCAAGTAATTACTTAAGAGGTTTTTACTGTAATAGTCATCCTCAGATTTGTTGAAATTTCGCTGGTTGTACAAATTTTCCCAATTCTCTTTCATGGTTTGAAGATTGCTCAATTTGGAATTGCTGTACTGAAAAGTTAAGCCGGTCAAATAGAGATGATCAAGATGTGGATTTAGCTTTTCCAAAGGAATGGTAAGAGATAGAAATACATGTTCTTTATGAGCTGTCAATGCCATCCATTTTGACTTAGAATCGTAGTAGTCAGAAGACAATTGAAGGCCTAAAACACTCAGGTTTTCAGAAGAATAACGGTACTTTTCAAGCCATTCTTCACGTATTATAACAACATTTGGTTGAAGATTTTCAGTGAGTTGAATTACACGAGCACATATTGTTTCTACTTCTCCATATGTTATGAGAATAGCATCGGACGGAACACTATTTAATAAATCTCTGGAATATTGATAAATACCGTAAGCATACTTATTGGATTCCTTTATCTTTTGGGCAACTTCAGTTTCTAATGTTAAGTTATTTGTCCAATTTGCATATTCCAGCATTTCATCGAATGCATCGCTATTATTGGGTTCAGCATTGTAAGCACTGAGGAGATTCGAAGCTACTAAGGTATTTTTTCCACCTAGCCAGTATGTCATCATCAACTCTGCGTGATTATTGTTTGAGATCATAAAATGTCCTTGACTCAGAGCATTGAGCTGTTGATCTGTTCCCAATTGATTGCTTGGAATTCCGGACTGTAACAAAGCATCTCTTCTGGAATTGAACAATTGGTAGTTGTTAGCGGAATATCCAATAGACTCCGAATTCTTGTCGCTGCTCAACTCTTTTCGTTCATCTTCATTAGTCGATTGAGGAGCAACTTGCGCTTTAACCGAATAAGAAAGAAGGATGAAGAAGAAAACTAAATAGATCTTCATTGCTTAATTTAAATTGCTGTACACTTCTAAATTAGAAGGGTTCATTGAAAAAAGAAAATTTTGCCTAGAAAAGTAGAAATTGCTCACCCAAAGCACCTCTGGCCTGAAGATTTAAGTCTTTAAGTAAAGCGGATTTCACCCTAAGTGACATGGTGAAACTTTGTCTTTGTCCAAAAGGAATAATGGATCCTGCAAATTCCCAGCAATGTAAATCCCAAATCAGATTCAAAGTGGTTGGAGTGAACTCTCCAGCCGTGAAGTCATAACCGGTATCAAACCCAACCTTCCATTTTTCAAAAACAGTAAAATCTCCACGAGCCATTACTGCCTGTTGAATGTTCTTTACTTCTTCCACACCGTTCTCAGTAACCTCTAAATTATTGATGATATTCAAGGTATAATTAAGGGTAGTGGACCAGGGGATACTGAAATCTACAAACGAATTTCTTTGTCTTTCAATTTCTGCAAAATCTTCTTCAGCTGCCTGAACTTCCTTTCGGGGCTGAGTTCTGCGGTTGCTTTTAAGTGATCCACCAATGGCTATTCGCGTGTTTACATTTCTTAACCAGTCTCCGCCATCTTGCCATCTAAAGCGATCTATTTTTCTTCCGAGACTATCGTTCTGATAGGGGTCATATGTACCGCTATAATTAATATCTATTTTCTTGAACAATCGCGTTCTTCCGCTCATCGTAATGTCCCTCAAATTCAGGGAATCTGCGAATAAATTATAAGCTGTAGAAATACTGAAGTTTTCAATCAATCGAACCTTTTCATATTTCGATACTGAATCATTACGCACCCTCATTTTAGACTCAATACTATTGACTAATCTGAAGTTCACATTTCCAGAGTTTACACGATTTGATTGAGGGAAAGCGCTTTCTCCAAAAGGGTTGTATTTATCTGTGCTATTTGAGTTTTCTACAAATTCCTCAAAGTCAAATTCCGGATTATAGAAAAAGCCAATAGAGGGGGTCATTGTATGCCGAATCGCCTGAATTTTCTTAGAATTTAAATTGAACATCCCATAAATTTTGGTGGTGAAATTTCCACCCATTGAATAGTCTCTTGTAGTAAAGAATCCACCTCTTATTTCTTCTGTCTCAAAAGGCTTATCAAATGGCGAATCTAATGAGTTCAGTGTTCGTTGTAAGCGTTGAAAATGCCAACGTTCAGTCATGTTAAAAGAGGGATTAAAAGTTATGTATCCCATTTTAAGAGATGTTCCAACGCTCAGGTTATGGCGAATTCCATTGACAAATTGTGTTCGTAAATTAGAAAGGTTATCAAAGCGCAATTCGGGTTCTGTTGTATTGATGCGATTTTCAAAATTGCTATTATAGGTCACACCGATTTTTTCATAAAAGCGCTGTTTGGTTACTCCTTCTTTTTTCAGGAAAGTTAAAGGAAGGAAAAATCGATTCACGTTGAAAGTGAAATTGGGTATTGTAAGACTAAATGAACGATTAAGAGTGTTTTGACTATGCCTGAAATTTGCTGAGAAATTGTAGGGCTTATTCGGGAAATTTTTGGCATATCGTATCGTAGAAGTCAATGTATTATTTAAATACTGCGACTGACTTGTATTGAAATTATTGGTGTTATTGTTAGATGTCGCAATGTTTACACTTGCTGAAAACGTAGTTCCTGGACGCGCTTTTGAACTTTGGTTATGCGACCAATTTATTCCAAATGAATTGTTTCTGCTAAAATCGTTAGGAATTTCTCTGTCCCCGGTTATTCGTGCATCATAGTTCAGTCTGAAGTTTCCCGTGTATTTGTATTTCTTGACATATCTGGTCAAATTGGCCAGACCCCATGACCCTCTCGAATAAATATTACCGGTTAATTGTGTATCCCAATTTTGATTGATAGGTAAGTAATATCCACCACCTAATAGGTAAAATCCCAACTGATTAGATTGCCCGTAATTGGGTAGAATAATTCCGGCTTTACGTCTGGTTGTATTTGGGAAAAAACCAAAAGGAAGAGCGAGAGGAGTAGGAACACTTCCTACTTTCATAATGATAGGTCCTGTAATGACTTTGTCATTCGGTTTGACAATCAACTTATTGAAGGCGAAATGAAAATGGGGCTTTTCAGCATCGCATGTAGTTAATTTTCCTTTGTAATTATGTACATCATTATTGGCTTGTTTCTTAGACACGTTGGTATGAACTAAACTTTCCCCTTCACTTGTTCGCACCTGTTTGATCAATCCCTTTTCACTCTTGAAATTATAATTAATGGTATCTGCCTTAAATTGATCTTGCCCTTGACTGAAGTCAGGTTTTCCAATAACAGTTCCTGCAGTATCGGGCATGCCATAAGCCTTGACGCTTAAATCGGAAAAACTGAATTGGATATAATCCGCTTTGAGAGTGATGTCCTGATACTTTACTTCAGCATCGCCATATAACTTGACCACTTGATTCTTTAGGTCCATTACTGTAGAGTCTCGCGATGGGTATATCACAATATCATCCAACACTGAATTTGAAACCTTTGTAGAATCTGACGTTGTAGATACAGAGATGCTATCCATTGCCAAGTTCAAGCTATCGTTTTGAGCTTGGCACGAAAAGTGGTTTACAATTAACAAAAGAGATGTGATAATTGCAGGAAGAGGGAGCTTATTTAGCGAATGCTTGATACTATTTTTGGTTGACAGTGGTTTATAAATAAGGTCCAAACTTAACAATTTGCTTTGCGATTAAAACGATGACATTATGCACCTCAAAAATTTTGCCAGTTCTAAGCTGTACATATTTGTTTTTATTTTGGTCTTTGTTTTTATCAGCGCTTTTATTCCCGAACCTGGTATAAACGACAATAAGATTGATCTTATTATGATCGATGCGGGACATGGTGGTTCCGATCCAGGGAATTTAGGAACCAAAAGGTATAAGACAACAGAAAAGGATATTACGCTCAAAGTGGCCCTCAAATTAGGGAAATACATAGAGGAGCGTATTCCAGGTGTCGAAGTGATTTATTCGCGTAAAGACGATTCCTATCCTACTTTGAAACAGAGAACGGAAAAAGCCAATAAGAAAAAGGTAGATCTTTTCATTTCTATTCACTGTGATTCCTTTCATAAAGAATCTGCTCATGGTTGCGGGACCTATGTAATTGGACCTGCCAAAACCAATGCCAACCTAAAAATGGCTCAAAGAGAAAATGCATCTATGCTTAAGGAAAAGGATTATCAAAAAATATATGGCGGTTTCGACCCATATTCACCAGAGAGTTATATCGAATTGTCTCTGCGACAAAATGCATTTATTGATCAAAGTTTAAATTTTTCGGATAAGGTGCAAAGACAGTTCAGAGATCGCGTTGGACGAGTTGATAGAGGAGTTCGACAAGCACCCTATTGGGTAATTTCGTTTACAACGATGCCATCCGTGCTTATAGAGCTTGGTTTTTTAACAAATAAAAAAGAAGAAGACTTTCTTATTACTGACAGAGGCCAGGACTTAATGGCCTCCGCTATTTTCAGAGCCTTCAGATCTTACAAAGGCGAAATTGAAGGAATTGAAGTTGACCAAACAATACAACAAGAGAGTATCTTTGTAACAAAAGAAGAAAGCTCAGAATCATTGAATTCCAAAAAGACTGAGGATAGAAACTCGGCTGTTGTTGATAAATTTTCGAGCCGAACAAAGGGACTGTGCTACAAAGTTCAGTTAATGACATCAAGCAAGGACCTTAGTCAATCAGTTTCAAAATTCGATCCCTTTGCTAAAGTGGAAATGCTCGAGGATAAAGGCTTGTACAAGTACTTCACAGGTAGCGAAAAAAGTTACGATGCCGCAAAGGATATTCAAATAAAAGCAAGCAATTCAGGATTTGAAGGCGCCTTTATTGTGGCATTCGAAAATGGTGAAAGAATATCTCTTCAAGAAGCTTTATTACGTGCGGATAAAGATTAACTTAGCCACTCAAGTTTATGGGGAAAGAAGTCAAAATAGGATTACTTGTCCTTGTTGGGATCGTGGCGTTCATTCTAGGAACCAATTATTTAAGTGGAAACGGAATTCTCGGGAGTAAAGAGAGTTTCTATGCTGTTTATCCTAATTCCGGAGGTTTGCTGGTTTCAAATCCAGTTACGATAAACAACGTTCAGGTAGGCATTGTTAGAGAAGTGGAGTTGAATAAAACCAATTTCAATTCTGTAATTGTGAAATTCTCTGTAAACGAAAATGGAGTCAGAATTCCTAAGGGCTCCGCAGCCCGCATTATTTCGGCCGATATCTTAGGTTCAAAACAATTGGCTTTGGAATTTTCGAATAGTGCTGAATTTCATGTTAACAATGATACCTTGGTCTCGGAAATGGAGAAAGATCTTCAAGAACGAGTAACAGATCAAATAGCACCTCTGAAAATCAAATCAGAAGAATTATTGTCTTCTTTAGATTCCATGGTGCTCGTAGTGCGATCTATTCTCGATGAAAATACAAGAGAAAACATTGCAGAAAGTTTCCAAAGCTTGAACGCTTCATTTAGAAATTTTGAAAGAACTTCGAGACAATTAGATGATCTGGTAAGTTCTGAGAAAGGTAATTTGTCCAAGATCATTAAAAATGTAGAGGAAATTTCCACAAATTGGGCAGACAATGGAGAATTGATTTCGAATATTGTATCAAATTTTAGTTCTCTAAGCGATTCTTTAGCGGCAGCAAATATTGCCTCGACTATTACTGAGTTAAACGAAGCCATGAGTGACGTTAATTTGATTACCGAAGGCATTAATAAAGGAGAAGGATCGATTGGGAAATTGATCAAAGATGACGAATTGTACAATCGCTTGAGTTCAGCGAGCAACCAACTGGATGCATTATTGGAAGATGTACGTTTACACCCAGAACGCTATGCGCATTTCTCAATTTTTGGAAGAAAGGAGAGAACGTTGAAAATGACGAGAAAAGAAATACTGCAGCTACAAGAACATCTTATGATGGGAGGTGATTCATTGTAAATGAAGTATTAGATTACATTGATTTTATGATTTCAATAATCGTTTTTATTATCATCCTATCCTTAGGAATTCTTGTTTTCGCTCGAAAAATAAAGGACATTAGAGGGAGTATTGGCCTTGGCAGGGATATAGAAATATCTGACAATAAAAAAGAGCGATGGAAGACAATGGCCAGAGTCGCATTGGGACAATCTAAAATGGTTAATAGACCAATAGCCGGTCTTTTTCATATCATTATTTACTTAGGGTTTATTCTAATAAATATAGAAGTTTTTGAGATTGTCATAGATGGCCTAACGGGCGGGCATCGTGTTTTTGCCCCTTTTTTAGGTAGTTTATATGATGTTATCATTGGTTTTTTTGAAGTACTTGCATTACTCGTCCTTGTGGCTTGCCTCGTATTCCTTTACCGAAGAAATATTCAAAAGTTGAAGAGATTTCATCTTTCTGAGATGATTGGTTGGCCTAAACTAGATGGAAATCTAATTCTTGTTATAGAGATTGTATTAATGATGGCCTTGCTGACAATGAACGCCAACGATCAAATTTTACAAAGTCGAGGAGTAGAAGCTTATGGCGATTATGGAAGTTTTCCAATTAGCCAATTCCTAGTCCCATTTTTCAGCGGTTTTGAAACGCCAAAATTGATTATTATTGAGCGAATAGCATGGTGGTTTCATATTATTGGAATATTGATTTTTCTGAACTACGTTCCTTATTCTAAACATTTCCATATTATGTTGGCTTTCCCCAATACCTATTATTCTAACCTCAATCCAAAGGGCTCATTGAATAATTTGCAAAGCGTTAAGAAGGAAGTTCAATTAATGATGGATCCCAATGCGAATCCCTACGCCACTCCTTCAGAAGGCGAACAGGTGGAAATTCCAAGTTTTGGGGTAAAAGATATAACGGATTTAACCTGGAAGAATTTATTGGATAGTTATACCTGCACAGAGTGCGGTCGCTGCAGCTCTTCTTGTCCTGCGAATATTACCGGTAAGAAGCTTTCACCCAGGAAAATTGTTATGGATGTGCGTGACCGCACAGATGAACTATACGCCTTTAAAAAGAAGAACGGAAAGGAACATGTTGACGACAAGAATTTGTTCGACTATATAACGGAAGAGGAACTATGGGCATGCACATCATGTAATGCATGCGTTGATGAATGCCCTGTAAACATTAATCCTTTAGAAGTGATTTTGGAAATGCGGAGGTATCTCATTATGGAGCAATCTAAATCACCTGAATCCATAACATCTATGTTCAATAATGTAGAAAATAATGGAGCACCTTGGGCTTTTTCTCCGAGTGACCGACTAAAATGGATAGAAGAATCATAAGCAATGTCTGAGTTAAAAGTACATACATTGGCTGAAATGAACAGCCGAGGGGAAAAGCCAGAAGTCCTGTTTTGGGTTGGATGCGCGGGTTCCTTTGACGATAGAGCAAAAAAGATTACCAAGGCATTGGTGAAAATATTGAATAAAGCCAGTATTTCCTTTGCTGTTCTTGGAACAGAAGAATCGTGTACAGGAGACCCCGCTAAAAGAGCCGGAAATGAGTTTCTCTTCCAGATGCAGGCCTTGCAGAATATTCAGGTAATGAATGCTTATGAAGTGCAAAAGATTGTAACTGCGTGCCCGCACTGTTTTAATATCTTGAAAAATGAATATCCCGATTTAGGAGGTGATTATCAGGTCATGCATCATACTCAATTCATTAATTCTTTGATAAAAGAAGGAAAACTAAAGATTGAGGGAAAGGAAGTTTTCAAAGGAAGGCGTATTACATTTCATGACCCGTGTTACTTAGGTCGAGCCAACGATGAATATGAAGCCCCACGAGATTTGATACAGAAATTGGATGCTGAATTGGTTGAAATGAAACGTTGCAAGTCGAAGGGATTTTGCTGCGGTGCTGGCGGTGCTCAAATGTTTAAAGAGGCTGAACCTGGAAACAAAGAAGTCAATGTTGAACGCACAGAACAGGCTTTAGAAGTCAAGCCCAATCTCATCGCAACAGGATGTCCTTTTTGTAATACGATGATGACGGATGGAATAAAAGGAAAAGAAAAGTCAGACAAAGTTCAGGTATTGGATATAGCAGAATTAATTGCTCAAGCTGAAGATTTATGATGTCTTGGAGAGATATGGACAATGATTCACGTGTATGGATCTATCAGAGCGATAGAGAATTGTCGAAAGAAGAAGGAGATTTTATCGTTCAACAGGGCGAGCACTTTATAGAATCATGGACAGCTCATGGAGCTAAAATGAAAGCGTCTATCGCATTATTTCATCAAACCCATCTTGTAATTTTTGCTGATGAGTCTGCTGCTCAAGCTTCAGGGTGTAGCATTGATGCTTCTGTTCATTTTGTGCAAGATCTTGGAAAAGAATTGAACGTAGATTTTTTCAATCGATTAAAAGTTGCTGTTTCAAAAGAAAACCGGATTCATTTGTTTCATTCTTCTGAATTGACAAAAAAAATTAAGGCAGAAGAATTGACATGGGAAGATACCACTTTTGATAATTTGGTTTCTACAAAGTCCGATTTCGAAAAGAAGTGGAGAATTCCACTGAAAAATTCTTGGCTAGCTCAAGCCGTCTGAATTATATTTAGATCATGATAAAAAAAATTGGAGCATTTTTTATGCTCGTTTTAGTTTTTGCTGCATGCAAGAGCAAAAAAGAGGTCATCGCTTTCAATCAAGGAGAATATAGCAATCCTTTACCTGTTTTTGATCACTCTTCTGCCTTTGTAGAAAATCAATGTGTAGGAATTGATCAAGCCAATTGGGAATATGTGGGGCCTGAGCCCTATTTAGACAACCGAGCACAATGGCATGGATATACATGGAAAATATTAGGAGATAGTCGAAATTATCCGCAGGATATGACAAAAGACATCCTCATTGGAACTGCAGGTTCGGGATTATGGCGATATGAGGAAATCTCTCCAGGAATAAAGGAATGGCAATGTAAAACGGAGGAATTGAACCTTCAAGGTCAGCGAATTAATGATATTGTCCGAAACCCATGTGATCCCAATCATATATTGGCCGCTACGGGTTTTTCTGATATCTCTTCAACCACTTTTGGAAGTGGTATAATTTCCTCAAAGGATAACGGTAAAACGTGGAAACGAGAACCACTTGGCAATAGCAAGCTTAGTTTGGATCATTCCGTTCTGAAAATTTTCTTCGACAAATATGCCAATTGTGTCAATAGAGAAGGAAACTACTTTGTCCTATCAAAAAAAATCAAGAGTTTTCAACTCGGGAGAATGGTAAACGGAAAGTACGTTGCTTGCCAACTTCCTGAATTGAAGAATCATTTTGATTTTTATGATATTGAGCAAGCAGCAGACGGGGTATTACTTCTAAGTGATATGAGTAAATTTGGTCGTGGTGCTTCAATTTACAAATCAACTGATAGCGGTCAAAGTTGGAAGGAGATCAATACGGACTTGCCAGATTTTCCATTAAACGATAGTCCTAAAAGTGGCTGTTCTCGTTGTTCTTCAAATCGCGATTGCTTTTGCCGACCAGTACGCATCAATATCTCAGTCGAGAAGAATGGAAGTATATTTCTTTATTGCTCTAACCAAATGTTCTACCAATCCAATGACCATGGTAAATCATGGGAACGCTTACCCATAAATAAACTGAACAGAGTCGACAATAACAAATTGGATATTGAGCAATCTCCTTTTACAGGGCTGGTTTATTTTGGAGGCGTCCAACCTTGGGTATGGAATGGAGAGAAGCGATTTTCGTATAATCAAGGACATGATGATGTGCGTGACTATTACTTTTTAGGTTATGATGAAGAGCTAAAAGAAGAGAAAGTTCTTTTGGCCAATGATGGAGGTGTTTCTTTGGTTACCTGGAATACAGAGAAGAACAAAGGAAAATGGGAAGATGTCTGCGGAAGTACTTTTGCTATATCTCAATTGAATGGAATTGGAATTGCGCAGTCAAATGAGGAGAATTACGTTTTAGGGATCATGCATTGCAATTCATTTCATTTTGATGGAAATGAATGGAAGAAAATAGGTGGCGGAGATGGAGGAGGCTGCTTGATTGATCCAATGAACAAAGAGAATTATTTTGCTTCAGGAAATCCAGCTCTAATGAAATATGGGGGAGATAGACCCGTGAAAGCTTATCGGAACAATGCTTGGATGCTTAGGAAGCCGGTTAAGAACCATCCTGCAAATGCCAACCTCATTTATATGGGAAGAGGGCAGGATAGTGGTCAAGACTGTGGTAAAAAGTCATTCGCAGGAATTGCCATTTACAATGACCTGACGGGCAAAGTAGAACAAAAAAAGATCAATGATTGCAATATGTTTCAACCGAGTGCAATTGGTTTATCCCTAACAAATCCAGATTTGATAATTGTATGCAGCGGCAAGAAAACAGGTAAAAAAACGGGGAGATTAATGAAATCTATGGACAATGGAGATAATTGGGAGGATTTGAGTACTTCGCAGGTTCAGTTGAATAATGGAGAATACAAACCCATTGGTGAGATATTGGCTTGGCGAAATGCCTGGGATATTTTGGTTGATCCTTTAGATGAAAAAGTAATTTATCTTACTTTATCTAATCATACTGAAAAAGGAGGGAATAGGATTGCTGCAGAACTGAGGGTTTTGAAAAGTCAAAATGGAGGAAGATCTTGGCAGGACTATTCACAGGGTTTGCCTGCTGTGGCGGCAACTTGCTTATTGGCTGAGCACAATTCACCTGGAAGAATATATTTGGGAACGGAGATGGGAGTCTATTATAGAGAAGATGGACACGATAGCTGGATTTGCTTTAATTCTAATTTGCCGCTCGTAGAAATAACTGAATTAGAAATCAACTACTGTCGAAATGAATTGTATGCGGGGACTTATGGAAGAGGATTATGGCGAACCTCTTTGAGTCTGCCAGAATGGAGAATGCCAATGGAGGTAAAGAAATCAGAGAAATGGTCTTCAGATCGTGTTGTTTATTCTGATATACTCTTGAAGAAAAATGTTCATCTAGAAATTGACGCTAAAGTATTGTTCAAACCTGGAACACGCATTTACCTAGAAAGCGGTGCGCGTATTTCAGGCCAAGAGAATACGGCTTGTCTCTGTGATGAAAATGAAAAGTGTGCGGAAATAATTCAATTGAATTAAATTTCTGCTATTCCTTGATATTCCTTAGTTTTAGACAAATTGAAATCATGAAAAAAATTATATTCTCACTTATTCTTTGCACGACATTGAGCACTGTATGTGCACAATATAAATTCAAACATACCAAGGACTTAGAATGCACTGAAGTTAAAAGTCAGGATAGAACTGGAACATGTTGGTCTTTTGCAACTTCATCTTTTATAGAATCTGAATTGATGCGTATGGGGCATGATGAGGTCAATTTATCTGAAATTTTTGTTGTTCGAAATATTTATAAAGACAAAGCTCGAAACTATGTCTTGCGTCAAGGTAAAGCCAATTTTTCACAGGGCAGCTTAGCGCATGATTTAATCAATGTTGTTGCAGAACATGGCATTATGCCAGATAAGGATTATAGCGGTTTAATTGGAGATGCTGAAAAACACGATCACAGTGAAATGGAGGCAGGACTCAAAGGATTTCTAGATGGAGTAATAAAACAAAGAAGAGTTTCGGACAAATGGGAAGAAGCTTTTGACGGAATTTTGGATGCATACCTTGGAGAGGTTCCTTCCGAATTCGAATGGAAAGGAGATCGTTACAGTGCAAAAAAGATGGCTAAGGCGATGAATTTAAAAGCTGATGATTACATCAATTTAACCTCATTTACACATCATCCATTCAATGAAGAATTTATTCTAGAAATTCCTGACAATTATTCGAATGGAGCTTTCTACAATGTTGAATTGGAGAAGATGATGGCGAGTATTGACAATGCCGTAGACAAAGGCTACTCAGTTGCTTGGGATGGAGATGTTAGTGAAAAGGGCTTTGACGCTAAAGAGGGTATAGCCGTCTTACCTTTTGATTCAAAAAGAGAGGATCTATTTCAGGAACCGGGAGAGGAAATGAGTGTGACACAGGAAAACCGCCAAGTAGCATTTGAATCGTACTCAACAACGGATGATCATTTGATGCACATCGTTGGTAAAGCCAAGGATCAGAAGGGTACAACATACTATATTATCAAAAATTCTTGGGGAGATCGCGGTCCATATGAAGGCTATATCTATATGTCTGAAGCCTATGTGCGCATGAAAACAGTCTCTGTTATGATGCATAAGGATGCGCTTATAGAGGATGTGGGAGAAAGGTAAGTATTTACTTCTCATTCTATTCATTGCATGCTCTACTCAAAAAAAGTCCGTTGAAAGATAGATAAGCGGAAATTATGGACTGATTTTAATAGCAGAAAATCTAAGTGAAGACATGAGTAGCTTGTCTACACAAGATGACGAAATTCTCATCTTGATTTATGAGAATAACGAGCATTTAGATTCGGCATTGGTGCTTTATGAGCGACAATTTCACAAAGGTGATACGGCCTATATTTCTCATTGTTTGGCAAATGATAATTTGCTGTTTTTAATTGAAATGGACACAGAGCGCACTCCAAATGCTTTGGAAAAAATCATCAGAAAAAACGCTACTGAGCTCTGCGCGGCTTACGATTCAAAAGATTATCAGAATGTAAAGGATATTCTTGGGGATGAGGACTTATTGGGATATTTAGCTTTTCGCAATGAGCCAGGAAATTTTTTAATCTAGGGAAGAAGAATAATGGATCGTTACGTTTATCGGTTCAAAATCAATCCAATAAAACCCACCCGTTGATTTTCTTTTCTTCTGTGGTTGTGTGAATGGTATGGCTTACGTGAATACTGCTGCGGTCATATACTATATAAGCATCCAAATTTAAGATAGTCGGTACACAAGAAACCACTGTTTTTTCTTGTTTGTTGATCATTCCAAACTCTACTTCATCGCTGAATCCTATCTCTTCACCCACAAATTGCTCACCAGTTGGGTGATAGAGATAACATCCGTTTTGGTTAAGGTCTAAATCATGCACTGGGTCAATGTGCACCGTATCATTTCCATAGAAGTAAAAAAGCTCAGATCTTTGTCGTTCCGGAATAAGCATGTAGTCATTTTCAAAAATGACTGGGTGGTAAATGGGGTTGCCAAAGGATCCATCTAGGTGCGATGGAGAATGATAGCTGAGATACTCCATAAAGTGAAGTACTCCATCTTGTTCGATTAGTTTAACGATAAGTGTGTCTTGTGAGAAGGAGTAGCTCGAATTACCTAAAGCACAGGCCGCGTTGTATTCGACATAGCAGGAAATCTGCCCGACTTTAGGATTCGAAAGGTCAATTTGGTTATGATTAACAATTGGCTGTAATTGTTCTTTCTCGCATGCTGCAAGAAACAGAAGAAAGGCCATATATAAAACAACGTTTTTCATCACCCGCTCGAATCTGTGCAAAGATAGTCCAAGCTTGAACGCTTGTCAAGAGGGATGATGAATAAAGTTTAATTTATTGGCGGTATTCTTCTGTAAATCAAGACTTTGTCTTGTTCCATGTCTCGTAATCAGCTGAAATGCTTTTAGCAGTAGATGGTCGTTCTCTTAGTGGTTCTGCTGCTTTTAAGGTTTCATGAAGGTCCTTGGGTAATTCTTGATAAAGTGCAGTGCCTTTGCTTTTCCACGCGATCATTTCATCACTTACATCCTTAACGATTTTTGCTGGATTGCCAACTGCGATTTTGCGATTAGGAATCTGCATACTATCTGGTACAAAAGCCAATGCACCTACAATTGCTTCCTTTCCTATAACAACATTGTCCATCACAACGGCATTCATTCCTATAAGACAATTTTGCATTAAGGTCGCACCATGGATTATAGCTCCGTGTCCTACATGGGCGTCTTCATGTAATCGAACCGTAACACCAGGAAACATATGAATGGTGCAGTTTTCTTGAACATTGCATCCATCTTCAATAACAATTTCTCCAAAGTCTGCACGAATTGCAGCACCAGGGCCGATATAAACATTCTTGCCAATCCAAACATTTCCTGTTACAGCTGCCTGAGGATGAACAAATGCACTCGGGTGAACTACGGGGCGATATCCTTTGAATTCGTATATCAAAATGTAAATTTATCGTTCAGAAACATGACAATTAAGAAAACCCCAATTCCGAAATACCGAACACATGAGGATAATAGGTATTGGTTAATGTAGTCTTTTGGGAAATGATTTTCATTTAGAATTCTTCGCGTGCTAATCGTTGTACCAATCATCAAAATCGCCAATAATCCGAAATAGATTAGGAAAAGGGTGCTTTTATCCATATTACTGGCAAAGAGCAAAAGCAAAAAAATTGCAATGATTCCAACTACATAAATCAAGGTTTTTTTGCGAATACCTGCCAAAACATCGATGAGCCCAGCTTTCTGTTCTTGATTCAAAAGTTTGAATGCCGATTCATTAATGAACCGAGCTCCAAAAATACCTGCAAAGAATACGCCTATCGCGACCAGTATATAGGTGTCCATTATTTCTTAATGTATTTATCGTTTTTTCCGATTCCTTTTTCCAACATTTCAATAGCTT
>JBCCIF010000069.1:0-15684 GCA_039028335.1 Bacteroidota bacterium
AAAAAACTGAAAGCTAGCTTTCAGTTTTTTCTCTTCAGCCTTCAAAGATTTTTTTGATCACCAAGTGATCGCGCCAGGATTCGAACCTGGGACCGTCTGCTTAGAAGGCAGATGCTCTATCCAGCTGAGCTACGCGACCATATTTCAATTTTTTCGTATCGGGGCAATTACACAAATTCACGTGTATTTCTCTCACCAATAAATATGTCGGGGTGAGAGGATTCGAACCTCCGATCTCACGCCCCCCAGACGTGCACTTTAACCGGACTAAGCTACACCCCGATATTCTAAATATCTTTATGCACCTCTGGCTTTTATTTTCCTTTCTAACTTAACAGCCTCGCCCCTAGACTTAACTTCTTCAATGAATGAAATTTCCCAAGGAACACCGGCCTTTGTGGACTTTACAAAACCAGAATTATGTTTAAACAATCGCTGTTCTAAATTCTCTGTTTGACCAGTATAAAACCGATCTAAACTCTTAGAATACAATATGTAAACAAAATACTTCAATTCCACTTTAATCATGCAAAACAGAAATCTTTGATTTCATTTTTTGCTTGACCAAGTTTTCATTCATTTTCACAGAAAATGTGAAAACATGGCCGGACTAAGCTACACCCCGATTTCAATTAAAAGAACGCTTTCTTTTTTAGGGCTGGCAAAAGTAGCAAATTTTGGAAAGAGTACAGAATTAAACGTGAATAATATAATCCCTTAGATCAGTCATAATTCCCTGTAAAGAGAAGAGGTTGTCCTTCAAATATTGGATATCTCCTTGTGTTACGTTTGAAATTGCAGGTTCTAACTCGACAAATTTTTCATATACCTCATCACAAGGAGGATATTCCTTATAAATTTCGAGCAATCGTTTTACATTATGATAACTTTTGCATTGCAAGAAAAGCTCATCGGCTAATTCTTCATTAGGCCAGTCTTCTTGGGCCATAGAAATACTGTGAAACATTCCTTCTACCCAACCACCTGTTAAAATGAGGGCTGATACTTGAGCGCGTTCATCATCTCTAATCTCTTCTTTCGCTTGCTCAATTATATCATTAATCTCGTCAGACTTCAATTTATAATTTGGTATATCGTGCTTAATAATCTCGGTAAGATAATTTCTATCGAAGGCATATTCTATGCTCATTTGATTGCATAAATCGAATATGGCATCCACATAAACTAAAGCTTGATTGTCCTTATCGAAAACCGATAAATAATTTAAATCTGCAGCGTATACACCGATATTCAAGCACTGTTCTTTTGCATTTAAGTAATTGGATGCAAGTTCTGGCTCGTTGACCAAAGTTGGATTATACGCATACCCATTGTCCTTTAATAGAAAAGTCAACTTACGGGTATCAAGGATATCCTCCCTTATAGCATCAAACTGTTCCAAAAACTGTTGATGGCTCTCCGCATTTGTGATTTTTTTATCCTGCAAATCGGCTGATTCAGTACAGGAAGAAATACATATTATTAAGAAAAGTAGTTTAGTGTAAGTCTTCATCTTCATTGATTGATCAAATTTAAGATTTCAATTTAGACGATGAAATTTCCTGTATCAGCACTTGAGCAAGGAATAAAAGCAAAAATCCCCTAGACGGGGATTTCTTGTTTTGCGGTGAGAGGGGGATTCGAACCCCCGGTACGGTTTCCCGCACGCATGTTTAGCAAACATGTGGTTTCAGCCACTCACCCACCTCACCGTGAATTTTGTGGAGGGCAAATTTATAAAATTTTATCACCACAGATAATAATTTTCTAATAATGCGAACCTGCTTTTATTAAATTTGCAAACTCAATAGAAAAATCATGAAAGAAGTATATATCGTTTCAGCAGTTCGAACTCCTATGGGAAGCTTTGGGGGCAGCCTTTCGGGAATGCCTGCACCTAAAATCGGAGCAGCTGCTATTAAAGGAGCTCTTAATAAAATTAATCTTGACACAAAAGAAGTGCAAGAGGTGTATATGGGAAATGTACTGCAGGCAAATTTAGGTCAAGCTCCTGCTCGGCAAGCTGCTATTTTTGCCGGCATTGGCAATGAAGTACCCTGCACTACCGTAAACAAAGTTTGTGCTTCTGGAATGAAATCAATTATGCTTGCCGCCCAAGCAATTATGCTTGGCGATGCCGATTGCATCGTTGCAGGAGGCATGGAAAACATGAGTGCTGTTCCGCATTATATTCCAAATTCAAGAAATGGACAAAAGCTAGGAAACATTAATGTAATTGACGGATTGGTATCGGACGGTTTAACAGATGTATACAACAGCTATCATATGGGAAATGCTGCCGAGCTTTGCGCAAAAGAATGCGGATTTAGCAGAGAAGATCAAGACGGCTTTGCCTTAGAATCCTACGATCGCTCTGCAAATGCTTGGTCAAATGGCAAGTTTAATGATGAAGTTGTGACGGTCGAAATTCCACAAAGACGTGGAGAACCTATTCAATTTAATGAGGATGAAGAATATAAAAACCTGAAAAGAGAAAAGGTACCCAGTCTTAGACCCGTATTTCAAAAAGAAGGAACAGTGACCGCAGCAAACGCTTCTACCATTAACGATGGCGCTGCAGCTCTCATTCTCATGAGCAAAGAAAAAATGGAGGCCCTTGGCTTATCTCCTATCGCAAAAGTTGTCAGCTATGCGGATGCAGCTCAAGAACCGGAATGGTTTACTACAGCTCCAGCAAAGGCAGTCCCTAAGGCACTATCGAAAGCTGATCTATCTTTTAGTGATGTCGATTATTATGAATTGAATGAGGCCTTCTCTGTTGTTGGATTGGCCAATATTAAAGAAATGGGCCTTGATCCGAGTAAAGTAAATGTCAACGGGGGTGCCGTTTCTTTGGGTCATCCATTGGGATGTTCTGGAGCGCGAATAATTGTGACCTTGATCAATGTTCTCAAGCAAAACCAAGGTAAATATGGTGCTGCCGGAATTTGTAATGGCGGTGGAGGGGCTTCGGCTATGGTCATTGAAAATATCTAAATGAAGGGGATTTGCCTTCTTCCTCTTATACCGTGCAGGGCTGAGCCAAATGATCGATCTGAAATGGTCAATCAACTTTTATATGGAGAGAAGTATGTACAAATTGACGAAGAAGAAAAATGGGTACAAATAAGATCAGTTGAAGATGAGTATGTCTCCTGGATTTCGAGAAATCAATTTTCTCAGGACCATAATGATGATGAGCGCCCTCATATAATTAACCGATTGTTCGTAAAAGCAAAAAGCCCTTCTGCATGTCTTTATCTGCCAGCGGGAAGCACCGTTGAACAAGTAAATTTCACCCGTTTAGGTGAGCAAAGTTTTGCGTTTGATAAGGCTATTACTTCTTCTGTACATAAAGATTTAATTCCATTGGCTTTGTCGTTTTTGAATACGCCATATTTATGGGGAGGAAAGTCTTTTTTTGGAATTGATTGTTCAGGATTTTGTCAAGTTGTATTCAAGATAATTGGAATTTCACTTAAGAGAGATGCTTTTCAGCAAGCAGATCAGGGCAATCTCATTTCATTCGGTGAACACAAAGAGGGAGATCTTGCCTTTTTTTCAAATAAGAATGGAAAGATTATACATGTCGGTCTGCTATTGAAAGAAAATCAAATTATTCATGCCTCAGGCAAAGTAAGAATTGATATCTTTGACGAAGAAGGAATAACACATTCCGAAAGCGGTGCTCGCACCCACCAATTGTTTTCTATTAAAAGGTACTTCTAGTAAAAGAGTACCTTTTTTATTTCTGAATATTTTTCTCCTTGAATCCTAATCATGTACACACCTTTTGTCGCGGGCAACTGCACATAGAGTCGATTTCTTCTGAAAGCGTTTTTCGATTGAATTAGTTTACCATTCGCATCGTAAATCTGAACAGATTCAATTCCTGATCCTTCATTATCAATAATTATCCGTCCATCACTTGTAGGATTAGGAAAAACATTCACTTGACTTTTGGAATCTATCGAAGAAAGCCCAATTGTGGTGCTGGTCAATAATTCTTCGCCAATTAAAAAAGGAGTCTTATCCGCCTCTTCAAAGTAATTTGCAAAAGCGTCTATTTCATCGCTTGTATGTCCGAACATATCTTCTAACCATTCTGGCGGAACCGATTGAAAATAAACTCGAGCAGAAATATCTATTAATCCGGTATAACCGTCAATAGGAATGTGGTAGCGAAGAATATCCGCACCTGTTCCTTCAATGCCCAATTCATCTTTATTGAAATTGAGATCACTCAAGGCATTCCCAGCAATCAAAGTCGTATCATAAGCCGGATGACCAGTCGTAAAACCGAGTGGTGGTATTCGATTATCTTTCAAAGCGCTTGCGGAGTTCAATAAAACCGTATTTACCTCTCCAGCTGTATTCCCCATAACCAATTCGTAAACTTGGACCTGATCTTCGCTGTTGATTAGATCATAATGAGGTTCGAAATCGGAATCCAAATTCTGAAGAGAATAGTCCGAATTTAAAAGACCTGAGCTAAAAAGCGTATCGCCATTTTCATCCTGCGCTATACACTCAACAAATACTCTTCGCGAAGGGTATGCTGAAGGAATTTTATGTCCGGCCTTACTAATTAATTCAAGTTGTAAATAAAGCGTATCACTATCGCGATCTTCCTCAGTCAAAAACACATCCATTGTCTCGTTTAGCAAGAGCTCCTCTGTTTTTTGAATATTCTCTTCAAACTGCATTTCACTCGCACGCAAATCCAATTCATCGATATTATCTTGCAATAATTTGAGCATGAATGCATTTCCGCCTACAATTCCGTGCAATGCATATGGTTCTCTTTCGGGATAAAAAACATTTCCAGATGCGATTACAACGGGTTGTTCAACCTTAGGCATATGACAACCTTGACACTCAATAGAGGCTTGAGGAGAATTATAAGCAGAATTCAGCCATTCATGATAAGTAGCTTGTTCGACATAGGTTTCGCCCGTTAAATTCCCGTTTACATCAATCGTTTCTGTGATTAGCGTATGGCAATCTGCACAAGCTTCTGACTCTTGAATAAATTCATCATAAAGGGGCTCAAAGCCAACAAATGAAATCATTGGTGCAGCAAAAGGATTTTCATAGGGTCCATAAATCTTGAGCGTATCATAAATTAGGTCTCCAGAGAAATTCTTTCCGGCCAAAGGAGGATATTGTTGATGACAACTGTTGCAGGAAACACCATCAAAGGCCACCGAATCGGCTTCCAAATCAGCAATCGTGTAATGCTCATCACCTAAATATTTCGCATTAAAATGTCCCATTGGAGTATGGCAAGATGTGCACTTGGTCTCTATGTCTTCTGCGTGAGACGGATTGACTATGACTTCATGACTGACCTTTGCTCGCCAAAGTGGATCTTTTGCCGAATTTGCCATCATAGTCGCTCTCCAATCATCTGTAACGTTGATATCATTTCCTAAAGTATCAACCATCGAAATTCCTTCGGGATCAAAGCCATGACACCCCCCACATCTGAATGAGGCCATAAAAAGATCATTCGACCCTTCTATTAATGCTGGCGCACCGCCCATTTTCTTATAATAGGCTATTTCTTCCTCTGTATGGAAATGGTCTGTTTCGATTTCCTGAAATCCAAGAGAAAAAAGTAGAACCAAAACGGCAACAACTCCTAAAATTATTTGATTTGCTTTCAATTAAATTCGTCTATTTATTGTTACAAAATAAACGAAAATAACCCGATGGAGGTTCTATTCTTTAACAGCAACCCCCTCCATCATAAAACCAAGTCGATTCAGAAATAAAAATATCTTCTCTTCCCAAAGATGACAAAGCAGATCCCGTTTTGTCGCAAACTGCCAATGGCTGATTCCTGAGCAAAGTATGTCCTTTTCCATCATCGAAATAATCTTCATTACCATAGAAAATTGCAGACTTTCCAGTAAAAACGCATGGACCATCTTCAGGCATTGGATCTTTTATTGCACAAACCTCAACGCTCTCAATAAAGATGTTTTGATCTATTTCATATTCCATGGGCGACAAAATTCTATAGGGCCTCTTTGCTCGAATTTCCACCGTTCCGAATCCAACATCGGTAATCATTTTAATATATTCTTTCAAGGGTAAGGCTCCGCTTAAACATAATGCCCTTAGCTTCTCATCATTTTGGAGATTGAGCGGCATTGTTTGTTCGCAGGTTGGGTCGGAAAGAACAAGTCGTCCATGGGGCTTCAATACCCGGTACATTTCTTTCAAAGCCTGCTTTAAATCCTCCTTGGTAAAGATATTGAATAAACAATTCTGTCCTGCAACATCTATGGATTCATCCTCGATCGGAAGGTTCAAGGCATCACCTTTTCGCAAGTCAACATATTCACGTTTAAACCAAGGATTTTTGTCCTCTGCTTCAACTAGATTTTGATCACAGGCATGTATCATTTCATCTACTACATCCAATCCAATAACTCCACCAGGATTTCTAGAAAAATATGCGAATTGAAGAACTTCCATTCCACCACCGACTCCCACATATAATACGGTAGGCTCATTGACTAAATCTCTGGGATGTACAGTTGAACCACAGCCATAGTTCATTTCCAACATTTTAGATGGAATATCCAGTCCAGGCAATTGCCATACGGGTGTTGTTGTGCAGCATAAGCCTACGTCTGGATTTAATGCTGCTTCTTTATATACGTCTTTTGTTGTTTCTAAATACATAATTAAATTATTAGGCTACAGTTCCTCCACAGCTTGATCCTGCTCCTGCTGTGCAACCGTAACAATGTTGATTTAAAATAATGGGTCTATCTTCTAATTTCTCTAAATTGAATGCCGAAATATGCGTTGGTGATTGAGCTACTTTCAAGTCCAGCATTTGATTGAAATCACAATCGTACAAATAACCATCCCAACTAACCGATATTGTATTTCTGCACATCACGCCCATTGCAGCAGCAGGATTGAAAGCATTAGACAATTCCTGCATATAATCTGCATAATTTTCGCTTGCTACTAAATACTCAAGAAAGCGGCTCACAGGAAGGTTGGTAATTGCAAATAATTCATTGAATTCTATTCCCCAACCTTCTCTCAGCTTGGTTTTGAATTCGGCTTGCAATTGGGCTTGATCACCTGGCAAAAACGCTCCAGTTGGATTGTAAACCAAATTCAGTTTTAAGTCGCTATCTTCCTTACCATATCCAACAGCATTTAACATCTTTAATGCGCGTATAGATTGCTCAAAAACACCTTCTCCTCGCTGCGCATCGGTCCGCCTAGCTGAAAAATATGGCAATGAACTGACGACTTCAACTTGATGTTGCCTAAAGAATTCAGGTAAGTCATTGTATTTTTGATTTGCAACAATTATTGTCAAATTACATCGCACAATAACATGTTTTCCCAATGCTTTAATCTCCTCAACAAACCATCTGAAGTTTGGATTCATTTCTGGAGCCCCTCCAGTCAAGTCAACTATTTGTATAGTTGAGTTTTCCAAAGCTTGAAGACACTCCTTCATGGTTTCCTTGGTCATGATTTCCTTTCTATCGGGTCCTGCATCAACATGACAATGCTTACAAACTTGATTGCACATTTTCCCGACATTGACTTGAAAAATTTCCACAGAAGTCGGCTTCAAAGGAAACTCATCCATGTCCTGAAGGCGTTGACTAAAAGAAGGAATACCAACAGATTTAGTATCACTCAAAATCTTCAATTGCACATCGACAGAAGCCAATTCATGTGCTCTATATTTTAGAGAGACCTTACGTTCTTTCTTTACTCCAAGCTCAGCCATTACATTACCAGATCTTTAGCTTTATTCATCATTTGGACTCCGTGCACCAAAGTGGCGCCCCCTTTAATTGCAGCACCAACATGCACAGCTTCCATCATTTGCTCTTCATCGCATCCTTTTTTCAATGCGTCTTTTGTATAGGCATCGATACAATAAGGGCATTGAACAACATGAGAAACTGCCAAGGCAATGAGACTCTTTTCTCTGGCACTCAAAGCGCCAGCTTCAAATACTTTACCGTAGTAATCAAAAAACTTTTGACCCAATTCAGGGTTCCATTCCGAGATATCTCCAAATTTTGCGAGATCCTCTTCCTTGTAATAAGGTTTAGACATGTGAAATATAAATTTTAGAAAAAATAAGATTACGGATAGACCGACATTGAAATTGGCACACCTAAGAAACTGGTGGACCTCTGCCTTCTATCTCGGATACTTCATACTGAACAAGAGACAAAAAGCCCGATAAGTCAATTGGAGTCCTTGCCGCTTGACTAAAGAGCCATTTGGACAATTCCGAATTTAGAAAGTTTGAAAAATCCTTGAGGTCTTCTTGAGAGTTGAATTCCGTTTTGCGATGAAGTAAAAAGGTTTTCGTGAAAGCACTAAATTGCTTCTGCAATTGTTTAAACACAAGTGAACTTTGCCAAGTAATCGATTCCAAATCAAACTGTTCAAAATCACTTTGACTCAGCCCCATAAGGTAAACCCCACCTTTTTGCGTTCGGCCTAGGACTGCATTTCCTTCTTGCAAGGCAAACCGAGCCGCTTCAATATCTGAGACATTCAGGTCTGGGCAATCATTTCCAACTGCAATAACGTGCTCATAGCCTTCTGCAAAAACACGCTCTAAAGCGTCTTTCAGTCGATCTGCAAAATTGGATCCCTTTTGTTCATTCTCATCCAAATGAAAAACAGGTAAGCCCGCTTTTATACACTTCGAATGCGTTTCGATAAATAGCCGCTTACTGATGTCAACATTGCACGAAAACTTCCTATTCTTTAAGAAATTTTTCGTTTTCGCTTCATGCTCTGGGCTCTTAGCAAAGAGCAAAATAGCCGTATTTACACTTGAGAAATTCAATGCTTTTCTAATGCATTAGCAAATTAACCTTTTTTAATCCAACGATAGAAAACGAATCATATTTCTTATTCCATTATTTTTGCATTCTTGCATTTTATGCTGACATCTTCAAAATATATCGAAAATGCGGTTGACCAACTTTCTTCCCTTCCAGGAATAGGAAGAAAAACGGCTCTTCGTCTCGTTTTAAATCTGTTAAATCGATCCGATGAGGAAGTCAAGCGATTCTCAGAATCATTCAAAGATCTGAAAGTGAATGTTCAATTCTGTAAGACTTGTTTTAATCTTTCTGATTTGGAGGAATGTGGAATTTGCAGAAACTTGCATAGAGAAAAAAATCTCATCTGTGTGGTTGAAGATATTAGAGATATAATGGCCATTGAAGCTACTCAGCAATATTTGGGAGTTTATCACGTATTGGGAGGTAGAATTTCTCCAATGGACGGAATTGGTCCAAAAGATTTAAGAATTTCCGAGTTGATCAGAAGAATAGAAAAAGATGATATTCAAGAGGTCATTTTTGCACTAAGTCCAACACTTGAGGGAGATACCACAAGTTTCTATTTATTTAAAAAATTAAAAGAAATGGGTATTCTAGTGACCAGCATTGCCAAAGGTATAAGTGTAGGAAACGAATTGGAATATACCGATGAGGTCACTTTGGGGAGATCTATTTTAGATAGAAAGCCATTTGAAAAACAATCCATATAAGTGAAGCTGAGCATCGTCATAGTCAATTACAATGTAGAATACTTTCTCGAGCAGTGTCTTCACTCTGTAAAGAATGCCATTCGGAAAATCGAGGCTGAAGTCTTTGTAGTTGATAATGCATCTGTTGATGGATCGAATCTAATGGTTGAAAGGAAATTCCAAGAATTCACTTTAATAAAAAACAAAGAAAATCTTGGGTTTTCAAGAGCCAACAACCAAGCGATGGCAATGGCAAAAGGAGAATACGTGCTTTTGTTGAATCCCGATACGCTGGTTGAAGAAGATACATTTGAAAAAGTTATTGCATTCATGGATGATCACCCGGATGCAGGCGGATTAGGTGTTAAAATGATCGATGGAAAAGGAAAGTTTTTACCAGAATCAAAGAGAGGATTGCCTACTCCATCTGTTGCATTCTACAAGATCTTTGGACTTTCTTGGCTCTTTCCAAAATCCAAGAAATTCAACCAATACCATCTGGGACACCTAGATAAAGACAAAGTTCATGAAATTGATGTTTTATCAGGAGCTTTCATGCTGATGAGAGCAGAAACCCTTGAGAAAGTAGGTTTTTTAGATGAAACATTCTTTATGTATGGAGAGGATATAGATCTTTCCTATCGAATTACGCTAGGAGGATATAAGAACTATTATTATCCGAATACAAAAATCATTCATTATAAGGGTGAGAGCACTAAAAAAGGCAGTTTGAATTATGTCTTCGTTTTCTACAATGCCATGATCATTTTCGCTAAGAAGCATTTCAATGCGAGCAATGCCAAATTGTTTTCCTTTTTCATCAATATTGCGATCTATCTCCGTGCAGTAATTGCGGTTGGCATGCGAGTTTTGAGAAAAATGGCTTTACCCGTAATGGATTTTATAATTTGTTTTTCTCTTCTTTGGTTGCTCAAAATCCAGTTTGAGTCCTTTAGCGGCAAAAACATAATAGACCAACAAGCCATTATTGCCTTCTCGAGTATATCCTTTATTTGGATCTTTGCGGGCTTCTTAATAGGAAACTATGATAAAAATCCGAAGTTCATTAATTCGGTCAAATCGATTTTAGGTGGCTCGCTCTTGGTTGCTTTGATTTACTCATTCCTTCCTGAAACTATGCGTTTTTCAAGGGCAATTGTATTATTAACTCCTTTTGTAGGTCTCCTTTACTTTTTTCTTTCCCGCATGCTCTTGGGACTAGTTTTTCCTGACGTCAAATACGGTCGAAAAAAGAACGAACGGTTCTTAATTATTGGTGGTGAAAGTGAATCTCAACGGATTATTCAGCTTCTCAATCAAACCGAATTTGGGAATTCGTATATCAGAAAATTCTCTTTGAATCAATTAAAATCCAATGCGGATAACAGTGTTTTTCGACTTTCTGAAATTATTCAAATAGACAAAATCAACGAAGTCGTTTTTTGTGCCAAGGACCTCTCCTCTCAAGAGATCATCAACATCATGGCCAAACTTGAGGACAAGAAAACGGATTTCAAAATTGCCCCTCCCGAGAGTCTTTTTATAATTGGAAGCAATTCCATAAAAGACTCTAGCGAATTATTCATTTTAGACTTAAATACCTTAAGTTCTCCCAGTAATAGAAGGAACAAAAGAATTCTAGATGTCTCTTTGAGTATTTTATTTCTCATCCTCTATCCAATTGTTTTTCTCTTCATCGAACACAAACTGGGTTTTTTCAAGAACATTGTAAGAGTGCTGTCTGGAAATAGAACATGGGTTGGTTTTTGTCCGCGCCCTGAAAATAAGCTGAAACTACCCTCCTTGAAAAAAGGAATAATTTCTCCTGTGCAAACTTTGCGGGATATCAACGCAAATGATGCTACAAAGCAAAAACTGAATATCGTGTACGCAAGAAATTACAAAATTTCAAGTGACCTTTCCATTATTCAAAAGGGCTTTAAGAAATTAGGCGCACAATATCTTTCTTAAGCGAAATAATCATAGACCTTATCTATTGGTAAAACAGCTTAGAAAACTAACTTTGCACTGAAATTTTTTTCCATGTCTAGAATCGAATTAATCCTTCCCAAAATGGGAGAAAGTGTTGCAGAAGCAACCATTACCAAATGGCTCAAGCAAGTCGGAGACAGCGTAGAAGCAGATGAATCTGTGCTTGAAATTGCAACGGACAAAGTGGATAGCGAAGTACCTGCTCCTGAGGCAGGAATCATTCGAGAAATTCTATTTAACGAAGGAGATGTTGTACAAGTAGGAGAAATTATCGCAGTAATGACCAGCGATGCATCCGAAGAATTAGGCGAAAAACCAGAGGCACCTGTTCAAAAGCAAGAGCCTGTTGTACAAGAGCAAGCCCAGCCAACGATCAGCAAAGCTCCCGTTGCTGCTTCCTCTAATGGAGTTCAAGAAAGAGCAGCTGTTCAGATTGCTCAAGGAAATGGAATTGCCAGAACTGGAAGTACGGGACGGTTTTATTCGCCCCTAGTGAGAAACATTGCTTCTGCAGAAGGAATAGAATTGGCTGAATTGGAACAAATTCCAGGAAGCGGAAAAAATGGACGGCTTACGAAGAAGGACATTCTTGCCTATATCCCAAATCGAAGCGCTGCACCTGTAGTTATCGAAGATAAACCAGAACTTGTGCAGAAACCAACTGAGACTCTTTCCAAGCCTATGGCTCCTAAGACTTCAGCCCCAGCTGTATCTGTAAACGGAGGAGACGAGATTATTGAAATGGACAGAATGCGAAAGCTGATAGCCGATCATATGGTGATGTCCAAACAAGTTTCTCCTCATGTAACGTCTTATGTAGAAGCAGATGTTACCAATCTAGTTATGTGGAGAAATAGAGTAAAGAAAGAATTTCAAGAAAGGGAAGGCGAGAAGATTACATTTACCCCCATTTTTATGGAAGCAGTGATCAGAGCAATAAAAGATATGCCTATGATCAATGTTTCTGTAGACGGCCATAACATCATCAAAAGAAAGGATATCAATATTGGTATGGCAACAGCATTGCCGTCTGGCAACCTTATCGTTCCTGTCATTAAAAAAGCAGATCGATTTAATTTGACCGGTTTGGCTAAGGAAGTAAATGACCTTGCAAACAGAGCCCGAAATAATAATTTAAAACCGGAAGAAATTCAAGGTGGAACCTATACCATTACGAATGTTGGGACATTTGGCAACGTAATGGGCACACCTATAATCAACCAACCTCAATGCGCTATTCTGGCTTTAGGGGCAATCAGAAAAAAACCTGCGGTTATCGAAACTGAACAGGGAGATTTTATAGGCATTCGACACATGATGTTTTTATCGCATGCCTATGACCATCGGGTAATTGACGGAGCACTTGGGGGAAGCTTTGTTCGCAAAGTCGCGGATTACCTAGAGTCCTTCGATCCCAATAGGGAATTATAATTTTTCTTTTAATTTTAACTTTTATTGGAACTATTCGTACAAACTAAATACTACACTAAATCACTTAGATGACTAAACATCTGCTTCTACTTATTTGTCTCTTTTTGGGTACCATTAGCATGGCTCAGGAAGATTATATGGACTTTGATTTCAGAGAAAAATTCCGCGAGGCAAACCTTCTGATGGAGGAAGAAAATTTTGACGAGGCACTCGAAATTTGGAAAGATCTCGTTTCAGCACATGAAGAAAATGCTAATTTGAATTACAAAACAGGTTATGCATATATTCATTCTAGTCTAGACCGCAAGAAATCGCTTCAATACCTGAAAGTCGCTGAGCAATTAAGGAGCGATCAATTTTCAAATTGGAATATCGATGATTATAATCCTTTTGATCCGCAAGAGGTGAATGCTCCTCAAGAAACCCCTTATTACTTAGGTCTTGCTTATTTAAAAAATTACCAATTGGATCAAGCTTTGAACAACTTTAACAAAGCCAATGATCTTCTTGGAAAAAAGCACCATTTGAAAGTAAAGTGCCAGCGATATATCGAGACTACGAAAAATGCGATCTATTTCGTTCAGAATCCGCTTGAAAACGCAGACATAGTTAATCTGGGCGCTGAGGTCAATGGACCTTTTGATGACTTTTCACCTGTTATTTCCGTTGATGAAAGAGCACTTTATTTTACCAGTAGAAGAGTAAGAAATGACAGCTCAAATGTCAGAACAATAGCAGAAGACGGTAAATTCTTTGAAGACATTTATATCGCATACGCTGATAATCAAGGCGCATGGGCAGAACCTGAATTGCTTAACTTTAATCAAAAGGACAATCACTTGGCAACGGTAAACGTGACGCCTGATGGTCAACAGCTATTTATTTACGATGGAAGTATTGGCGATGGAGCTCTCAAAGAATCCAAAATGGTTGGCGAATCATGGTCTGACCCCGTTATGCTGGGAACAGACATAAATTCGAAACATTGGGAAACACATATTGCGCTTACTTCTGATGGAAATACCATGTACTACGTAAGTGACCGACCCGGTGGCAAAGGTGAACGCGACATCTATCGAGTCGTGCGCCTACCTAATGGAAAATGGAGTAAGTCATTGGCCTTACCATCAAATATCAATACAAAATACAACGAGGATGCTCCATTTATTCATCCTGATGGAAAAACCTTGTACTTTGCTTCCGAAGGACATAAGTCAATGGGTGGTTTTGATATCTTCAAATCCGTGCAGGATGAAGATGGTAATTGGTCAGAACCAGAAAATATAGGATACCCTATAAATACTGTGGAGGATGACGTTTTCTACGTTATTTCTTCTGACGGAAAACGTGCGTATTTCTCTTCTGATAGAGAAGGCGGATTCGGAAAGAAAGATATTTATAGAATTAACCTCCCTACTCCACCTAGTGAAATTAACTTGGCTGTCTTAAAGGGATCAATAATTTCCCCTGATGCAAAGTTACCTGAAGACATTGCCATATACGTAACCAACACGAAAACGGGGATCACGAAGAGTTATAAACCGCGGTCACGAGATGGTGTATTTGTAGCCATTCTTGAACCTTGCAACGACTATGATATAGATTATACTGTGAATGGTCTTTCGATTGAACAAGAATCCATTTCAATTGATTGTGGATCTTCATATAGAGAGATCAACAGAGAAATCATTTTAGACCCAGTCAACTTATCGAATAGCACAGTTGATGGCGATAATACAGATGTAGTTGTCAATGAGGAAACCAATGAAAGTGAAGATGGCAGCACAACACAAACGAAAGTTACTGAAGAGGATGTAACTGTCATATCAACTACGAAAGACGATGTTACGGTAGTCTCTACAACAGAAGTTGGAAATGCATTTTTTGATGTTTACTATGGTTACAACCAAACAGGAACCAATTTAGATCGAGAACGTTTTGAAATGTTCATAGACGATGTGAAAGAAATTGTTTCTGCAAAAGGAACCGTAGATATTCTTATAGAAGGTGCGGCTTCACGTGTTCCAACAAAAACATGGGGCACAAATGACAAGTTAGCAAAAGCAAGGGCTGAAAAAGGAAGAGATAACCTTATCGCTTCATTGAATGCCAAAGGAATTGATACGAGTAAGATTAATATAATCTCTGTTGACTCTTCTGTACAAGGGCCAACGTACAAAGGAGACTACAAGAATATTGAGAAATATACCAAGTACCAGTATTTAAAAATTACTGGAAAATAAAACGACTTTTTAACATGTGTACCCATTTAATTAAAGCAGCAATCTGCCTGTATTGCTGTATGTCTTTAAGTTTTTGCTTTGGGCAAAAAGAACAGAAGAGAGCTGATGAATTTTTCAAAGGTCAAAATTACCTCGGAGCATTACCGCTCTATGAAAAACTATTAGCAGAAGATTCTTTAAATGCTGAAAATGCGATCAAAGCTGCTAAGTGCATTCTTAGCACCAATATGGACAGAACCTTGGCTATTCCGATCTTGGAGAAGTTAACGAACAACAAGATTCACAACCAAGAAGCCATCTATCTTTTAGCCAAAGCTTTGACATTCGACTATAACTTTGAAAAGTCTACTTTTCTTATAGAAAAACACAATGCGCTATTTTCTGAGGAATTGAAGCCGAAAGTGAATATCTTAAAAAAGAACAACGCAACGGCCAAAATTTTAATGAATAATCCTGTTGATGTGAGTT
>JBCCIF010000070.1:0-15236 GCA_039028335.1 Bacteroidota bacterium
AATCTTTAATTTTTATATACAATTCCATTATTGATAGTTTAAGTGATCATTATTCTGAAGTAAAAAAGGCAAACGAATATCTATATGGGCTTAGATTACTTAAAGTAGGAGATTTGGAGGTAATCAAAGATTATTGTAATAAAGAGAATTCCACTCTATTAAGTTATTTCGAAGCGAAAAATAATTTTTACTCCTTTTTAATTGATGATGAGAAAGTAAAAATATTTAAAACTAATAAGCCAGATGATTTCAATGATGTCATCAGTGAATACATTAATAATTTGAAAAGGTATGAAGATCTGAGAATTCTTACTCGAAAAGATTCCTCTCAGGTGAATTTGAAAAATCTGGTAACAAACTCTACAAATTTATTTGATCTCCTTTGGTCCCAATTCAAGAATGATTTAAATAACCAATTTGATTTAATAATTGTTCCGGATGGGGTAATTACATATTTACCATTCGAAACGCTATTAGAGGGTTTTCCAATTGATGAAACAAATTTAAGTTCATTCCCTTATTTGATAAAAAAACATGCTTTTAGTTATTCCCATTCTATTACGGAATTAATCATTGAGTCTAATGAAGAAGAATCTGAAATCATAAATAGTAGCATTAGTTTTGCTCCTAGAATTACGATCAAAAATGATAATATACCATTATCAGAATCTGAGAAATCAAGTTCTTACGATACTACCTTGCAAAATAAGGGTGAAAAGAACAAGTCTTCCAATGTCTCAGATGATGAATTATTTATAATTAACATGTTGAACTCCGGGGGAGGCATTGTTACCGATTCATTGGCTACCACTAATAATTTTGTTAGCAAAGCACCAAATCATTCAATGATTCATCTCTCAAGCCTTGGTTTCTATAATGATTATTCTCCTGAAACCACCTTTGTTTTGTTTTCCTCTCCTCCGTCTAGTAATCAAAATAGCGATACTCTTTTTGCTTCCAACTTCTTGAACACAAATTTTAATTCAGACTTGTTCGTGATTAATACAATGGAATTAGACCCCAAAAGTGGGATAAAAAATGGTTCTGGTCTAATGTACTTTTGGAACTCTCTAAAATTTAGTGGGGTAAAAAGTTTTTCTTCAACTTTATGGCATGTAGAAGGAGCGATGAATTTGGAGTTTATTTCTAATTATTATTGGTATTTAGAGCAAGGTGAGAAGAAATCCCATGCTTTAAGAAATGCTAAATTAGATTTTATTCATTCAAACCAATTAGAAAAATCCCACCCTCAATCCTGGGCTCCGTATTTTATCATTGGTAGTAATGAGCCTCTTCCTGAATTATTATATTCCTTAGTTCCTACACTAGGTCAATGGGCTTTAATCATTTTGAGTTTAATTATTTTAAACCTGGGGACTATTTCCTTATTTACAAAAGTCAATTCAAAATTAGATACGAGTTTCTCTTATTATAGATTCCTGTTTAGGGAATTTGAAAGGAGAAAAGCTTTCTTGGCAGTATTTTATTCTGGCTTTATTATACTAGGATTTATTTTTGCTATTTTAAGTTTTAACTACCAACTTAAACCTTGGGACCCAATAGGAATTTTATTTTCAATTCCACTAACCGCAAACCTAATATACATTTACCTTTCTTTTGGACAGAGTCATACAGAAAAAGTTGCTGTAGAGGACTGAATTAAAAAGCCAGGAGTATCGAAGAAATACAATCCAAAGAGAATCAAATCTTCAGAAAGGAACAAAAAATAAGAATTGGTATCAGAAAAATGAAGGTGTTCGAATTCAAGTCTAGCTTTACTACTTACTTTGCATTTTCCATTTATCAATTTGGCAATCAAGTCCAATAATTTCAATATTCCAATCCTGTTTGTAATCCGTTTCTATTTCTTTGATGAATGATTCAAATGTAGATATATCACTCCTAGTCTCATCATCTCCAATTATAACCATCAGTGCATATTCGCAATTCGTTCCAACCATATAGCGACGAAATTTTTTTCTATACTCTATTCTATTAATAGCCTTTAAATCAGGATTATACTCCCTTTTTAATTCCAATAATACTGAACCTACTGCGCCGTAATTAATGACGATATCAACTCTTTCATCATTTGGATTTTGAACTTCACGATAGAATTGAAAACTGGGAACGAATATATCAGTATGTCTTATCCCTTTCTTGAAAAGAAAATTTTCTAAAATTGGAACAATTAATTTTTGTATGTATGTTTCTCTACTTTGAGAAGGAATCTTTTTTACTAAGTTATTACCTCCTAAGTTCTCAATCCAAAACCTTAAATCAATTGAAACTACTTCCTTGACTAACTGAAACAAATCCCCACAATTTTTAATGTCTAGGTAACTTTTAGATTTTAGGTGGTTATACATTTTTATTGAATCAGGAAAGCTATTAATTTCTGAAAAGTGGGTTAAATAACTTGAATTAAGTCTTTCTATATGACTTTGGAACCAATGAATTTGTGATATAGATTCATTTGCTTTTAGAATGTTTTTTAAGTCCTGAATGATACTTTTTAAATCACACTTTTCATATTTTAATGAGTCGAAGTATTGAAAGACCCAGTCCCAAATTTCAAATTTAACATAGTGCCTATACTCAGGCCCTAGTTCTAAAACTTTAAAAGAGGATTCAAGTAACTCGAAAAATTTTGACTTTAGGCTAAGACCGCGCAATCCTTTTAAATTTCTGCCTAATCCTTTCCCAAATCGTGGTTCTGAATTTGATGATTTAACCCCAGTACTATTGAGATCTTCGAAAGTAGCATACTTGTTTATTATTAATTGTTTAATGATCCAATCGAACGATTCTGAGTCTCCAAGTTGTAATAATTTTTTGTTTATTACTGCAAGTAAGAATTTTGTTTCTGAGGTGTCTTGATTTTCTATTCTCGAAAATATTTCTTTTGCATTTTTTACATCTTTTTCCCAGTTCCAAAGAATTTCAAAGGCTTCTTTCCTTTTTTGATAATTGATCGATTGGTCTTCAATTATTCGTTTAATCAAAGGTTTAGCGCTTGAAAAGCGCATCTTAGCACATATTTCAGAGAAAGTAGAAAAATTAAAAACAATTAAGCCATCATTTCTTGGATCGGAGTAAATATCCCAAAGTATGTCTTCTTCACTATTTTGAAAGGACCCAATTGCTGCTAATGGAGAATTAGACTTACTAAAGGGAATAAATTGAATAATTTTTTTTCGAATTTCTTGTATGTCTAAATTCAATTTATTTGCAACTAACAAGGCGGTTTCATAACCTAGGAAGGAGTAGCTAATTTTCTGGGCTTTCTCGTTATTATTCATGATTTCGGTAACCGGGTCAAAAACTTTCAAAAAATCGAAAACTAAATTCTCGAATTTTTTACGTTGGGAGCCAGTTAACCTTTCATCATAAAAATCTTGATCTTTCGCATATTCATATATTAAGTTGTATTGCTTTTTCCCCAAACCATCCCTAAAAGTTTCAATTCTCTTTTGTTCTAAAAACTGAGTTTGCCAATGTCTTTTATCTTGTAATTCTTCAAATCCTTGAAAGCGTTTTTTTCTTTGCTCAAATTTACTTGGAAAATAGGTTTGGTAAAGGCTTAAAATTGATTGATCTCTGTGGCATAAAATTGCATTTTCAACCAACTCAGTATTTCCAAGCTCACTTTTTACATATTTGATATACTCCTTAATGTTTGCTTCGCTTAAGAAGTGGCGAATAAGGTAGGAAAAACTTAAGGAATTTTGAGCTATTCCTACATTCAAGGAATGTAATTGCTTAGTAATGTCAAAGAGTATTTTTGGATTTTTTGCTTTCAATAACTCGATCAGTGAACTGTCAAATCCTAAAGTGTGATGGTTTGGAGGCATATATAATGCGGCTATAACCTTAACAACAATGTCCTCTATCTCTTGATCCCATATCTTCTCAATTTTATTGAAGAATTCATTTTGGAAATATGAAGCTGAATCCCTAATTTTTCTAATGTTTTTAAGAGACTTGTGTTTGTTGGATAATGTCAAAAAATCACTCAGAAGGATATTAAAAAAAAACAAATACCCCTCTTTTGTTGAAATAGAATGAAAAACTGAAGGAAATGAGATTCTTCCCCTAAAGAGGTCGATCAAAAAGACCTTTATTGACTTTGGATGATTAGGGGCCACCTCCTCAAGTGTTCTTAATATAGCTTCAGAAACTCTATTTGAAACTATTCCAAACTTTTCAATTAATGGTTCTATTTCACCAAAATTCTCTGCCAACTTCCCGAGTGTTCGGATCGAAGAAACTTGCAGCAAATCGAACTGGTATTTGTTTAAAGGTAAAGTTGCGTATTCCAGTAGTTTTTCCATCCAAACGCCTTTTTCAAGTTCAATTTCTCCTTTTCTGGAAGAAACAAGTATGCCTAAAAGTTGGATTCGATTAATGTTATATATATTCCAATAGAAAGAATCATTTTTGTTTTGTTCATTAAAGAAATTAGAGTTAACACTAGGGTCATAAAATTGACTGAGACTTGACAATACGGTGTAATCAATTAATAATGTTCTTTCCTGATGATACCTAAATACAAAAGAAAAAATTTCTCCAGCTTGATTAGATATTTGATTGATATGTTTTTTATGCAAAAAACTTAACAGATAAAAAATATTCGGATCTTCTAGTTGGACACCTAATTGAATAAGAGGGAACAAATACTTAGGATCTTCTTCCACTAAAAAAGATAACACTTCTACCCAGGAAGGGTAAAATTTCTTAAGATTTTCTTGAATTGCTAAATCTACAATAACCTGAGAACCATCTCCCAGCTTTAGAAGTCCTTTCGCTGCCAGATATTCTTGGAATTCAGTATTATCGAACTCAAGATAGTCCCCAAAATCTTTCAAGATAGTTCCATCATAAAAAATCTCAAGTAAAAGTTGGGAATCCAAATTTAGGTTTGTATCGAAAAGAAATGTTATAAAATTTTCTTTTGAAATATTGTTGCTTCTATGAATCTCCATTATCAAAGCCAATCTTTCCAATACCAATTTTACATATGGAAGTTTTCGCTTAAACCCTTGGTTAATATTCCCCTTTTTTTCTTCTTCAGATTTTAATCTAAATGATATTAACTCTTCAAAAAGCTCGCTTCTTGAGTAATTTGAAAATTTACTTTCACCTTTCTCGTTTATTAGCTGGGCAAAAAGGTTTAGATACCTTGGGACAGATAACACATTTGTTTGGCTTAAACGACGCCAAAGGCTTTTTTTATATAATTTTTGTGATATTTCGACCTCGGAATATTCTGATAGGTTTGGACAGGTTTTGATTAAATATTCTGAAACTTGTGGAAGATTAAAGGGGATAATTCTTAATACTTTAAAATCAAACTTATGAAGAAAATCGGAATGCCGTAAAAGATGGTTGGTACGGCATGAGATAAAAATTTTTGAATTCCTAAAGTTTGATTGAAATTTAAATATCCATTTTAGGGTTGATAGAAACACGTCTGAAGGGACTTCATCTAAACCATCAAAAGCGATAAAGAGGCTATTTTTATTCTCCAGTGATTCTAATTCTTGCTTTTTATCATTTAGAATCTTTAAATCGACAATAACGACTTGAAAATTTTGTGAAATTTTTAATTTTTCACTTGCTTCTTTCAGGAACCTAGATTTTCCATTTCCAGGGTCGCCAACTACAAAAAGAAAATTGTTTTTAATGATATCGTCTACAGAAATGGAAGAAGGAAACAAATGTGAACTGGATTCTTCATTTGATTTGAATTCTTCGAAAGTATCAAATATTTCAAAACTTGGTTTTATATAATGTTCTAAATTTATGTGAGTTGCTGACATTTATTAGTATTAACAGATAGGAATCAACTTGCTTGGTAATCTCCTTTTGGTAATGATTATTATGAATTTCTAATTGAATCAAGTTCAATGAGGGAGAGGTAAATTAAAGCTCCAATTTTTGTGAATTTTTCTTCAGTAGAAATAATAAGATAATGCGTAATCGTCCCCCGATTGTTAAAAATCATGGTTTTCCCAAGAATTCTTTCAGATACAGCACATTCTTCATTACTTCCATCCTCAAATGTTAATCGGATGACCCTCATATTGGGAATCATGTAGTCTGCCAAAGATTTTTCCCCATCAAATCCCAAACGGACAGAAATCGTCTCTTTTTTTAAAACTTCATAAGCTTTAACATTCTTTATTTCAAATGTCTCCTTCCATATATACTTACTATTCTCTGGGGTCTCTTTTCCAGAATGATATTCTTTTGCATATTCTAAGTCAAACTCAGGATTGCTCTCTGCGAATATAATTTTGTGGTTCATGACGATGCAATTTTGAAAAAAAGAGGATTTTATTATTGAATTCTATTTTGGGTCAATATGAAAGCCTTTTGTATTTAGATAATCAAATAGTTCTCTTTTGTTCATAGAAATATCTAAACAAAACTTGATTACTTTTCTGAAATCATTGCCCAATTGTTCGACTAATCCATCTAGGTCGATTTTCTTTTTTGTTGATTGTCCATGAGATATTTTACTCCTAATGTTGTATAAGTTTTTAATCCTCTTGTAATTTTCTTGGAATTCCTTTGCGTTTGAAGATAAAACAATAGAAAGATGCCTAGCCATTGTATGGCTTATCTGATTTGGATTTAGGTTAAAAATAGATTCAAGGGCTGACATCAAATTCAAAAATTTTATTCTTGCATCGAAATTCTCATATGTAAGCATGAAATGAGCATAAGCCAGGTTCGTCAATTCGTTTGGTACAAAAGAAAGTTTCAAATGTGTCGTTAATTGTTCAATGTCCTTCTCTTCTAAGTGAAAGTCTTTTTGGCGGTAGTTCTTATATCTAGGGGATTTTATAGACATTAAAAGATTGCCACCTTCTTTCTCTTTTAAAAATGAAATTGGAGATCCAATATCTCCAATCTTGAAAAGCCTTAGCTTATGAATTAGCTTGTGAGTATAATCAGCAATTCTAAATGCCATCACTTCTTTATTATCTAGAATGACATTGTTTTCAATTCTCAGAGTCAAATCATTTTTTTCTTTTAGGAAAAAAAGCCTTCTTTTACTAAAGGTATTATTATCGGAAAATTCGTGATTCTGTAACATTGCCTGAAACCTAACAGAAAGTTTGTTATTGTTTTCATCTCTGAAAAAAGTTTGCGGATTGGGGTTGTATGGGAAGGAAAAAACTGAATGGAATTTGGCTTCTATTTCTGCAAGAGATATTGCTAGAAATTCATAACCATCTTTTATTAATAATGGATTTATTCTTAAGATTGATTCATCTACATTAGAAATTAAAGAATAAGCTTCTACTTCTATTTTGGTAATATATGTGCTCAATTCTATTTTAATTATTATAGTTGTTTAACCAATGATATCGAGAAATAGATTGTTTTGTCACTAATTCGATACAAAATCAACTAAATATAACCAAAAAGAGTTCCTTTTTGAAGTGTTTTTTGTACATGGTGTTGTACAGAGACAATAATATTTTGATATAAAGAACTAATTATCAGTGTGATAGGTGCGATTATGTGCATTCCCGTCCGGACCGCCCATTTGGGAAAGCCTCAAGTCACATAGACTTGGGGCTTTTTGTGTTTTGTGGCTTTTGGGTTTTAATGGATTTGAGGGGTTTTTCTTGGCTTGGATTCGCTGAGAAGAAATTTTGAGGTGAAAGTGGGGTTTGATGTCGGATTGAGGAGAGATTGGATTTATGGCGAAATTTGGCAATAAGAACCGACTTATAAATTACCCTTTGGTGTCCAAATTCCTTTGACGACTTACCCTCCTTGGACATACGCTCACCTGAAGCCTTGACTGAGAATACTTCTAAATCCATGTATCTGCTGAGGTCAGACCAAGTGGTATAAAAATGTATAACTATCGTCTTTCCTAATATATTGCCTTTTCCAAAACTTACTGGAAGAGCAGGTTCCAAAAAAAAATCTGGCGGAAGGCAGTGGTTAAAATAAATGGGATGAGTGCCATAATATGCCTATATATCTTTTCATGGCTTATTTACGCTGAAAAGTGTAAACTGGTATGTTTACACTTTTCAAGGTCAGGTTTAGATATATTTCACTTTAATGTTTGATAAGCTTTTCAGTTTGAGACCATTCATCTCCTTCGATAGTTAATAGATATAAGCCTGGTGGTAGATTCCTAAAATTTTGGCTTTTAAGGTCGGTGCCTTCAAAAATTAAGCGGCCAAAAGAATCATAAAGCCTGAATTGCTCATTTCCCATTAGGCCTGAAATATTAAGCTGATTATTAAAAGGATTAGGATAAGCAATAATTTCGTTGGTATCACCTACTTCTGAAAGACTCGTAGTAAGGCTGGAGCATTCCGCAGGAACAGCAGCGGTTGCATAAAAGCTGGTACAGTCCTGACAGAATAAACTCTTGAAAAAGCAACTGGCTCTGTCAATTCTGAATATTGTCCCCTCAGGAGAGGTATAAGCACAATGTCCCGCAAGAGGATCAACGGTAAAGTCGTTGCATATGCCCTCTTCGTTTAATTTATTATGAATTGAACCGGACCCAAGCGTACCATAAGCTGCAGTATCAATTGGAACCACATTGTCGAGCAGACCGTGAAAAGATACCATTGGAGTAAGCTCGTCAAGATCAATGGCATACGGAGCTGCCCCACAATTATTGAAGATGCCTTTTATGGTAAATGGATGAGTTAGGTTATTCCCATTATTGTTCAACGAACCCAGGGCCAATTCTACTCCCGGCTGAAAAGAAACCCATTCTTCCTGACTGAAATAGTTTGTGAAAAGGGCCGTAATGGATCCTGCACTATTACCTCCAATAAAAATCCAGGATGTGTCCATTTTAATTGACGATGCTATGTCAATGCAATATCTTAAAGCTGCATTAGCATCCTGCTGAGCACGATAAACGGCTCTTTGGAAGCCAAGAGGATCAGAATGATTAAAGCCAAGACGGTAGTTAATTGAGGCGGTAACATATCCTCTTTTAGCAAACTCAAGGCATTCTGCACGCTGCCAACTTTTATCACCAATTTCAAAGCCTCCTCCATGGATTAACATAATAAAAGGCCTGCTGGATGCCGTATCAATAGAATTTTCAGGAAAGTAAAGATCTAACTGTAATTCCTCTGAATTGCCTTGCCAATTTATTGCATTGGCGTAAGTGATATTCGACAAGGAATCGATTTCATCGATAGAAAAATATTCCGCATTGGTATACCTTTCGTCCTGGGTACAAAATTGGGCTGAAGAAAAAGTAGCTATCGTAGTAAAGAATATTATGGCGACAAGTGATTTATTGAGATTCATGATATTGATTTTTAGAATTGAATAAACATTCATTCGTGTTTTTGATTTAGCTTGCTTAGTTAGTAACGGCTGTTTCCTTATTCCTTTTGACCAGGTTTATGAGGTCCTCCCATCTTTCATCCTCATGCAATGAATTCAGATCTGTGTCTTGTAGCAAATACTCATATTCATTAAAGCCTGAATTGGCTATTGCCTGAAGCTGCTGGATCGCCTTATCCGAATCTCCTGTCAAAGCATAGAGACAAGAAATATTGTATCGATCATTTTCGTCAACCTGCCTTGGAGAAGCCTCAAAGGCCATTTCAAATTGCTCCAATGATTTTGCATAGGCTTGAGCTTTGTAATAAGCCTTTCCTTGTTTCTTAAAAACTTTATATTGATTCTCATACAGGAAATACAGCCCTCTGGCCATCGCTGCTGTGCTCACAGATCCGTGCGTTTCGCCTTCAAAAATCACCTTTGCAGATTGGATGTTTTTATTTTCCTGAACTAACTCAAATAAACGATCAGTATGAGAGACCATAGTATTGCCTTCCAAAGAACCGCAGGTGATAAGCACTTTTAAATCATCAGCATTTTTAATGGCGTTCAATAGTGCTTCGTCTTCAAATAAATACGCTTCATCATACCAAAGAGAAGGGCTAATGATAGCTAACTTTTGAAACAGAGAGGGTTCTTCTTTAAATGCCCATGTAGTAAACAATCCTCCAGCCGAAAAACCCATCAAACCTCTGTTCTCAGGATCGGCACTGTAATTATTCTCCATGTAGGGAATCAATTCGGATTTAATGAATTGGAGAAACTCATCTCCACCTTTAGCTATATCAGTTTCATTGATCGGTGGCAAATAATCCCGATTTCTTAATTGGCCGTATGCCATCGGGTTCGTTTCATAGGATAATCCAACCAGGATTACAGGGTCAAAACTGCCAGAGTACATTTTGATCTGCGCCAATTCATTCATCATTCCTGAAGAGCCTAAAGCATCTAAATAATAAAGCACCGGATATTTTTGCTTCTCTGGAGAAAAGCCAAATGGAAGGGTAATTAATAATCTGTAATCATCCCCAACGATTTCAGAATACAAGGAATCTACTTTTGGCCCCGGAATACTCGATAGTGTGTAGTTGGATTGGGCAGCTAGAAATGATACATTAAAACAGACAGACAAAAAGGTGAATAAATTTTTCATGATTAAGGATTTTATCGTGACAAATAATTTCCTCAAATATGAATGCAGATGCGGGCTAAGGCCTACAACAAATATTGAAAAAGCTAACAGAATGGTAACAAGCGCAAGAAAAGATTAACAGACATGTAACAAGGCATCCATTTAATTACCCTTAGTTGTTTAATTATCAATAGGTTAGATGTAACATACGCGATGAGGTCAGCGACCGCTAATTTCGGAAGGCGTTTTGCCGTATTTATTGACAAATAGTTTTGAAAAGTAGGAGTGGTTGCTAAAACCAACTTTATAAGCTACCTCAGAAACATTCAATTCTGTATCGGAAAGTAACTCAAAAGCTTTTTGTAATCGGACAGTATTAATAAAAGCAGTCGCGGGCATTCCTGTGAGGGCTTTCAGTTTACGATGAACTTGCATGCGACTTAAACCAACAGCGTGGCACAAGTCATTTATGCCAAATCCTTCGTCCTCAATTCTATCGAGAATGACAGATTGAAGCTTTTGGATAAATTCGTCTTCTTTGTTTTGGGGAGACTTATTGCCAATGCTACTCCCCTGGTAGCGCTCCTGCAATTGCTGCCGCAACTCGATCAATTTTTGCAGACGGACCTCCAACTCTTCCTGGTGAAAGGGTTTGCTGAGGTAAGCGTCTGCGCCTACTTCCAGACCTTGCACTTTGTCCTCTTGTGTTGCTTTAGCAGTTAAGAGGATAATGGGGACATGACTTGTACGCTCGTCTGTTTTCAAGGTTTTACAAACCGTATAGCCATCTGCTTCGGGCATCATAACATCACTGATGATGATATCCGGCACAATGTCCAGTGCTTTATCGATGCCTTCTTGGCCATTATAAGCAACTTCTATTTTGTATTTCCTTTGAAGGCAGGAGCGAAGAAAGCTTACAATGTCTTTATTGTCCTCAATGATGAGGGCTAGTGGGAGATCGTCATCCAGCGGTTTGAAGGATGTAACTGTTTCCTGGTCGGACGCTTCATCTACGGGTAATAAAAGCTCACTTTCTTTGATGGTTTGAGTTTGAATCGACGCCTTTTTTGTAATTGGAATTTGAACAGTAAATACCGTTCCTTCATCAACTTCACTGCTTACTTCAATGGTTCCCTTCATGAGTTGTACTAGCTCCTTTACAAGAGCCAGGCCGATACCGCTTCCCTCAGACCGACGCATGTCCGAGGCATCTGCCTGGAAAAAACGATCAAAAATATTCGGCAGATCTTCCGCTGGGATTCCAGCCCCATTGTCTCGAACGACAAGGTTTAGATGTGGTTTACCTTTTATGGAGGCTTCCTTTGCATGAACCACCACTTTCCCTGAAGCTTCTGTGAATTTTACTGCATTTGAAACGAGATTGAAAATGATCTGTTGCATTCTGAGGGCATCAAAGTCCATTAGTATTTCTTCAGTCTCCTTATAAAACGTGAGGCGGATATGCTTACTGTCAGCCATCGACTGAAAAGACTCCACCAGGTATTCAATAAATGGAATGATATTGCCTTGTTTTGGATTCAGCTTCAAGGCGCCGCCCTCCAATTTGGAAAGGTCGAGCATCTGGTTGATCAATTGCAGGAGTTGATGGCTATTGCGTTTGATAAGCTCCTTTTCCTGATCATTGCCTTTAACCTGATCAGAGGCTCCCATGATAACCGTGAGTGGCGTTCGAAACTCATGGGTAATGTTGGTATAAAGCCTTGTTTTGGCAAGGTCCAGTTCGCTTAATCGCTCTGCACGTTCTTTTTCTTTTTTAAGTGCATTGACGCGATAGCCATCCGCCAGTGCCAGTGTAATGATACTTAGCAACAGCAGCACCTCAATAGAAATTATGGGAATAGTCAGTATACTTCCGGTTTGGAAAAAAGTTACAACCAGCCAGCTCAATGCTGCTCCGGAAAAAAGCATGGCCAACAGAAAATATTTGGCTGGCTGATAGCCTTTCCTTAAAGCAATTATGGTCCAGATCGTTGGCATTACGCCCCCGAGGAAGAAGCATAGCATTAGTCCAAAAGATACCATGTTTTCTGTGCTCTCACCTAATTGACCTAATAACTCAAATTGGTGAGCATAGAAGACCAACTCAAAGAACAAAAAGACGCATAAAAAGTAGAAAACGATCTTTTTATAAATGGGTACCAGTTGATTGATATTCAAATATCGTTGGGCGAATTTGACCAATCCAAAAATGCAGAGGAAAACGCCCATCTGATATAGTACAGCCAATACGCTTCCGGAGACCTCTTTAAAAAAGGGGAAATGCACCAAATCAAAAACAAGCGCAAAGAACAGGGAAATGCCAAACAGCATTATGGCATAGTATAAGGTGGTCCGTTCTCTAACGATTAAAAACAATAAAAGGCTGTACATGATCTGGAACCATAAAACAGCATGAAAAAAGATATAGAACTGCCGTTTTCCAAAAGGATATGGCTGGTAAAAATGAGCCCCATCCTCGTTCGCCTGGTTTTCACCAAAAGTACAGTTCTCTAATGCGTAACCAGCATCAGTGCCGTCATAGAAAACAGCGCCGCCAACTTCATTTGCTTTATTAGTCGAGAAAGCAGAAGCAGAAACGTTGACAAAACAAGATTTCCCATAAGGAGAAATGGCCAATGCTCCGCCATCACCTTTCCGGGCTACGTTATTTTCGAATGAACAACTATCAATAATTGACTTACTTTCATAGGCACCAGGAAAATAAAATAAATGAACCGCCCCTCCCCTGGTGATTAACTTTGGAGAGAACTCGGAAACACTATTTCCAGTAAATCGACAATTCCTGGTCACCAGGGAATCAATAGTACTTTCTGAGGAATAAAAAAGGCCACCCCCTGTATCTGAGGTATTGTCTTCAAATTGGCAACTGATGATCCTAGTTCGTAAATTCTTAGCTTCCTCCTTTGCTCTAACGCCAATTGCACCCCCAAATCCCGGGCTATGATTATTTGAAAAAGTGGAATTCTGAATACTGGTATAGTTTTTATCTCCAGCCATAGGGGCATAGATAGCTCCACCACCTTCTATATAGGGAGTGCCACTCTCTGTTGTAGCATTCTTTGTGAATTCACAATTGTCTACAAAAAACTGATTATTCAAACTACCCCGTTTACCATACATGAAGAGTGCCCCTGCGGTTAATCCTGATCGGTTTTCAGTAAATGTAGAATTCTGACTAGTGACAATATTGTCCTCGCCGAATATCTGGTAGCTGACTGCCCCACCAACAGTGCCAGTGATATTATTTGAGAACTCACAGGAATCTATTTTTATATTGACACCAAAATTATAGCTGGAAATATCAAAGCCTCCACCAACTTCTCCAGAAGCATTTTCTGAAAAATTTGAATTGCGAATAAGGACAGAACCCACCTTCCCCGAATTCAAGTTAAGATTAATGGCTCCACCAAAAGTAGATTGGTTTTGATTGAATTGGCAATCTTCGATTTGCAATCCTGAATTGTCAACACCCAGTGAATCGATCAGAAATAGTGCTCCTCCTCCCTCAGCAGAAAAGTTCTGAGAAAAAGAACAATTCCTCACCAAGGCCGGACCAAATAAAAAAAGGCCACCTCCATTGGAAGCTTCCAACAAATCATCATTTCCATCAGCGTACCCATTTTTAAAGCTAATGCCATCTATGACGGGCCTGGTCTCAGTTGGGTTTGCGACATGCATAATGGTCTGAACATTGTCAGACCGATTACTTTCAAAGTCATTTGCAATATCATCTTGATTGATATCTCCGGAAAGGATGGTTGGGAAACTCGATGGGTCTCTTTCACTAAGGTCTGATTCTATGCCTTCAAATCCGCCATACAGCTCAATACCTTTGGTTAGACGGAAGGAAGACGATCGTGGATCACCAGCTTTTCCTGGGAGGTAGATCCCGGTAGCTATCCAGATCTGGTCACCTTCATTGGCAGCATTTAAGGCATCTTGTAAGTTGTAGTAAGCATTATCCCAGGAAGTGCCATCATTTAGGCCCTTAGCATTGCCATTAACAAATGTTTGCGAAAAGGATAGGGGACAAACTAACAACCCTATTATATAAACTAAACAAAGTTTTCTGACCTCAATTGTTTTCATTTACCTTTTCAGCTTTTGAACTAAGGTAATGCTTAAAAGGTTTATATGCATTGCGTAATTGGAACATAATCTTTTTGGTATGATTTAATAGTCCTTAACTTATCAATTAATGGTAGCAGTATTGATTTCTAGTGAACCATTCACAATAACTATTCAACCTTTCAATATCAAAGTACCTTTAATTGAATTTCAACTCACCAAATTTTGTAATAGGAATTCTCCCGTCCGGACCGCTGAAAAGAAAAGCCTCAAGTCGAAAAGACTTGGGGCTTTTTGTGTTATTATAGGTTTTAGAGAGATCAGATGATTCTGATAACTTGATTTAAATGTGAAATTCAAGTTAAATCAAGGGTGATATTTGATACTAGTATTTCACACTTACTTTAAAATTCATTTTTTGGGTTAAAAATGATTATATCTATTTCATTTTTATCCTTTTAGCTGGCTAAAACCAGTTCTTTTTCATGGATTAATTTATTGGTAAAGCGAGTATTGATTAATGCAAAATTTAACTTAACAGAAACTGCCTAACTAATATTAAATGATTGTGGTATCTTGCTACAGACATGTTGGAACCCTCGCGAGTTTAACTACTCTATTTTTTCATCCCTTGCAATGAATCTGATTAGTTTAGTAAACT
>JBCCIF010000071.1:0-15170 GCA_039028335.1 Bacteroidota bacterium
ATTGCCTTATCGGCTTCGCCCATCGTTCCCTTGTATTCTTTTAAAAAATTTGACGTTAGGCTGCTAAAAGTGTGCAACTCCATGCAAGCAACAAGCCTTCGACCAGGCCATTGATTTTTAACTGCATTTGTGGTGGCTTTGAGTTTTGATGGGGAATGGGCAAAATCTTTGAATATTTTATAATTGGCCCCGTCTACTAATGTTTCAAGTCTCCGCGCTGCTCCTTTAAACGTCTGAATAGCTTCATAGAAGTCTGCTGAAGAAACTCCTAATTCTCGACATACATTGTAAGCTGCATTCAAATTCTGTAAATTATGCTCGCCAAAAATGTGTACGCTTATTATTTGTTCATTATAAATCAATTTGGTCTCTCCTTCCTCAATTCTATAATCATGCGCTGCATACGCTATTGTCCTTAGCCCCGAAGATTCAAGGGCAATTTTTTTCATTTCACTATCATCTTCATAATAAACCAATAGCCCATCGCTTTCGATAGACTTCACAAAAATTTCAAATTGTTCAACATAGTTTTGAAACGTTGGAAAAACATTGATATGATCCCATGCTATTCCAGTTAGGACCGCAATATGAGGTTTGTACCAGTGGAATTTTGGCCTTCTGTCAATTGGTGAACTCAAATATTCGTCTCCTTCCAAAATAATGATAGGCGCATCACTCAATTTGACCATGCAATCAAAACCTTCCAATTGCGCTCCTACCATATAGTCATTATCAATTTTGCAATAATCGAGCACGTGCAAGATCATTGCAGTTGTAGAGGTTTTGCCATGACTCCCTCCAATAACTACCCTCTTCTTTTTTTTACTTTGCTCAAAAATGTATTCTGGATAAGAATATATCTTTAATCCTAAGTCCTGGGCTTTCTTCAATTCTGGATTATCTAATCGTGCATGCATCCCCAGAATAATCACATCAATATCCGATGTAATGCGCTCAGGGTTCCAACCAAAACTATCCGGGAGAAGTCCATATTTTTCCAATCGTGATTTTGAAGGATCGAAGATTTGATCATCAGAACCACTGACTTGATATCCTTTTTGATGTAATGCTATAGCTACATTGTGCATTGCTGCACCACCAATGGCTATGAGATGAATTTTCATAGTTTAAAAATGGATAAATTCAAAAGTGCATCTTTGCAAACAGATTCAAATTTTCAACGAATGAAATTGTATTCTATAGAAACCGGTTATTTCAAGCTCGATGGTGGAGCGATGTTCGGAGTAGTACCAAAGTCTATTTGGCAAAGAACAAATCCTGCAGATGAAAACAATATGTGCGATTGGGCCATGAGGTCTCTTTTACTCGAAGATGGAAATCGGCTGATGTTATTTGATTGCGGAATTGGAGATAAACAAAGTGAAAAGTTCTTTTCATACTATTTCTTATACGGAGATGAAACCCTAGATAGTTCATTGGCGAAACTTGGATTTAGCAGAAAGGATATTACAGATGTATTTCTAAGCCATTTGCATTTCGACCATTGCGGAGGCGCAATAAAACGAGAAGGAGATTTACTGAAACCTTCATTTCCAAATGCTCATTTTTGGTCAAACAAAGAACATTGGCAGGCTGCTACAGAACCAAATGCGAGAGAAAAGGCCTCTTTTTTGAGAGAGAATATACTTCCTATTGAAGAAAGCGGGCAACTCAAATTAATCAATCGAAAGGACGATTTCACAGAAAATGCACTAGAGAATATCGATGTGCTTTTTGCTGATGGACATACAGAAAGTCAAATGATTGCGCACATTAACTATAAAGGCAAAACCATTGTCTATGTTGCCGATCTTTTACCTTCGGTTGGACATATCCCATTGCCTTATGTTATGGGTTACGATACGCGACCTCTTATTACTTTATCCGAGAAAAGACGTTTTCTGGAAAAGGCAGCAAGAGAGAAGTATATTCTATTTTTAGAGCACGATCCTATTCATGAATGCTGCACGGTCAAAATGACAGAAAAAGGTGTTCGTCTTGACGAGACATTTAAGCTTGAAGAAATCATCTAAGCGTGTTTCTTTTTCAAAAAGACAAAATTGAATTAAAAAGGCAATCCAATAACTTTGATTTTCTTCGTTTACTAGGAGCCTTTCTCGTTATTGTTGCCCATTGTCAATTCTTGATAGCAGGCAAATCTCCCGAGATAGATTATTTCAAATTGTTATTTGGCAAAGATCCTGGAAGGCTTGGAGTTGTAATTTTCTTTGTAATTAGTGGTTTCTTAGTTACAAAGAGCTGGATTACAAAAAAGAATTTCTCCTCTTTTTTCTTGTCACGCGTTCTAAGAATTTACCCTGGAGCTATTGTCGTTATCATACTGACTGTATTCATTCTTGGGCCAGTATTTACAGAATTCTCAATTGCAAACTATTTTAATCATGAACTCAGTCAAAAATACCTTTACAATTTGAAGTTATACCAAGTAGACTTCTATCAATTACCGGGTGTTTTTCAGACAAATCCACATGCAGCTGTAAATGGTTCACTATGGACTATTCCTCATGAACTCGCATGCTATGTAGCCGTAATGCTGCTTGGCACACTCAGTATTTTTAAAAATAGGTTCGTGGCATTGTTCTTCGGGATTCTCCTCATCTTTTTGTGGATATTGATCCCTAGTCAAATTGACCAATTTATTCTGCCCTATTGGGAACTGGACTTCAATCATTTTTATGGGCTCTTTCTCTATTTTTATATGGGATCACTCCTATATCTTTGGAAGGACTACTTGATTTTCAATTGGACACTCGGTTTGATGAGTATTTTGTTATTGATCATCCTCAATCAACTATCGATCCCTACCTATTATGCGGTGCTCCTTATTCCATATAGTATTTTATGCATTGCCTTTACTCCCAAAATCCCCTTTCATAAAAGTGGAAAGTATGGTGATTTCTCCTACGGGCTCTATATCTATGCCTTTCCAGTTCAACAGATGTTGCTCTACTTTTTTCATCCGGAAATAAATGTATTGAGCTTTATTCTTTTGACTACTTTTTGCACTTTAGTACTCGCTTATTTCTCTTGGCACTTTGTAGAAAAACCTAGTCTTTCACTGAGAAATAAATTTCACTCTAAAAGCGCATGAACGGAATTGAAATAAAAATTGCTACTCGCGAAAATGCCAACGAGATCGCTGAATTAGGTAAAGTTGCATTTCGGCATTTCTTTGAGAATGAAAATAATCGTACAGAACTTCTGGAATATTTAAATACTGCTTTTTCAAGAGAGCACATTCTCACTGAATTCGAAGCATTGAATAATGTATTTCTGTTGGCAGTCAAAGACAATCAACTTCAAGGATTTGCTCGGTTGTGGGAGGATAAGAATCACTATGCTCCAGATGATTCGCTCAAGATGGAAAGACTATATATCTGGCCTGAGTTAGTCGGAAGTGGTCTAGGTGCTTTACTGATGCAGTCATCAATTGACTTTACTGCTCAAAATAAATACGTCAATTTATGGTTGCAAGTGCTTAGACCAAATGAAAGAGCGGTTTCATTTTATCGTAAATGGGGATTCGAATATTTTCATGAATCGCCAGGAAAATTTGAGGGAGATAATGAAATTGACTATTGGATGAAACGTTCTGTTTGATCGGCCTTCAAAGAACGAGGACCTAGTTCAATCACTTCCAATTGCTTTACATCTCCCTCTTCTATTACGAATCGCAGAAGGGTTCTCATTTTATGAAAGCCATGTCTGCCTGCTGCTCCAGGATTCATGTATAACATATTTAAACGCTTATCCATCTGCACTTTGCAAATATGAGAATGTCCGCACACAAATAACTTTGGTGGATTCGCCTTGAGATGTTCTCTAATTCTGTAGTCATAGACATAGACTTTTCCACCTATATGCGTCATCCAAACATCTACTCCTTCCAGGTTGAATCGATTATGAAGAGGATATTCCGTCCTTACTTTGGCATTGTCGATATTACCATATACACCTCGCACGGGGGCAATATCTGATAACTGATCCATTATTTCTAAATTTCCTATATCACCAGCATGCCAAATTTCATCGCAATTTTGGAGATAAAATATAATGCGATCATCTATATAAGAGTGCGTATCCGATAGTAATCCAATTTTCTTCAAATCGCTAAAAGTATTCAAATCAAAATGTATCTATAAAATGCAAATCTGCACAGATTTATCTTAAAAAAATTGAACTAAATAAATTTACCTTTGACCGTGCATCGTTACTTCTTACATCTCGCATATAATGGAAGTCCCTTTCATGGTTGGCAAAGACAAAAGAACGCCCATTCTGTTCAGGCAGAAATTGAGGAATCAATGTCTAAGCTATTTCAAAAAAACATTTCAACCATGGGTTGCGGACGCACTGATACCGGAGTGCATGCGCGATCATTTTATCTTCACTTTGACCTTGAAGAGGAAATAGAGAATAAATCAAATACAGTATATCGATTGAATCAAATGCTGCCGAAAAGCATCTCAATTTTCGAATGCCATAAAGTCCATGATGAAGCTCATGCACGATTTGATGCGAGCAGCAGAACTTACCGCTATTATATCATTCACGAAAAGGATCCTTTTAATCAAGACTTCAATGCTTTTTTCCCAGGCAATTTCAATTTAGAGGCCATGAACAATGCTGCCGATAAATTGCTGGACTACAAAGACTTCACCTCATTTAGCAAGGTACATACAGAGACATTCACAAATGAATGCGACATCATTTTTGCCAGATGGTCTGAACAAGAAAATGGGATTGTTTTCGAAATTAAGGCCAATCGTTTTTTGCGAAACATGGTAAGGGCAATTGTAGGCACGTGCCTTGAAGTAGGCAAAGAAAAAATGTCTATAGAAGATTTCAAAGCTGTAATAAACGCCAAAGACAGGCAAAAGGCCGGCCATTCTGTTCCAGCAAAAGGCCTATTTTTAGAGCAGGTGGAATATCCTTTTATAAAGAAAAAAAAGACAAAGCTTTAACTATCTTCGCAACTCATGGCAGCTGTAAGCGGAAAAGCATTCGATTCACAAATATTTTGGCGTTTAATGAGTTATGCCAAGCCTTATCGAATGCGATTTTGGCTGACGCTTGGATTGACACTTTTCTTGGCTGCAATTGGTCCCTTCAAGCCCTATCTGATCATTTTAATCGTCAATGATTATATCGCAACAAAAGATATTGTTGGTTTAACCAATTGGTCAATGGTTTATATTGGAATAATAGCCATTGAATCCATCGCACAGTTCTTTCAGACCTATTCGGCCAATTGGCTCGGGCAAAACATCATACGCGACATAAGAGTGCGACTCTATCGCCATGTGGTTAATTTCAAATTGAAATATTTTGACAATACACCAATTGGAAGGTTAGTGACGCGCTGCGTATCAGATATAGAAACAATTGCCGAAGTTTTCTCCTCTGGAATACTGGTCATAATAGGCGATATCCTTAAACTGATGGTCATTGTAGTTATCATGTTCATTATCAACTGGAAATTCGCATTGGTTGTTCTCATACCTGTGCCCATTCTTATCTTTGCAACCCGCATTTTTAAAAATGCGATCAAATCTGCATTTCAGTCAGTGCGCCTCGAAGTCTCAAAACTGAACACTTTTGTACAAGAACACATAACTGGGATGAGTGTTATTCAAATTTTCAATCGAGAAAAAGAAGAACAGAAAAAGTTTAGAGCTATAAATAACCGACATAGAGCGGCTCACATCAAATCGGTCTGGGCCTATTCCATTTTCTTTCCTGTTGTAGAAATTCTCAGTGCTATGTCTGTGGCGCTATTAATCTTTTGGGGAGTTAAAGCTGTTGATGACCCTATAGTATTGAATGAAGATATCTTTGGACAAATTGTTGGCTTCGTGATGTATATATTTATGATGTATCGACCTATACGTCAATTGGCTGATCGCTTCAATGTACTTCAAATGGGCATGGTAGGAAGCGAACGCGTATTCGAAGTGCTGGATACACAATCTGTTATTGAAAGTGATGAAAAATATGCTGACTTTGAAATTCATGGAAACATAGCATTCAAAGATGTTTGGTTTGCCTATACGGATGACAACTTTGTACTCAAGGACATTTCATTTGAATTGGAATCGGGGCAGACTGTTGCCTTTGTGGGAGCAACGGGAGCTGGTAAATCTTCCGTAATCAATCTATTAAGTCGATTCTATGAATTTCAAAAAGGAAGCATTGAAATTGAAGGCAAAGATGTACGAACAATAGACAAGAATTATTTAAGGAAAAACATTGCTGTGGTGCTGCAGGATGTATTTCTCTTTTCGGATTCAATTTTGAATAATATCACCTTGAATGATCCAAGTATTTCTAGAGAGAAAGTGATCGAAGCAGCGAAAGCCGTGGGTGCTCATGATTTCATCATGAATTGTCCAGGAGACTATGATTATAACGTAAAAGAACGTGGGGCAATGCTTTCTGTAGGTCAACGTCAATTGATCTCATTCATACGAGCTTATGTACATGACCCAAAAATTCTTGTACTTGATGAAGCCACATCATCTGTAGACACCGAAAGCGAACTCTTAATTCAAAATGCAATTGAAAAATTAACAGAAAACAGAACGTCAATTGTTATCGCACACCGCTTATCTACCATCAAAAGAGCGAATAAGATTATTGTACTGGAACAAGGGGAGATCATTGAAAATGGCACTCATAGCGACCTCATTGAACTGAATGGTCATTACAAGAAGTTATACGATTTACAATTCAAACACTAGTCCAACTTCATTTAACAAAAAACCCACCTACATAAATGCAGACGGGTTTCTCGTAAATTTTAAAAATACAAGTCCTTAACTAGAAACAGTACTCATTTTTTTCAATTATCGCAGCCGCAATCGCTCTTCTGCTTTCTTTAATATTGAAAGGAGCGACTTTCGTAAATCGCTTTAAGCCAATAAGCATCATGCGTAATTCATCACCTTCACCAAAAGACAAAAGCGCTTCTTTACCTGCCGTATGCATCTTCTCTCCAACTTCCCAAACATAAATTTTCGCTAGTTCTGCCTGAAGCTTACAAGCTTCTTCTCCATGCAAACTCGCTCTTTTTTGCACCCTCAAAATGGCAGATTCTGCTACATATGTCCAAATCGCCATATCTGCAAGACACATTAATATTTCTTGCTCTTTGGCCAACTCCATCATGAGCTTTTGAGCAGCTGAACCTGCGATCATTAAAACGGCTTTTTTGAATTTCTGAACTATTTGCATTTCTGCTTCCAATAGTCCCGTAGGCTCATCCCCAAAATCTGGAATCTCCATCAGTTCACCAGCAATTTTCATCGCAGGAGTCATAAGGTCGAGTTTCCCTTTCATGGCCTTTTTCAAAAGCATGTCTACAATCAACATACGATTAATTTCATTGGTTCCCTCGAATATTCTGTTGATCCTTGAATCGCGATAAGCGCGTTCTACTTCGCTCTCTGCAGAGTATCCCATTCCTCCATGAATTTGTACGCCTTCATCAACCACGAAGTCAAGGGTCTCTGAACCATTAACTTTTAAAATCGCACATTCAACGGCAAACTCTTCCAATCCTTTTAGATCAGCTTCTCCCTTATCCATTCCACCTTCAACCAAGGTCTTCATGAAGTTTTGAATATCATATGTCGATCTGTACAAGGCGCTCTCAGTAGCAAAAATCTCGGTTGCCATTTGTGCCAACTTCTTGCGAATAGCACCATACTTAGAAATGGGTCTTCCAAATTGATTCCGCTCATTGGCATATTCTACTGATCGCGTTACGACCTTTTTGGCACCTCCCAAAGTTGCACCAGCCAATTTAATTCTACCAATGTTGAGAATATTCAAAGCGATTTTAAATCCTCCTTGTCGCTCACCCAATAGATTATCTGCTGGAATCCGGCAATCGTTAAAGAAAACTTGACGAGTTGAAGACCCTTTAATCCCCATCTTTTTCTCTTCCGGGTTCAATGAAACACCGGGATTATCTCCATTGACAATAAAAGCCGTCAGATTTTCATCATCGTCAATTTTAGCGAATACCGTTAAGACATCTGCAAAGCCTCCATTCGTGATCCACATTTTCTGGCCATTGATGATCCATTCTTTACCATCCTCTGAAAGGACAGCTTTGGTCTTACCGCTATTTGCATCTGAACCCGATCCTGGTTCCGTTAAACAATAGCATCCCTTCCATTCTCCGCTTCCTAGTTTTGGAAGGTACTTTGCTCTTTGTTCTTCCGTTCCGTAGTATCGAATAGGCAATGTTCCAATTCCAGTATGCGCTGCCATCGCAACAGAAAAGGAATAACCGGCTCCTGTAATTTCAGTAGCAAACATGTTTGTGACGAAATCTTTCCCGAAACCGCCATACTCTTCAGGCAATGAAATTCCGAGTATTCCCAATTCACCCGCTTTTTCTAATAAGGAAGGCATTAACCCTTCTTTCATTGCATCGATATCCTCGATATTCGGATAGACCTCTTGATTCAAAAAATCTTGACAAGTCTGTGCAATCATTTTTTGTTCTTCATCAAACTGTTCGGGAATAAAAATTTCCTGTGGATTCGTTTCTCTTATCAGGAATTCGCCCCCTTTGATAGAATCTGTTGTTTTCGTTTCTGTCGACATAATTTCTTCTGGATTAATTCAAAAATTCAAATATTCCCGCAGCACCTTGACCGGTTCCAACGCACATGGTCACCATGCCGTATTTCTGCTCTCTTCTCCGCATCTCGTCAAAGAGTTGAACAGATAACTTGGCCCCTGTGCAGCCCAGGGGATGGCCCAATGAAATGGCTCCTCCGTTTACATTGACCAATTCAGGATTGATCTTTAATTCGCGAAGCACAGCCAATGACTGTGAAGCAAAGGCTTCATTTAATTCTATTTGTTCAATATCTTTCAAATCCTTTCCTGCATTTTTCAAAGCTTTTGGAATAGCTTCAACAGGTCCAATACCCATAATTCTAGGCGGAACTCCGGCTACAGCATAGGTCACTAACCTTGCAATGGGTTTTAGATTGAGTTCGTTCACCATTCTCTCAGACATGATCATTACAAAGGCTGCTCCATCTGAAGTTTGAGATGCATTTCCGGCTGTTACCGTCCCCTTCGCATCAAAAACTGGTCTCAACTTAGCTAATGCCCCAATGTTGGTCCCTTTTCTTGGCCCCTCATCGGTATCCACAGTAAAGGTCTTTTTCTCGATTTTTCCATTAGCATTCAAGAAGGACTCTTCAACTTCAACTGGAACTATTCCGCCTTGAAAGTACCCTTGTTCAATTGCGTTCAAGGCTTTCATATGCGAATTATAAGCGAATTCATCCTGATCTTCACGGGAAATTTTGAACTCCCTAGCTACAGCTTCTGCAGTCAATCCCATTCCCCAGTAATAATCCGTAGAATTTTTCGCGACATCTGCATTTGGCACAATACGCCAACCTCCAAAAGGAATAGGCGACATCATCTCAACACCTCCGGCAATGATGCAATCTGCCATTCCAGAGTGAATCTTTGATGAGGCAATTGCAATTGTCTCCAATCCAGAGGAACAATAGCGGTTAACTGTCATTCCGGGAACTTTATCCGTGTCCAAACTCATTAAGGAGATCATTCTACCAATGTTCAATCCTTGTTCCGCTTCTGGAGTAGCATTTCCAACAATTACATCATCAATTCTGTCTTTGTCAAACTCGGGAAGCTCTTTCATCATGCCCTTGATAACCTCAACGGCTAAATCGTCAGGTCGTGTAAATCGGAAGCCTCCTTTTTTTGATTTTCCTACTGCCGATCTTTTCGCAGCAACTATGTATGCATCCATAATTTAATTTCTTAGGACCTTACCGGTTTTGATAATGCTTTGCATCCTCTCCATCGATTTTCTGGTCATTGCTAATTCAACAAATGTTCTTCTTTCTAAATCCAAAAGGTATTTTTCAGAAACTTTGGTGCGCTCGGATAGCCCTCCTCCGCAAAGCACGTAGCCTAACTTCTCTGAAAGCATTTGTTCGTGTTCTGTTATATAATTTCCACTCTTCATGGAATTTGCACCCACATATACAATTCCCAATCCCTCCTTACCGAGAACCGTAATATTTTCTCTCGGAGCTGGGGGCACGTATCCTTTCTCGAGCATTGTTAGAATAGATTTTTTCGCATAGGCCAATTGTCTTTCTCTATTGACAATTACCTCATCAACCCCTCTTCTTAAATAACCCAGTTCAAAGGCTTCCTGAGCAGAAGTTGATACCTTGGCTTGGCCTATTGTTAAAAAGCGATTTCTTAGTGCATTTGTTCTTATGTCTCCTTCGTCCATTTCATCGCTTAACCTCAAAACAAATTCTTTTGTTCCTCCCCCGCCTGGAATGACACCCACTCCAAACTCCACCAATCCCATGTAGGTTTCGGCATGAGCAATTACTTTATCTGCATGCATCGATAGCTCGCATCCTCCTCCTAAACACAAATTATGTGTTGCAACTACAGTCGGACAAGAAGAATATCTCATTCGAGAAGTTGTATTTTGAAATGCTTTAACCGCAAAATCTATTTCATCCGGTTCTTGTTCAACGGCTAACATAAATATCATTCCCACATTGGCACCTGCAGAAAAGTTCTGTCCGAGATTAGACACGATCATTCCATCGTATTCATTTTCTGCCAAATCCATTCCTCTATTCAAGGCGGATAGTGTTCCCCCTCCTATTGTATTCATCTTGGAATGAAACTCAACATTGATGATACCATCACCCAAGTCCTTTATGCTTGCATCGTTATTCTTCCAAATAATTTTATCGATCAAGAAATTGAGATTGATGGTTTTTTCTTGGCCAGGAATAATCTCGTATGAATTACGTTCAACATTAAAATATGAGCGCTTTCCATTTTCAACTTTGAAGAACGATTCATTTCCTTGCTCGAGCATTTTATAGACCCAGTCAGCAGGTTTCATGTCCAGACTCTCCATTGTCTCCACCGCACGAGCCACACCTATAGCATCCCATGTCTCGAACGGGCCTAACTCATACCCAAATCCTGCTTTCAAAGCATCGTCTACCTTATAAAGGTCATCAGTTATTTCTGGAATTCTATATGAAATGTATTTGAATAGACCTGAAAATATCTTTCGATAGAATTCTCCCGCTTTATCTTTTCCAGCAAAAAGAATTTCCATTCTTTCCTCTAGGTTATCTTCTTTGCGTGCATCTCCTACTGTCGTATATCTAAATTTCTCTTGAGCTTTGTACTCCAGCGATTTTAAATCGAGAGAGAGAATTTGGCTTTTGCCATCTTCATCTTTAATCTTTTTGTAAAAGCCTTGTTTAGACTTGGAGCCCAACCATCCATTCTCAACCATTTTTTGCAGATAGTCGGGAATGATAAAGGTATCGCGTTCTTCATCATTTGGGCAATTTTCTCTTACACCATTTGCTACATGGACCATAGTATCAAGACCTACAACATCTGCTGTTCTGAATGTAGCAGATTTGGGCCTGCCCATAACAGGGCCCGTCAAGCTATCAACTTCTTCAACTTTCATGTCCATTTCATTGACGAGATGCAATAGCGCTTGAATACTGAATACTCCAATTCTATTCGCAATGAATGCAGGTGTATCTTTACACAATACAGACTTTTTACCCAGGTATTTTTCTCCGTACTCTAGAAGAAATTCAATAATCTTTGGATCCGTTTTTACACTGGGAATAATTTCAAATAACCTTAAGTATCGAGGTGGATTGAAAAAATGTGTTCCACAAAAGTGTTTGACAAAGTCTTCCGATCTTCCTTCGATCAATTGATTGATCGGAATTCCAGAGGTATTGGTGGTAATTAGCGTACCTCGTTTCCTGTACTTCTCGACATTTTCAAAAACTTGTTTTTTAATGTCTAACCTTTCGATGACCACCTCTATAATCCAATCGCAATCCGCTATTTGTTCAAGATCGTCATTAAAATTTCCTGTTTGTATACGATCTATAAAGCTCTTAGAATAAATAGGAGATGGATTGGACTTCAATGCAAATTGAAGAGCATCATTTACAATTCTATTTCTTACGACTTTATCCTCAAGAGTCAATCCCTTTGCTTCCTCCTTCGCATTTAACTCTCGCGGAACAATGTCCAACAAAATCACTTTTAGTCCAATATTCGCGAAATGACATGCAATTCTACTGCCCATTACACCAGAGCCTAGAACTGCAACTTTTTTAATGTGTCTTTTCATTACTAATGTTTAATTCTATCGTTTGATCCAACTCGGCATTTAGTTCGACCAAAACTTCAAAAAAAGTCTTCAATTTATTTTTATCAATTTTACTTCTAAGCATTTTGTTCATTGAGAAAACAGTATCTCTTGAATGGTCCCGCATTCTCTTCCCTTTTGCTGTCAGAAAAACAAGCACTTTTCGCTTATCATTTTCATCAACTTCTCTTTTTATCAGATCCTCTTCTTCCATGAGTTTTAATGATCTTGCTAAACTCGTAGCCTTCATGCCCATCTTTGGACCCAGGCTTGTTGAAGGAGTTCCTTCTTTTTCAATATTTAAAAGGATAAAACCAATTGACATGGTACTGCCGTAATTTGCAGCTTCTTTGTTGTACAGATTTGACATCTTTTGCCATGCCCATCTCAAGTGAAAGTCTATCGTGTCTTCTGGTCTCATTGTTTGTTGAACGAATATAATGAAATTTTGTTATGCATGCATAACATTTTAGATGAATCTGCTTTTTTAGTCGATTCAGATTTCGAAATTCTTAAAGACGAGCAATAATTGTTTCTGCTCCTTTCACCTTCTGGTCTAGTTCGACCAAGATTTCGCTATCAGCCGGAAATAAAAGATCGACACGCGAACCAAATTTGATAAAACCGTACTCTTTTCCTGCCTTAGCTTCATCTCCTATTTGGGCATATGAAATTATCCTGCGCGCAACAGCTCCAGCAATTTGTCTAAACAAAAGTTCTTTGCCGTTTCTATGTTTAACTACGGTAGTTGTTCTTTCATTTTCAGTCGAAGATTTGGGATGCCAGGCAACTAGATATTTACCTTCATGATATTTAGAATACGTAACCTCACCATCAATTGGATACCATTGAATGTGAACGTTTAGCGGTGACATAAAAATCGAAACTTGTATACGTTCTTCGGAAAAATATTCAGGATCCTTTACTTTCTCGATCGCAACAACTTTACCATCTGCAGGGCAAACTACATCCAGTTCTTTTGCCTGTGTTATTCGCTTAGGAACACGAAAAAACTGAGCGAACAATAGAAATAGGCCTATACAAATAAAGGCGGCAACGGCAATTACAATTCCCTTTCCACCAGACAAATAGTAAGCGCTTATAAAAACCAAAAGGAGAAAAATGCTCCAAGTAATTAAGATTCTTTTTCCTTCGCGATGCAATCCAATGATCATAAAGCGAAGATAATTATAGAATCAAAACGAAATTTAAAATTTACCCCTTCTTTCCAATTGCTAAAACCCTTTACTAGAAATGGCTTAGACAAAATAATGAATGAGAAAAAAGACAAAGGACCCTAGAATTGCACCATCAAAACGGTCTAAAATTCCTCCATGGCCGGGTAACATATTGCCGGAGTCTTTTACTGATAAATTCCTTTTGAGCTTAGATTCAACTAGATCCCCAAAAGCTGAAGACAATGCGGTCAGAGATGCAATAGCTATAATAATCGAAGTAGACTCTAAGTTCCAGAAATGATTAATTACCAAGGCTACCGATATAGCTCCTAAAATTCCACCTATCAACCCTTCAATCGTCTTCTTTGGGGAAATTGAAGGCCAGAACTTATTTCTTCCTAAAAACTTACCGCTGAAATAGGCGAAGGTATCTGCCGACCAGATGATTCCAAAAAACAACATAATCCATTCATTAAACTTCTCATCTATAGGCAAATGCCTTAACAGGAAAAAAGATAAAAAAAGATAAATAACTCCAAATGATGTCGGCATACGATAGAGAACGCTCTTCTCTTTAGACACAAATAGATCTCTTAGACTTAACAACAGAAAGACCAATGCAAAAAATGCGACTATTTGAAAGTTTATTTGAAAGGGAAAAAAAATGACAGAAAGAATGGCAAAAAACACTGCAAACGAGAACAATAATTGAACAGTTTTTTTTGATCCAAATAGACCCAAATACTCGAATACACATAGTCCGGCAACTACACTTAGCAAAATGGTAAGAGAAAGGCTGGACATCATGATTCCAAAGATCATTACCAGGCCAAAAGCCAATCCCGTTATGATTCTAACTGTCAGATTGCTCACCTGCCTCTTTGTTAATGATATGATTGGCTCTTAAAAAATCTTCGGACTTGACGTGCAATTCAATCAAACCAAAGGCCAAGTATGCCGAATCCTGTTTGTTTAAAATAATGCTGGCAATTTGATGAGACTCAAGAAGTCCCCTCATCAATGAAATTTCAATAAAGTTGGACGAGGAACGCAATACGACCCAGTTCTTGTTCATTTAAGAAGCCAAATTTTCGCTTTCTGGTTCGCCAGTTGAGGGCCTATCTACGCTTTCTTCTGTTTCCGGTTCAACTTTCTCGTTGACCACCCCATTCTTTTTGGCTTTGTCATTGGCGATTGTCAAGACTTTAGCCAAAGAATCTTTATCCTTTCGTTCTCCAAATATCTTTTCTAAATCTTCTCTAAAGATCACCTCTTTCTCAACCAATTGATGAGCTAATTGCTGAAGTTTATCTTTATTGTTTCTCAAAATATCTTTTGCGCGCTCATATTGCGCTTCGATCATTTCTTTGATCTCAGCATCGATCAATTGAGCAGTCTCTTCAGAGTATGGTTTCTGAAACGAATAATCTCTTTGTCCGCTTGAATCGTAATAGCTAACATTACCGATCTTATCATTCAATCCATAGATCGTAATCATCGCCTGAGCCTGCTTGGTTACTTTTTCCAAATCACTTAGGGCACCAGTAGAAATTTTATCGAACATGATTTCTTCTGCTGCACGACCACCCATGGTTGCACACATTTCATCCAACATCTGTTCTGTCGTTGTTATCTGACGTTCCTCAGGTAAGTACCAAGCAGCACCTAAGGATTGGCCTCTAGGCACAATCGTTACTTTGACCAAAGGAGATGCATGTTCCAATAACCAACTTACTGTC
>JBCCIF010000072.1:0-15121 GCA_039028335.1 Bacteroidota bacterium
AAATACAGTGCATGTTCTTAAGACGTACAAATTGTATATCGATGGAAAGTTTCCACGGACAGAATCAGGTAGAAGCATTCCGTATAAGGTAAAAGAAAAGCAGATTGCAAACATTTGCAGATCTTCGCGTAAAGATTTGAGAAATGCCGTTGTAGCCGCGAGAAAAGCACAGGAATCTTGGGCGAATAAAACAGCATTTAATAGGAGCCAAATTCTCTATCGAATTGCCGAAATGCTGGAAGGAAGGAAAAGTCAATTCATTGAAGAGATTATGCTTCAAGGCTTCGATAAAAAGAGCGCCAATAATGAAGTAAGGTTGGCAATTGATCGTGTAATTTACTTTGCAGGTTGGGCTGATAAATTCCAACAGGTATTTAGTTCTGTCAATCCCGTTGCATCAGATCATTTTAATTTTTCGATCTATGAGCCTACAGGTGTGGTCTTCGCTTTTGCGGATGATGAAACAGCTTTGATTGGTCTCATATCATCTATTATTCCTATCATTTGTGGAGGCAATACCTGCATAATTTTAGCCAGTGAAAGGTTTCCGCTATCGGCAATTACTTTCGCTGAAGTGTTGAATTCTTCAGATGTCCCCGCAGGAGTGGTTAATATTTTAACTGGCTTAGCTGAAGAATTAATTTCTCATGCTGGAAGTCACAAAGATATCAATGCGATAAGCTATGCGAGATCATCAAAAAATAACCTCTCGAAGTTAAAAGAACTGGCTGCAGATAATGTAAAACGGGTTCATGATGAGCGAGCTGATTTTTGGTCCGAAGCTTGCGCGAATCCTTACGTAATCATGAATTATTGTGAAGTGAAAACAACTTGGCACCCAATAGAGAAAATTGGAGCATCAGGAAGCGGATATTAAGAATTCCAAACAAATATTTATAGCCTCATAATCATTGTTCAAATCATTTCTCAGTGGGGATCGGTGAAATTTCATGTTAATGGCTTTTTTCCTTTTCGATAATTTTTACATTTAGTCCTGCCAATAAATAAGCAAATGAAACAGTACAGGAATTGGATAGAAAAAGCTATTCAAGCAGCCATTCAAGGAGGAGCTGAAATCCTAAATATATATGATACGGATTTTGATGTAGAAATGAAATCCGATGATTCTCCACTCACTATTGCAGATAAGAATGCCCATTTCAAAATAATGGAATTGCTCGAGGATACAGGTCTCAAGGTCCTTAGCGAAGAGGGTAAAGAAATGGAGTATGAGGATAGAAGGAATTGGGAATATTTCTGGATGGTTGATCCCCTTGATGGAACCAAGGAATTTATTAAGCGCAATGGTGAATTTACGGTTAATATAGCCTTGATAAATAAGGATGAAAGTATTGGTGGAGTTATTTATGTTCCCGTAAAGAAATGGTTGTATGTGGCAATTCCTGAACTGGGTAGTTTCAAACTTGACAATGTTGAGCCGAGCGCCCAGGTCAATATGACAGAATTAATCGAAAGTGGACTTAAACTTCCGCAGTCTAAAGAAGGTCCATATGTTGTTGTTGGCAGCAGGTCGCACATGTCCCCGGAGACGGAGGCATTTATTGAGGACGTGAAAAAGGAAAAAGGAGATGTTGAAATTACTTCTATGGGAAGTTCTCTTAAAATTTGTTTAGTTGCCGAAGGCTTAGCAGATGTATATCCCCGTTTTGCTCCGACAATGGAATGGGATACTGCTGCAGGTCATGCCATTGCCAAATGTGCTGGAAAGCAGGTAAAAGATCATTCAACAGGAAGGGAGATGAAATACAATAAGGAGAACCTATTGAATAATTGGTTTATTGTCCAGTAACTTATTGAATGGCAAGCCAAGCCATTAATCCAGGACCTATTTTTAAAGCCTCTTCATCTATGTTAAAGCGGGCATTGTGCACAGGAGCATTGATTCCTTCAGAAGAGTTGGCAGTTCCTAGACGGTAAAAGCACCCTGGAACTTCTTGGGCAAAAAACGAGAAATCCTCTGCAGTCATACGTATAGATAATTCCTCAACATTTTCTTCACCAAGGTAATGTTTAGCAGCTTCAATATTTTGCGCTGTGAGTTTCTCATTATTTATGAGACATGGATATCCCTTTTTTATTTCTAATTCGCATTTCCCACCCATACTCGAAGCAATTCCTTGTGCAATATCACTTATCAATTTATGGGCTTCATCCCTCCAATTCTCATTTACGGTTCTGAAAGTACCTTCGAGAGTAACATGATCAGGGATCACATTTGTGGCTCCTAAGCCTATAATTTTTCCAAAGGATAGGACTGAAGGAATATCAGGTCGGGCTTTTCTGCTAATAAGTTGCTGAAGACCAACTATGATATGCGAAGAGATGAGCACTGGATCAATATTTCGATGTGGAAGTGCACCATGTCCACCTTTTCCAATGACTTTAAGGTAAATCTCATCTGTAGATGCCATGTATTTTCCACCTTTAAAACCGACTTTCCCTACTTCTAATTCGGGATAAACATGTTGGCCAATAATTTTAGATGGCGAGGCTTTTTCAAAAATACCTCCCTTGAGCATCAAGGATGCTCCACCAGGTAATTTTTCTTCTCCCGGCTGGAAGATAAATTGGATAGTTCCTTCCCAATGTTCCTTTAAATCATTTAAGATTAAGGCAGTTCCGATCAGCGAACTACTGTGTACATCATGCCCACAGGCGTGCATTACACCTTCATTCTGAGATGCATAAGAAATCTGATTTGCCTCTTGGATAGGCAGCGCGTCCATATCTGCGCGAAGAGCAATTAACTTGCTATCGGGATTTCTCCCTTTTATTTCAGCAAGAATTCCTGTTTCTGCAATTCCATCCGAAAACGATATTCCATTATTATTTAGAATTGAAGCAATGAATTTTGACGTTTCAAACTCTTTGAATGATAATTCTGGATTGGCGTGTAAATGCCTCCTGTACTTTCTGATATCTTCAAAATATTTTTCTGAAAGCCCTTTTATTTCAGAAAGTACATTCATTTAATGACTGTGGTTTTCCATTAATAATTTGGAACTGTCCCAAATCATTTTAGCAGCAATAACGAGAATAACTACTCCAAACATCAACTTCAATCGAGCATTTCCATTTGGAAGAACTGAAAGTTTTATTGCAAATTTTGAACCGATAAACGCGCCTACTACGAATAAGCCTGCAAGAATGACTGCATACCTCGAGTCAATTGAAAACTCCGGGTGTCTGTAGTAATTTATTGCCGCTAAAATGCCTATTGGCGGAAGCATAGTTATAATTGAGGTTCCTTGGGCTTGAACCTGGGACATTCCTAAAAATATTGCCAGCGTTGGCACGATTAATACTCCTCCACCAATGCCTACTGTTCCACTTAGCATACCCGCGCTAATTCCTATTACGCACAAAATCAAGATGGTCTGTAAATCCATTTTCAAAATCGCTTAACTCAAAAATTTGCGTAAAGGTAATAAATCAGAAGTCCAAACTAGTCGAAAGATAAAAAACCCTTTCAGATGCATTGCCATCTTCGATTCCCCAAGCCCAGTCTGCCCTGATAAAATAGCCAAACAGTCGGCTGCGGAGTCCAAATCCAACTCCACCTACAATTGGTTCGTTTCTTCCCTTCAACGTTACAGTGAGCGGACCATTATTAATAACTTCTGTATTGAACGAATTTTCATCTGAGTAAGGATCTGAGCCAGTCCATGCCGTTCCTACATCTCCAAATCCAATTATTTGGAAACTATCAAGAAAATCTGATTTCATTGGTCTATTCCAGAAATACCTAAAAAATGGCAATCGAAGCTCAGCATTTGCTACTGCAAAACTATTTCCATTTCTCGCGTTATACAAAAACCCTCGAACAGGAGATGCTAAAGTTTGATATTGAAAGTTTTGATCGGGATTTATACGTGGAGCATTTTCTGCAAAGCGGGGTACAAACCATTGATCAACTCCGCCCAATATATAGAGGAGTCTTTCGCTCCCAAATGACGTGCTTCCAGCCAATCGCGAAGCAAAAATGAGGTTTCTGTGAATCCGAATATAGTTTCTGAAATCAGCCCCTACAACAAAGAAGTCAGCATCGGATTCTTGAAACTGCTGATAATATTCTCCCCATATCTTGAAGCGACTTCCTTCTCTAAGATTTAATCCTAGAGATAGGGTATTATCAAATACTGTTAAGAGTTTTAATCCACTTTGATAGCGATAAAAATTGGGAATAAACAACGAGAAGTCATCTTGTGCTAAAAAGGCAATACGGTCATGTCTTGCTTGAAGAACACCTTCTAACCTTAAAACTTCGTTGATAGGGTATTTTAATCCAAAATTGAGTACGTTAATATTCACCTTATAACTCAATGATCCATCAAAAAAGCCCGGTACTCCAAATTCAGAAACCATTCTTTCGAATCGAAGGAACTTATCCATTCTCTTCTTCAGATTTTGAAACTCAATCATTTGTTCATTGCTCCTGAAGTCAATGGAATATCTAAAACCTGCAAATACTCTGTAATCTTCAAATAAATCAACCATTGACCATTTCAATAGTAATCCACCACCAGGGAAAACGTTTCTGCCTGGTGTGTTTGAAGAGAAAAGGGTTTGGTAATACTCGTTTGAGAATGAATTATTTATTTGAGTGGTGGCTTGTTCTGCCGTAAAATTGACAAAATAGTTCCGCGCACCTGGAAGTGAAATTTTCTCAAAATTATTTTCATCTCCCAATTGAATGGCTTCATTTTCCTTTTCCTTTGGTGCGCCAATACTTATTGTGTTTTGTTCATAGGTGTTCTCTTCCGTATTTCCGAAATTATAATCACTTATGTCAATCCCCTCATTTTCTTCGTCAGGTACTACAATGACTTGAGTATCAATCAAGTTTTCTGTGTTTTCTTCACGGCCATCGTCAATTCTGCCCTGTTCTTCTTCCAAGGAGTTGCTGATCTTGTTCTCACTTAGATTTCCTCTATAGAATTGATATTCCCCTTGGTTATAAACGAGCATTGTATACTCACGTTTCCGAGAATTAATATCGTGCTCAACGATATTCTTTTTGTACTCTTTGAGCTTTTGTGTATGTGTGAAGTAACGATAGTGAATTGTAGTGTCAATACGAGAAATAGCGCTGTCATATGTCGCTAAATACTGACTGTAAAATTCATCTTCTTTTCCAAGAAAGGTATACCTTATACTATCGTACTGAGCAGGTTGAATTTCATCAATGAGAGGCGTGTTCGTGATTCGTTCTAATTTTTTTCTACTCCCTAAGTTCAATACAAAAATATCTCTGTTTGGACCAATCTTTTCTAATGACTTAATCGATAATGTGTCATTTGTTCTATTGGATGCAAAAATTATTTTACTCGACTTTCGGACAAATTTTGGATTGACCTCTTCGAAAAAATCATTGGTTAATTTTTCTTGCCTATTTCCAATGAGATAATACAAATACAAATCAGTCTGGCCATTTTTAACAGCGGAAAAAACCATTTGTCTTCCATCGTGAGAATAGGACATGTCTAAGACTTTGTCTAGGTTAAATAATTCGCGTTTGTAGGTTTTGTTTTCTTCTAAATTATATATGTGGAGATAGAGTTCGCCTCTTTTTTCGATGATGTATGCCAATTCATCTCCTGTAGGCGACCAGCTAACCACAGGCCATGAGCGATCTACCGCTCTCTCAAGTTTATGATCTCCTTTGGCAATTTTTCGTTGCTTTCCAGTTTCGAGATCGAGTATATAAATTCTGTATTGACCCAGAATGTTTGAGACGAATGCGACTTTCTCTTCCAGAGGATTTAACTTAATCTGAGAATAGACATGCTTCTTTTTTGACTTGTATTCAATATTTTCTTGGGTGAATTCGCTTTTCCCAATATCCCGTTTTTTGTATTTTTCGATATAATAATTTTCAAACTCAGATTGTAAAGTACTCAAGGACATGCCTAGCACAAAAAGAAAACCGCTTTCTACATTGCGGCTTATCCTTGACATGTAGAGAATGTTTGGAATAACCGAATTCCCATAGACTTCTTCTATGTAATTCCATATTCCATGTCCAGCATAGATGGCCTCGTCTCCTCTCAACCAATTGAACTGTTTGAACTTCCCCATCTCAGCCCCATCTTTTACGAAGTTGATGACCTCAGGATTTTTGGGATCAGCAGCCCAGGATATGAGTCCACTCATATACCAATCGGGCAAGTTTAACAAAGTCGAATTTTTGAAAACATCTCGCCAATTGCCCCCATACATCATCTGATTAATCAAGACTTGGGCAATACCTTTTCTCAAGTTTGAAAGAAGAAGGTTGTATTCGCCTTCATAATAGAAAAATACTTTTGAGCCAACAATTTGAGTCGCTCCTCCTATATTATCTGTTTGGCTTTGATCAAGTCCTACATTGCTCTGTTTAAAATCAGTATGCGAATTGTATATGATAAATTCGATTTTGTCCTGTAAAACATAGTCTAGACGATTTTCAATTTGCTTTATTTCTTCTTCTGCAATGCTAGCGATATGCTCGGATAACCCTTGACCTCCTTCATAGAAATAGACATCAAATTTTTGAAACTGATAATACTTCCATAAAAATTCTTTGTGTTGTACTCTGTTTTTTCCAAATTCCTGATAGGAACCATTATAGAATTGTGCGGTGTATCCAACAAAAGATAAACCCAATAAAAGGGTCAGGATGAATTGTTTAAACTGTCTAGTCATTTATAAAATGGGCCTCTAAATATAACTATAATACGCGGTCATTATTTTATTGTTCAAAGTGAATTTTTTGAAAATATTTATAGCCTAACATTCCGATATTTGCAGAATGAAAATCGAAAAGTTCACTTTCAATCCTTTCGCTGAGAATACCTATGTGGTTTCTGACAATGGAATAGCGGCAATATTTGATCCTGGGATGCACAATGTTGAGGAGGAAAAGGAGATCCAGGAATATTTAAATGAAGAAAAACTTGATTTACAATTTTTAATAAATACCCATTGTCATATAGATCATATTCTGGGAAATCAATATGTTGCAGATCGATTTAAGCTCAAGCTTAAAGCAAGTGAAAAGGAAAGCCTTACTCTTTCGTGGGCCGCTCAATCAGCAGCTATGTGGTCCGTTCCGTTCAAGGGGAGTCCTGAAATTGAAGAATTCTTAAAAGAAGGTGAAACATTGGAAATAGGTGATTCAAAATGGGAAATACTTGAAGTTTCTGGGCACGCTGTTGGCCATTTGGTCTTTTATAATGATGCGAATAAAGTGCTTATTGGTGGAGATACTTTATTTTTTGAGAGTATAGGGAGAACCGACCTTCCAGGTGGGAATCATCAGGACTTAATCAGTAATATTCATGCAAAATTAATGGTTTTGCCGGACGAAGTGTCGGTATATTCAGGACATGGGCCTGAAACAACAATTGGTCATGAGCGCGAAAACAACCCCTTTCTTTAATTACTTGCGCAGTTGATTGCTTTTCATGTCCTTGCCAAATAAGGACTTCGATTTTTTATAAATCTTCTTGTTCTTGGGACCTTTCTTGGCACATTCCCTGTCTTTTTTGTGATGTAACCATTGAACACGAAGACCAAATATAACCGGTTTATACCTGCTATTGAAATAAGGCAGATTAGCCTCTCTAAGGCTTAATTCGCTAATGTTGAAAAAGGATGTTTGAACAAAGGGTATCCAGTACATCCGGTTTACACGGGTAGCATAAGAAAGTCTGAAGTTGAGGTGGGAATCAATTTCTTTATGAACTTCTCCAGTATTTATCAAGCTGAACTCAGGATTGTCAAAATTATACTCATTCGAATTAATAAATCGGTATCCGACATCCGCACCAATTGAGACTTGAACAAATGAGAATTTAGTCATCTTAACTGCTCGGTTGAACATTAGATTTAGATGGGCATAATGCGAACTGAATTGTCCTTGTCCTGTTCCAACTAATTCTCCATTCAAAAGGTCAGGAATTTGTGAGGCATTCATTTCTTCTCCGCCTCGATACTGTCTGTAACTCAGGCCGTATTCTACAGATTGAAAGGGGCCATAATTTAAAATATGCCATCGACCAATTTCAAAAAATGCCCCAAGCTTGCCTTTATTTTCAAAGTCAATTAAATAACTATTTAAACTATCTGTGAATTGTCCAGACAAATTTGAGCCGGGTATAGTATAGGTTCCACCTAGACCGATATACATTCCACTGCTTCTTAAATTTTGATTTCCAGTAAACGGATTATAGTAATCGTATTTCACTTGGGATAGCACCGGAAATGAAATTAAAAAGACCAAAATGCTGCAAAATGTTCTCATATTCTTTTAATAAACTAATATTTGAAGCGACTTATTTTAAAGGGATTGAAGATAATCAACACTTATGCACTTATATTTTCCTTCTTCGATTATAAAGAGCTAATGCGATAAAGAGAATAAATGCAATTAAAAGTATGAAACCGTCACTCATAAAGTTCTATACGAATTTAGTCCGATTTAGTTGAATACAGATACAAGACAAAAGACAACAAATGCAATCAGCAAAAGAAAAAAAACAAGAATAATGGGATCCTTTTTCTTGGAACGATCTGCCTTAGATTCTGGGCCTTGAAAATAATGGCTTCTTCTAGGCTTTTTAGGTCGCGCATAAAGAAAAAAGGCCAAAACAACCAGTGCGACAAGAATTGTTATTCCGAACATTGAATCAAATTAAACCGATAGAAACAAAATTAATAAGGAACCATCAATTAATGAGCCAAAATAATAGGGATCCTTTTCTGGATGGCATTTCCAAATGAAAAGTGCATTCAACCCACAAAGAATACTGAACAGGATAAAGTTCAAATTTGAAATATATGTCAATTGACTGGCAAGGAAAAAAGCTGAAAAAGAAAGAGCGATCAAAAAAAGAGCAAGGTGTTTTGCTCTTTTAACACCCATTATTTGAGGAATGGTTCTCATGTTTTCTTTGTCAAATTTTAAGTCACGAATGTCAAAGGGAATCGTAATTGCCAAAATCAAAATAAAAACAGAAATAATCCAAAGCCAATTTGATGTATCGATTGATCCATTTCGATAAAGTGGAAAAAAAGCACAGACGGCTGTCCAAACCAAGGCGATTAAATAAATTTTTAAGAAAGGACGACTGCGTAGATTCATCTTCGGCTTATTCGATGAGGATTTGAAAGGAAATGCATAAAAAAGACTGAGTAAAAAAGAGCTAAATAAAATGATAACGGTTTTGTCAATCACAGGGAAAAAAAGGACAATTACAATAATTGAGGAAGATGAAAAAAGAAGAGACAGTAATTGAAATCTTTTAATTTTCTGATTTCCCGACTTTTGCCGCAGCCTTTCTTTTAAATAATTTTGGCCCTGATAGGTGAATAAAGTAGAAAAGAAAACGAAAAGAATGAGCCACAGATTTGATGGCAATTGAAATAGATTTAAAGTGTAATGAAATAAAGCAGTTGCTCCTGCCGCAACCCAAATATTGAGATCTATTAAAATTTTAAGAAAGCGCATCAGTGTGTCAATTCATACACTGTCGTTCCTATAGCTGCACCGAGTAAAGACCCCAAAATTGCGTTCATCGTTTTCCGTGTTCTAGCCGTTTTTTCATAGCCAATTAGATAGTGCTCTTGGCCGGCTATTTGCATATTACTTACACTTTTTTCTTTGATTCGAATATAGGGTAATTGCATACTTAAAGAATAAATTAACGGTATAGATGCCGGCAGAAGCACACCACCTTTACTTGCATATCCTCCACCTAAGCCTAAAGCAAGGCCCCCATAAAAAGTTCCCTTAGCACTATAACCATTCAAAGCATCACGCTCTCCTAGAATAAATGTTCTCATCTGTTGAATGGTGTATTCGTCACCGATAATTTCATTCTGACGATATAAAACAGTTTCGTTACCCTCGAGATCAAAAAGGGAGAAAACCTGATCTTTATAAATACTCTTCTTTATCCATGTTTGATTTTTTTTGAGTGCAGAATAGAAAATATTCGCTCCAGAGGTGTCACCTAAAGAAACATCCAACAGCTTTCCATTCATCAATTGAATTTTCGTATCGAGACGCTCGCTCTGGCTATAGCATTTCACAAATATTAGTGCAAATAAGCCGATTGAAGTAGCCCTGAAAAAAAATCGTGTAAATCTCATTTTAAAATCCCTTTAAAGGACAGTTAATATTTTGAAATTTTAAAGGCATTGAAAGCATAGATTTGAACATTCGAACATCTATATTTGTATTGTTTTTTATAAACCTATGAAATTTACTGAACGACATTTAGGATCGGGCGAAGAGAGCATTAAAGAAATGCTTAAAGTTTGCGGAGAAAGTGATATGGAAAGTCTAATTGAAAAGACCATTCCACCTTCTATAAGAATGCAGAATGAATTGGCATTGCCAAAAGCTTTAACCGAAAAGCAATACTTAGATCATATAAAAGAAGTAGGTGCTCGAAATCGACTTTTTAGGTCCTTAATTGGAATGGGTTATTATGGAACCGTAATGCCTCCAGTCATTCAACGAAATATATTGGAGAATCCAGGGTGGTATACAGCATATACACCTTATCAGGCTGAAATAGCACAAGGTAGATTAGAGGCATTACTCAATTTTCAAACAGTTGTATCAGATCTTACGGGCATGGAGTTATCCAATGCCTCTCTTTTAGATGAGGGAACAGCTGCGGCTGAAGCAATGCTTATGCTGTTTAATGCGAGATCAAGGACTCAACAAAAAAACAACGTAGATCAATTCTTTGTTGATGAGAATGTGTTTCCGCAGACCAAAGCAATTCTAAAGACAAGAGCATTGCCTTTGGGAATTAATATTGTTTTTGGAGACTATCAAAAAGTTGAATTGAGCAGTGATTTTTTCGGAACTTTAATTCAATACCCTGATTCTTTAGGTGAAGTAAACGATTACAGTACTTTTTGTGATAAAGCTCACGAATTGGATATTCACGTTGGCGTGGCTGCCGATCTAATGTCCTTGGTCGTGTTGCAATCTCCTGGATCCTGGGGAGCAGATGTGGTGGTCGGAAATACTCAGCGTTTTGGAGTTCCTATGGGATATGGAGGTCCTCATGCAGCATTTTTTGCTACGAAAGAAAAATTCAAAAGAAACGTTCCAGGTCGAATTATAGGCGTTTCTAAAGATAAGAGTGGAAATACGGCCTATCGAATGGCACTGCAGACTCGAGAGCAACATATTAGAAGAGATAAGGCTACTTCTAATATTTGCACAGCACAGGCATTGTTAGCCATCATGGCGGGAATGTATGCAGTGTATCATGGCCCAGAAGGATTGAAATATATCGCAAACAACATACACAAGCAAGCATGCTACTTAGCGAATAAGTTGGATGAGTTGGGCATTCGCAATTCGAACAAGGTGTTTTTTGACACGCTTTGCCTTGAACTTGATCAAGAACAGCAAAAGAAAATTAAAACAATTGCACTTGAACAAGGAATTAACTTCAGGTATTTCGATGATGGAAAAATCGGTATTTCTTTGGATGAACAGACCAATGAAGACGAATTGAATAAGCTTGTTGAGATGTTTGCTTTGGTCGGTGAAAAAGAATTCAAACCATTTATCTTAAATGGATTTGACAATTCAAGCGTACTAGGAGAATTCAAACGAGTAGACTCCTTTTTGCAAAATGATGTATTTAATTCTTATCGCTCAGAAACAGAAATGATGCGCTATCTCAAGCGTCTAGAAAACAAAGATCTTTCTCTTTGCCATTCCATGATTCCCTTAGGGAGTTGTACAATGAAATTGAATGCAGCTGCTCAATTGATTCCCATTTCATGGCCGGAATTTGCAGATATGCACCCTTTTTCTCCTTCCGATCAGTGTGAAGGCTATCATCATATGTTGAATACACTATGTGATTATTTGAAGGAAATTACAGGATTAGCTGGAGTTAGTCTACAGCCCAATTCTGGGGCTCAAGGCGAGTATGCCGGATTAATGGTTATTCGCGCATTTCATGAAAGTCGAAATGAGCAACACAGAAATATAGTTTTGATTCCTTCATCTGCACACGGTACTAATCCTGCAAGTGCTGTCATGGCAGGTATGAAAGTTGTAGTGGTTGCATGTGATAAGCATGGAAATATATCTATGGAAGATTTAGAATCTAAAACCATAGAACATAGCGCGAACTTAGCAGGAATGATGATTACCTATCCTTCAACGCATGGTGTCTTTGAAGATAAGGTGTTGGAAATGATTGAGTTGGTTCATAACCATGGAGGTCAGATTTACATGGATGGGGCGAATATGAATGCTCAAGTTGGATTGACCAGTCCTGGTATTATCAATGCAGATGTGTGCCATTTGAATCTTCATAAAACTTTTGCTATTCCGCATGGTGGCGGTGGACCTGGAATGGGGCCAATCTGCGTTGCAGAACATTTGGTTCCTTTTTTACCTTCAAACCCTGTAGTTGAGATTGGCGGAGAAGAGGCAATACCTGCAATTTCTGCTGCTCCTTGGGGAAGTGCTTTAATTCTGCAAATCTCTTATGCGTATATCAGATTGCTAGGATCAAAGGGATTGAGGAAAGCAACTGAGTTAGCAATTTTGAATGCAAATTATCTCTATCATCAATTAAAGGATCATTACGATGTCCTGTACAAAGGGATTAAAGGTACTGTTGCCCATGAAATGATTTTAGATTGCAGAGGATTTAAGCAAAGTGCTGCGGTTGATGTAGAAGATATAGCCAAGCGATTAATGGATTACGGTTTTCACGCGCCCACAATGAGTTGGCCCGTTCCGGGTACGATAATGATAGAGCCAACCGAAAGTGAGTCTAAGCAAGAATTGGATCGTTTTGTTTCCGCGATGATTCAAATTAGAAAAGAGATAGAAGACGTAGAAACTGCGAAGCTTGACAAGCTTGATAACCCTTTGAAGAATGCACCCCACACACAGACGGAGTCGGTCAGTTCAGAATGGGCATACGCTTATAGCCGCGAAGTAGCTGTTTTTCCTTTACCTTATCTTGAAACGAATAAATTTTGGCCTTCTGTTAAGCGAGTTGATAACGCCTATGGCGATCGTAATTTAGTTTGCACATGTCCTGATGTGAGCACATATGCCGATGATAGCCAAGATCTTGAGGTTAGTAATTCCGAGATCTGATTTTACCCTTACTTTCTCAAGAAATACCGTTCCTTGTTTGGCAACGCACGAATTGCTAAAATGACTTCTTTACGGATTCCAAGAATTCATGTAACAATGGCTATATAGAGCAGCTAATTTTATTGGCCAAATGGCCATAATTCCTATATTTGTTTGTAATGTAATTTTAGCTATGAATAGAATACTACTTATTATTTTTTGCTTTGGTTTTTTAGGAGGCTCTGCCCAGCTAACCGAATCGAATTTATTTCAAAATAAAGAGGGGCTAGATCCTATGCCCTCTCCTAAAGCAAGCTTTCAGCCTATTTTTAAAAACGTTCCGGTACTAGAAGAAGATTTTCAAGCCGGAATCCCTGGGCTACCTGCTGGTTGGGAGACTAATGAAGTTGAACAATTGGATGATCAAGGTAATCCACTTGGAACGTTTGTAAATGCCTTTGTGACCGGATCTTCGGATGAAGCGAATAACGGAGGCTTTTTTCCTGTTCCAGATATTGCTGGAAATACCTTTGCTTATGCGAATGATGATGGACCACCTTGTAATTGTGATATGATCGATGCATACTTGCAGACGCCAATGATGGACTTTACCGATTTGACGAACGCAGCTGTTACATTTAATGCATTTCAAGACGGAAATTTTGGATCTGGAGATTGGACTGTTCAAGCTAGCACAGATGGAGCGAATTGGACGACTGAATTTACATCAACCGCAGCAGACGATGCAAGCGCAGAATGGAAAGAAGTGGTGGTTACGCTTTTCGAATTCGATGGTGAGGCTCAAGTTTGGTTGCGATTTCAGTGGTCTGATGCATCTTCATGGGCTTCTGGATTTGCGATTGATAATGTAGTGGTTGATGAAATATTGGATAATAATCTAAGTCTACAAGAAGTCTTTTCTGCAGACCCGAATAATCCGGATTTAGCCAATGTAGTGATCGAATACACGCAGGTTCCTCTTGAGCAGACCGTTCCACTTTGGGTAGGTGCAGCTGTTTCGAATAATGGAGTGAATACACAAACAAACATTGTAGTTACAGCTGAAGTCTTTATGAATGGATCTTCTCAAGGCACCTTTAACAGTGCGCCTTTTTCTTCATTGGATTTCTTAGAATTGGACTCAATCTTCATTGAAACAGGTTACACGCCTGATGCACTTGGAGAAGTCGAAATTCAGATGTCAGTATCTGCAGATGTCACTGACGAAAATTTAGCGAACAATTCTGGATCGGAATCATTTTTAGTTACCTCAGATACTTATGCAAGTGATGATGGTGTAGTTACGCTTTTTCAATCAAATGCTACAAATGAATTTAGATCAGCCAATCTTTTTGAAATGCCAGTAGGGGGAACAAGTGTATATGGTTTGGCAGTTGCTTTTGGAGCCGGATTGACCGATCCAACTCAACCAGGAACCATTTGTGAGGTTGAGCTGTTAAACTCCGATTTTGACTTTTTAGTAGGGGCAGAGCATGAAATATCTGATGATCAGATCAGTGAGGCTGGAGAGAGCAATTTTGGAATAATTGCTTTTGAAGAGGAATATGAAGCGGAAGAAGGAGAAGTAGTTATGGGATCAGTTCACCATTTTGGTGGAAGTTCTGCAGAAAATGTTCGTGTTGGTTTGAGCGGCCAATCAATTCCGCAGACTTCATTTTTTCAAGATGAACTTGGAGAGTGGTTCTTTACGCTGAATACTCCAATGATCAGATTGATAACATCTCCCATCACTTCATTAGAAGATGTGCAATTTGAAAATGGAATGAAGCTTTTACAGAATTATCCCAATCCATTCAATGACAATACAGTTATTGAGTTTGAAATTGCCCAATCGGAAGAAGTTAGCATAGAACTAAGAGATATGAACGGTCGATTGCTGTTGTCGAAATCTTTCGGAATTTTGAATGCAGGTTCAAAGAAATGGAGCTTCAATGCAGCTGAATTCAGCAATGGGTTTTATAC
>JBCCIF010000073.1:0-15005 GCA_039028335.1 Bacteroidota bacterium
ATTTTTTTTTCTGAAATACTCGACTTGACAAAATGCACAAATAAAGGATGTGCCTCTTCAACCGTACTTTTATACTCGGGATGGAACTGAACTCCAACAAAGAAAGGGTGATCCTCAATTTCAACAATTTCTACGAGCTCATTTTGTGGGTTAATCCCAGTAGGGATTAGTCCTGCATTTTTGAATTCATCAAAATAGGCATTGTTAAATTCATAGCGATGGCGATGTCTTTCCTCAATTTTAAGAGTCGAATAAATATTATAAATGCGTGAGTCTTTTTTAAGTTCGCAGTCATATGCACCTAATCGCATGGTACCTCCTTTGTTCTTAATCTTCTTTTGCTCATCCATTATGTCAATAACAGGTCGAGTGCTTTCTGGATTGATTTCAGTTGTATGGGCGTCATCCCATCCTAGCACATTTTGAGCAAATTCTATGACTGCACATTGCATGCCTAAACAAATTCCCAGGAAAGGAATCTTATTTTCTCTTACATAACGAACAGCTTCAATTTTTCCTTGTACTCCTCTTCCTCCAAAACCTGGAGCGACAACAACTCCTTTGGCATTTTTGAGTTTATCATGCACATTTTCCGAAGAAATCGATTCGGAATGAACCCATTCGATTTTTACCTTACAATTATTGCTTGCTCCCGCATGAAGTAAAGATTCCGAAATAGATTTATAGGAGTCTTTTAACTCGACATATTTGCCGACAAGAGCCACAGTTACTTCTTTTTCTGGATTTTTGTAATTCCATAAAAATTCATTCCATTTTTGAAGTACAGGTTCATTGGAATAGGCAATACTCAGCTTATCAAGTACTACTTTATCCAATTCCTCTTCATACATCATATTCGGAACGTCATAAATTGTATCTACATCAATAGATTGAATAACGGCATTGGGAGCTACGTTGCAAAACCGAGCAATTTTATTTCGAATTTCTTCATTAATATCTCTTTCGGCTCGACAAACCAAAATGTCTGGTTGAACACCTAGCTCCAATAAGGCTTTTACGGAGTGCTGGGTTGGTTTGGTTTTCAATTCCCCAGCAGCTGTTAAGAAAGGAACCAATGTCAAATGAATGACAATGCAATCTTTTCCTTTTTCCCAAATCATTTGACGAACTGCTTCTATGTATGGCAATGATTCAATATCACCAACGGTTCCTCCAATCTCAGTTATAACAAATTCGTAATCACCTGTTTTTCCGAGAATCTGAATGCAACGCTTTATTTCATCAGTAATATGTGGAATTATTTGAACCGTTTTGCCAAGATAATCTCCTCTTCGTTCTTTTTCTATGACGTTTTGATAAATGCGGCCAGTAGTCACATTATTCGCTTGACTTGTTCTTACATTGAGAAAACGTTCGTAATGCCCTAGATCAAGATCAGTTTCTGCCCCGTCATCTGTAACAAAACATTCGCCATGCTCATAGGGATTTAAGGTGCCAGGATCAACGTTGATATATGGATCTAATTTTTGAATGGTCACTGAATGACCTCTCGCTTGAAGTAATTTTCCCAAAGACGCGGAAACAATACCCTTTCCAAGCGAACTTGTCACTCCTCCAGTAACAAAAATATATTTAGTCGGATTCCCCATAGTTGTGGCACTATGGGAAACGAAGTTAAGAAAAATAGACTAATTAGAAATTAAATTTTTCCATGATATATCGAAAGTTTTAAAACTTCCATGATACCCCTAAACTAGGTAGTATAGGGAGTTGAAAAACTTTGGAATTACTAATTCTGTCAACGAAGAAAATATTTTCTCTATCGTAAACATTGGTAACTCCAGCATTCACTTCAATTGTATTGGAAACGATGTTTCTCAATTTACCTTCTTCTTCTACCGTTTTAACAAATTCAAATACCTTTTCTAAGTTGATATCCAATCTATGGTAATCAGATAATCTCCCCGTATTCAACTGTGCGAATTGGATACTAATATCATCTGGATTTTGAGTAGTAATGTCATCATTGATATTGTTGATTTCCAATCCTTGATAGAATCCCTGTGTTTGCGTAAAAGGCAATCCAGAACCGTAATTCCATCTTACGCTAAAGGTCCAATCTTGATTTTTTCCAAAGAAGTAAGACCCCAATAGGTTTACATTATGTCTTCTATCAAATATAGGAGAGTACTCCTGCGTTTCATCTCTTCGATCAACCTTTCCTAAAGAGTAAACACCCCAAAGGTCCATTTTTTTCCCTTTGTACTTAATAACGAAATCAACACCTCTAGCAGTACCTTCTTCAATAATAAAGTCATTCTTCACTATTTCAGGCAATGCAGCGTTGTCCTGATTGTCTTCGAAAATCTTGTTTCTATTGGTATTACTTAATTGTGTGAAATCCTTGACATAACCTTCTATATTAATATTGACTTTGTCACTTAGATCATACTCGAATCCCGCGATATAATGGATTGCTTTTTGCAGCGCGTGCGTTACATCTCTTTCTGGATTGCTTCCAAATGGATCAAATGTATCTTGCAAATTGTCAGGACCAGAAAGGAACCCATAAAATAGGTTTACCACGTCTCTATCCGAATTCGATTGAATCAAATTTTGTGAATACAATCCAATGGCACCTTTTACTCTTAAGTTCTCTGTTATGTTGACTTTAGCTCCCAGTCTAGGTTCTGGAGAAAGTTCTCGTAAAGAACTGTAATAGTGCATTCTAACTCCTGGTTCAAGAACGAAAATTCCTTTTTTCATTCTATAGGTGAAAAAACCAGCTAACTCGGATGTATTCTCTTCTTGTTCAAGAATAAGACCGATTGAATTGAAAAAATTCAAATTCGTTTTGAATCCCAACATCTCAAAGCCATAATTGATCTCATCATCGCCATTGAAATACTTAAAGTTTAAGCCCATATTGAACCCGTTAATCTGGCTACTTCTTGGTGGTAAATCACCTTCAGTTAATTCGATTTTATAATTCGAATAAGCAAAGTTCCCATTAATCAATGTTCGCGAACCGCCTGGGACAATGATGAAGTTCGATCCGACTCCATTGGTCTGCCAATTTAAATCTGAGATAAACTGATAGTTTACTTGATCATTAAATGAGAACCCAAAAAGGCTGAATTTACTACCATTGACACCATTGAACGAAAGCTTTCCGTAAGCATCGGTAAAATCGAAAGGCAATCCTTGACCGTCATTAACGTAGCTGTACAAGTCTTTTGACGTTTGGTCCAATAAAGATCTTTTCACGCTTAAAACGAAGGAAGAAGATGCTCCACCAGGTCGCGTCTGTTTTTTCATAGGTCCTTCAATGAGCGCTTTTCCACCAAAGGTGTTTACGGATACTTTTCCTGAAAAATTTCTTTTGTTTCCATCACGTGTGGTGATGTCCATGATGGAAGATATTCTTCCCCCATAATTTGCATTAAACCCTCCGGTATATACATCGGCATTTCTCAATACATCGGTATCAAAAACTGAGAACAATCCAATTGAGTGAAAAGGGTTGTATATAATCATTCCGTCCAAAAGCACTTTGTTTTGAATGGGTGATCCTCCTCGAATATAGAGTTGTCCACCTTGATCACCTGTAAATACAACTCCAGGTAGTACCTGCAAATATTGAGCTAAATCGGGTTCGCCACCGACAGAAGGCAATTGCCCAATTTCTTTTGGAGTAACCTTCTCCACAGAGATTTTTACTGTTTTTTGTGCTTCAGCTTTTTCGGCAGATATCGTTACTCCGGCTAAGTCAACGGATTTTTGTCGAATTGTCAGCGTTTTATTGATCAATGACCCCTTGCTTATATTTATTGCAGTTTCTAATGTGTCATAACCCAAATTGGTTACAGTAAGTGTATAATCTCCGGGTGGAATTTTTGTAATTGAGTAATACCCATTTACATCAGTAGCAGCACCCATAGATGTGCCTTTGAGATAAACATTGGTGAAAATAATCGGTTCACCATTATCCGCATCGTATACGAACCCCCGAACAATTCCATCTTGGCTTAATCCCCAGCTTGCCATGCTTAGAAAAAGGATTGCCGTAAATACTTTTAATAATGATCTCATAAACACATAATTTTCCCAGCGTGCAAAACTATAAATAAATAGGTCTTAGTGCACGTTTTCATCTGCTTAAAAAGATGCACAGGAATGCTATTTTCCATACGAATTAAGAAGCGGTTGTTTTCAGCAATGAAAGGTTAGCGAATGAACTTATAAACCAATTCTTGGAGCAAAGCCGGATAATCCGCACTTCCATTTTTTACTCCTTTTTTTCGAAGATCGTACTGGTGCAGAATTGAAATATTATCCTCCAATTTTTCAATGGAAAAATTTCGAGCACCTTCTTGAGCCTTTTTGACCGCAAATGGCCCTCCAGGCACAGAACGATTCAGTTCACTTTGAGAAGAAATTAATTTCACTTTCATCAATTTGGTAAAATAACTGAACATACTCCCAATGAACAATTCAAAGGGCATCGCTTTTTCATTTTTTCCAAAGTAATGTACCATTTTTTGGGCTTTCATGTGATCTCTTTTTCCTATAGCATCTTGTAGTTCCCAAATGTTGTATTCTTTGCTAATTCCAATATGTTTTTCAATAAAACCTGGCGAGATTTCTTCCCCTTCTTTTAAAAGAATTTTTAGTTTTTCAAGTTCATTGCTGATTTTACCCAAATCATTTCCAAGGTATTCAGATAAGAGGAAAATGGACTGCTCGTCTAAACGAAAATTTCGCTCATGGGCATAAGACTTTATCCAACTTTGTAGGTTATAGTCTCGAATTTTTTCGGAATTATAAACGACAACAGATTTATCCATTGACTTTGCATAGGCCTTCCGCTTGTCCAGTTTTTTTCCTTTTAAGTTAAGAACGAAAATCGAGCTGGGAACAGGATTCTTCAAAAGTGGTTCTAACAGTTCGAGTTTTCGCAAGTTCTGGGCTTCTTTAACGATGATTAATTGTCTTTCGGAACCCATTGGAAAACGCTTGACAATGGGGAGTAGCTCTCTCTCATTGATATCTTTTCCATAAAGTATGCTTTGGTTGAATTCTCTTTCGGCTTCATTCAACACATTATCCAAAAGGGCTTCGGTTATCAAATCAATGTAATAAGGTTCTTCTCCTTGAAGCACATATACGGGAGCAAATTTTTTCTGCTGGATATCTTTTATTATTGCCGCTGCAGTCATCATTCAAATATGAAAAAATGATTCCTATATTGGAAACATTGTTTACAAATGTCAAAACTTCCCTTTAAACAACTTAACCTTCCTCCTGCAGAATTGAAGATTTCTGAAAAGGAAAGTGCATTGTATGTATTTGATATTGTACGTCAAAAGTCCGTAAAATTAGAGCCCGAGGAATGGGTTCGACAACATTTGGTTCATTATTTAATTGAGCATTTAAATTATCCCAGAGGTTTAATGTCTATTGAGATGCCGGTCGATGTTAACAGCTTGAATCAAAGAGCAGATATTGTTGTGTATGATACAAATGGAAAGCCTTTTCTTTTGGCTGAGTGTAAGTCCTATTCGGTAGACTTAGATAGTGCGACACTCCAACAAGCTATTCGTTACAATAAAAGTATTCAAGCCGATTATATAATATTGAGCAACGGACTTGAACATAATTGCTTGAAGTGGAATAAAGAGTCGGGCATGTTAAAGGCACTTGAAGCATTCCCCGATTATGTGAAAAATAATTAAGCTTTCAGAACAAATGACTTTGAATGCATGTATATTTATAGGTATGCGAAGCTTGCTTTTTTTCTTTTTGATGCTAACATTTCAACTGAATAGTCAAATTCACAAAGAGGAAAAATTAAATTTTTTTCTCCAGAGTGTTCTGGACAAATTGTCTAATGACAATGAGTTGAATATTGCTTTGCACGGTTCTTCTTTAGAGTTGCATCAATATGCAAAGCAGAAAGATTCGCATTTTTATCCATTCAAAGGAGGTGTTTTGCTAAAGTTGACGAAAGAAGAGATTCTAGAACTCAACACCTTACAATTTATTGAAAGCATAGAGTTTGACCTTTCACAAGGTACTTTGATGAATGATCAAATGTTGATAAACAATAATGTAATTCCAGTTCATCAAGGTATTGAACCCCTGAATAGTGAATACAGCGGAAAAGGAATTATCATTGGCGTGATTGATTCGGGTATTGAATTGGCTCATCCGGATTTTTTAGATGAAAATAATCAAACTAGAGTGTTGTATTTATGGGATCATTTAATAGAAGACAGTCTTGAATTGATTCCTGATGAATACGGTTATGGCAATGTGTGGTCGAAAGAGGACATTGACAATGGACTAAGTACACATGTTGATCAAATCCAATATTTTGGTCATGGCTCTGTAGTTACGGGCGTTGCAGCGAGTGATGGAAGTGCTGTTGGAGCTTTTAAGGGAGTGGCTCCTGATTGTCAATTGATTGTTGTAAATAGCGATTTTAGCAGGGATGATTGGCTTTCTTCAATAGCAGACGCAACCGACTTTATTTATTCTAAGGCGGAAGAATTAGATATGCCTTGCGTAATCAATGCGAGTCTCGGCACTTATTTTGGTTCGCATGATGGTTTAGATGCAAATACGCTAATTATCGATAGCTTGATAAACGCAACTTCTGGAAGAGCATTTGTTTGTGCAGCCGGAAATTCAGGATCTATTGCACCTTATCATTTGAAATATACAGTCACTCCCGATACGAGTTTCACTTGGTTCGAATACGAGAGCAACACGCTTTTAGGTAACGGAGCTGTGTTTTTTGAAATGTGGGCTGATACGTCCGATTTCAATCAAGTACAGTTTGGGATAGGAGCGGACAAAATAGCACCGGCATATTCCTTTAGAGGGCATTCTGCATTTAGGAATGTTGAAGATAACTTGAATCAAGTTATTGTCGATGATATAATCGGGGTAGATGGACATTCAATTGCAACTGTAGAAACGTGGATAGGAGAGCGAGGAGGCCAATACCAAATACAAGTCATGCTCGAAGAGCCGGATTCCTCACAATATTATTTTCGCTTGATGACTACTGGTTCGGGATCATTTGATTTATGGTCTACGAATACGTTTGGATCCTCTGACATGATATTGGCGGATGAACTTCCTTCCTTTGGTGAGTTTCCGGATATATTGAATTATAAATTGCCTGATGGTGAACAAAGAACAGTCTCTGCTTGGGCCTGCTCAGAGAACACATTAACCGTAGCAAACTATATTAATCGATCAGAATATGTTGATTATAATGGTAATGTCGTAGATACGGGATTTGATTTAGGAGAGATATCTCCGACTTCAAGCCAAGGCCCTACACGTGACGGTAAGTTGAAACCTGACATTGCAGCAACAGGCGCATTTACATTGAGTTCAGGATCATTTGAAATGCTGAACTTTCTCATAAATAATGAGCCTTTCAAGGTGGCACCGGGAGGATTTCATAATAGAAATGGAGGCACTTCAATGGCTTCACCAGTAATTGCAGGAGTGAGCGCACTCATTTTTGAACAATGTCCTTATGCGAATGCTGAAACTATTTTAGAAGCGATTCAGAATAATGGAATTTCTGATAATTATACAGGAGCTGTTCCAAGTGATCTTTGGGGTAATGGGAAAATTGACGCATTTGGCGCGGTAAATTCCCTGACTGTAGAGGGTGATTTAATTAACGATGGTGACCAACTCATTGCCTCAGGTGGAATCTCTTATAACTGGTATTTAAATGATTCTTTGCTTGTTTCCGGAATATCGGACAATTTAGTACCAATAGAAACTGGTTTATATAATGTAGAAATTATTGACGATAGAGGATGTATCAAAAGAGAGGAGGAGTTTTTCAACTTTGTTGGGCTTGGTGAAATTAATGCAGATCAAATAGTAGTTTTTCCAAATCCAAGTAATGAAATTATTAATATAAGATTCATTGAGACGAATCAAATCCCTGAGTTATTCGATCTTTCTGGACGTCAAATAAATTTTGATTTCAACTGGCAAGAGAATACACTGGTAATTGATTCTAGCTCTTTACCTAATGGAGAATACATTTTGCAATTCAATCAAAAAGTCAGCACTACCATAGTCGTTCAACATTGAGTTCGTAATTCAGAACAAAGAATTACTTTTGCGCCAGATTTAATTGAATGAAACTTTCTGAAATACTATCAATATCCGGAAAGCCGGGCTTGTTTACTATTGTTTCTCAAACGAATAATGGGCTAATTGCACAGTCTGTAATCGACCAAAAAAGAATACCTGTTTTTGCAAGTCACGAGGTTTCTATTTTGGAAGACATCAGTCTTTATACTGAGGAAGATACGATTCCAATGAGCGAGGTGATGCAGCGTCTTTATGAACATGAAGGAGGGAAACAAAGCACAGATCACAAGGCATCGAAACCGGAATTAGAGGCAAAAATGGAAGCCGTTTTTCCCGAATACGATAGAGATCGCGTATATCATTCAGATTTGAAAAAATTATTCAGGTGGTACAATTTAATCATATCCTATAACCTCTGGTCTCCTTCAGATTTGGATGATGCAGGAGAAGAAGAGTAATTTCTTTGACCTTTTCCTATTCAATTCTTAATTCACCAGAAGTGCGAAATTATTTGCTAAATTCTGCGTTGAATAAAAACCTAAACGAAAGCAAATATGAAGAAGCATTGTCTTTGGGCATTGTCTTTAATTCTGATGGGCACATTGAGTTCCCAAGATGAAGCCTTTAATCCTATTCCTACTCATGAGTTTGGTGTAAATGCTACCCATCTCGTTTCTAATTTAATTCCTTTCGAAGGCGTTGCAGCAATTGAGCCAACCGCAAGTTTGATTTTTTTCAAAAGAGGTAATGGAAGACTCTATTGGAGAAACGGTTTAAATGTTGATGCCAATAAATTGGAAACTGAATTTGACGAAACAAAGAATCACTTATTAATGCTCAAGACGGGATTTGAGATTAAAAATTCGATTGCAAAGTCTTGGACGATTCACTATGGTTCAGAAATTTTGGGATTCTGGCAAGGGAGCTCAACAAAGAGCACGGATCCCTTTTTTGGTGAATTTGAAAATAAACAAAGAACCAATTCTTACGGACTCAATTTTATGTACGGGATACAATGGCTTATAAATGAGCGTATCGCCCTTTCCTCTGAGGGTTCTTTTTTTGCTGCGATTACAATGGATACATCAGAGACCGATTCTGGGCCAGGCTTTCCTGTAAACACCATCAAGACAAATGGTTATGGGATAGATTTTGTTGTTCCTAATAGCATTTATTTCTCTTATTATTTTTAACTTCATAAAAATCAGGCACCATGAACAAATCGATCGTTTTATTAGCTCTTGCTTGTTTGGCCATTTTAATAGGATGCACGCGTGATGACTTGAGGCCAAGGACCGAGAAACTCACACTACCAGATACGCCATATGATTATACGGTTGATAATCCATGGAATGGTGCTTTTTTCTTCGATAATACTCCTCCTGACAATATTTTAACCGATGATGGAGCTACACTTGGACGTGTGCTTTTTCACGATAAAAGATTATCTAAGAGTAATAGAATAGCTTGTGCGAGTTGTCATGTTCAACATAAAGCTTTTGGCGATGATGTTGCCAAGAGTGATGGTTTCGTCAACGATAAGACAAGAAGGAATTCTATGGTCCTGGTAAATCTCAGACACAAGCCTACTTTTTTCTGGGATGAAAGAGAATCCATTTTGGAGGATCAGGTTATGCAACCCATTTCAGACCACATTGAAATGGGTCTTGATGATGAAGAATTGATCGCGAAGTTGAATGAATTGTATTATTATCCCGACTTATTTGAAAAAGCTTTTGGTGACGCTGACATTAGTTTAGATAGAATATCGAAAGCTATTGCGCAGTATATGAGATCATTACAGTCATTTACATCCAAATGGGATGAAGGGAATTTCAATAATTTTGAGGATTACACTGCTTCAGAATTGAATGGAAAGTCCTTGTTTTTCGAGAAATTGCATTGTGCTACCTGCCATAGTGGACCAGATTTGAGGGGTTGGGGTTCAGCCAATATTGGATTGGATTTGGTTTATGAAGATAATGGAATAGGAGAATGGAGTTTTGGTGATGGAATGTTCTCAATTCCAACACTCAAAAATATTGCAAAAAGCGGACCTTATATGCATGATGGTCGATTCGAAACCCTTGAAGAAGTTATCGATCATTATATAGATGGGATTGAACCCCATGATTTTTTGGACTTTAGACTGCGCTTTGGTGACGGATGGGGGAGCATTAATTTCCCGAATGTAATCAATGATGCCAGTAATTCATCAGTAGGAGATCCGCTAAGGCTAAATTTAACAAGTCAGGAAAAACAGGACTTGATAAATTTCCTACATACCTTGACGGATGTTGAAATGATGACAGATCCGAAATTTTCGGATCCCTTTAGCTATGAATAATTGCTAGTAAATATTTACTTCTCTTTCTAAAGAAATGTTGAATTTTTCTTGGATAGAATTTAAAATTTCTTCAGAAAGGCTATAGATATCAGAGCCCTTTGCATTATTATAATTTACCAGCACTAAAGCCTGGTTCTTGTGAACACCGAATGACTCAAAGGTCTTTCCTTTCCATCCAGCTTGATCAATCAGCCAGCCAGCAGCCAACTTAATATTACCTTCTGGCGCTGGATAATGAGGAATGTCTGAATGCCTCGATTTTATTTGATCGAATGCACTTTTTGATATAACTGGATTTTTGAAAAAACTTCCGGCATTTCCTATTTTATTGGGATCAGGTAATTTACGCTGTCGAATTGCAATGACTGCTTCGCTAATTGCACGTATAGATAAATCGTTGACACCCATACTTTCGAGCTGAGCTTGAATAGCTCCGTAGCTAATATTGAATAGTGGCTTTTTATTTAGACGCAAGGTGACATTCAAAATAAAGTACTGATCGCTCAATTTTCGTTTGAAAACACTTTCTCTATAAGCAAAAGCACAATCTTCAATAGTAAATTGATGTATTTCACCACTTTCAATATGAAAGGCTTCCAGTTGATGAAATACCTCCTTTATTTCCACTCCATAAGCTCCTATATTTTGCATAGGAGCAGCTCCACATGAGCCGGGGATTAATGAAAGGTTTTCGATTCCAGCCCATTCATTATCAATGCAGTGGCGCACGGTATTGTGCCAATTTTCACCAGCTCCAAATTGAACATATACATGTTCATCGTCTTCTGTTAAGAGCTTTTTACCTTTGATTCTATTTAGCAGTAGAAGGCCGTCAAAATTTTTAGTAAAGAGCACATTGCTGCCACCTCCTAGAATCAAACGTTTTTCATTTGAAAAATCTTCAAGGGCTTCTCTCAGATCCTCAATCTTCTCAATGATGCAGAAATATTTGCTTTGAACATCGATACCAAAGGTATTGTATTCGCGTAATGATTTGTTCTCTTCAATAATCACTTATGCGAAGATGAACGAAATAAACGATTACAATAATTTATCCCTTAAGATGTTTTAACATTTCGGAATGAATTAAGGAATTCGCATTGGGTTTCAGTATACATTCACGGTTTAAATTGCCATGTCTAAAATAATCGTCTCGGTAAGTAATGATCTTGTTTCAGATCAACGCGTTTCGAAAGTCTGTAAGACTCTTCATTCAAATGGGCATGAAATAGTATTAATAGGAAGATTGCTGCATGATCGGGATGAACTTCAAAGGCCTTACCCGTTCAAAAGAATGCGCTTATTCTTCAATAAAGGGCCTTTGTTTTATTTTGAATTGAACCTTCGACTCTTTATTAAAATATTGGGCCTTCGAGTCGATATTCTATTGGCCAATGATTTAGACACATTATTAGCTAATTATTTGGCTTCAAGAATTAAAAGAACAAAACTGGTTTACGACTCACATGAGTATTTTACTGAAGTACCGGAATTGAAGAATCGCTTTTCCAGAAGAATTTGGTTGGCTGTAGAACGGACAATATTTCCGAGATTGAAAAACGTATATACGGTAGGCCCCGCGTTAGCTAGGATTTATTCGAATAAATACAATGTAAGGGTAAATGTGATTCGAAATACTCCTGTAAAGAAAGAAAAGAGAGGTACTTCAAAGGGTTATTTATTTTACCAAGGAGCGATTAATAAGGGCCGAGGCTTACCCCAATTGATAGAAGCTATTGAAGGCACATCTTATACATTGAAAATAGCCGGAGATGGGGATATAAAAAAGGAGATTATGGATCTCATTCAAAAATTGGATATGACGAAGCAAGTGGAATTGCTTGGACGTCTTAGCCCTGAAATTTTACATAGGTATACATGCGGAGCAGCTATTGGATTCAATTTATTAGAACAAGACTCTTTGAATTATTACTACTCGCTAGCAAACAAAACATTTGATTATATACAAGCCGAAGTGCCTCAGGTCTCCATGAATTTTCCCGAATATGCTGATCTGATCAAGAAATATAAAGTCGGAGAGCTTATCGATGATTTAAAAAAGGAATCAATATTAAAAGCAATAAAGGATATTGAAGAGAACGCAGAGCGATATGTTGATGATATGAAGCTAGCATCAAGTGAATTGGTGTGGCAAACAGAAGCACAAAAATTAACGGCTATTTTTGCAAATCTTGATTGATAGTCACCTTCATATCGTTTCATTTGATGTTCCCTATCCTCCAAATTACGGTGGTGTAATTGATGTTTTTTATAAAATTAATTCACTGGCCAAACTAGGAGTTAAAATTCATTTGCATTGCTTCAAATACGGGAGAGAAGAAGCTGCAATATTGGAGGAATATTGTGAGGAAGTCCATTATTATAAGCGAAATCTAAACAAAGCATTGCTTATTCATTCAAGTCCATTTATAGTCGTATCACGAAGGGATAAGAAACTCTTGAAAAACTTGCGAAAAGACGAATATCCTATACTTTTTGAAGGCTTGCACTCCTGTTTTTCTTTTTCGAGTATAGCCCTTCGGGCAAGGAGAAAATATATTCGCGCTCATAATATAGAGCATCGTTATTACCGGGGACTTGCTCATGCTACTTCAAGTCTTTTTCGCAAATCTTACTTTAAAAGTGAAGCACGGAAATTGGAATCTTTCGAAGGGATAATGAAAGATGCACAAAAGATCTTCTCGATTTCACCTTCTGAAAAAGAAGAGCTTTCTTCCAGATATTCAAATGTAGAATTGATTCTTCCTTTTCATGGCAATGAGGAAGTTGTATATAGTGAATTAAAAGATCCTTTTGTTTTATATCACGGCAATCTCAGTGTAGAAGAAAATAACAAAGCCGCACTTTTTTTAGTCAAAGAAGTTTTTCGTTCTATTCCGCATAGATTAATTATAGCGGGAAATAATCCGTCAAGAGAATTGACTGAAGCTATCGAAAGAAGGGAAAATGTGACAATCAAGGATCATTGCTCGAACGCTCAAATTTTTGACTTGATTCGTCAGGCACAGATAAATATACTTCCAACATTTCAGAATACGGGTATAAAGCTGAAATTGATTAATGTGCTCTTTAATGGTGGACACTGTTTGGTCAATTCAATGATGATCGCAAAAACGGGCCTAGAGGATTGTTGCGTCATTGAAGATAAGATTGAGAATATCAGGGAATCCATTGCACATTTAATGGTTAAACCTTTTGACAAAATTGATTACGAAAAAAGAAAGGTGATTTTGTTCGAAAAATTATCAGATGAGTTAAATGCTCAAAAGCTTTACGATAGTATATTCAAAGCCTAATAATGGAAACTTCAGCACCAATACTTCAATTGACCAATGCACAAATATTTCAAGGTAATGCTCTGGTATTGAACAATGTAGAGATTCAGATTGATCGAGGAGAATTTGTTTATCTCATCGGTAGAACTGGCTCTGGCAAAAGCTCATTGCTGAAAACGTGCTATGGTGAATTACCCTTGCAGGAAGGTGAAGGTCAAGTGGCGGGCTTTGATCTATCGAAATTAAAAAGAAGAGAGGTTCCATTTCTTCGAAGAAAGATCGGAATAGTTTTTCAAGATTTTGAATTACTGATGGACCGCAGTGTCAATGACAACCTCTTCTTCGTTATGAAGGCCACGGGTTGGAAAGACAAATCGAAAATGGAAAAGCGTGCGCAAGAAGTTTTAGATTCGGTGCAGCTCGGGACCAAAGGCTTTAAAATGCCTCATGAATTATCAGGTGGTGAACAGCAAAGAGTAGTTGTAGCTCGAGCGCTCATCAATGATCCTGATCTTATTTTAGCCGATGAACCAACAGGAAATCTTGATCCTCAGACAACTGAAGAAATTTTAAATCTACTTTTTGAAATAGCGCAGTCGGGAAAAGCCATTCTTATGGCCACTCATGATTATACATATATGCAAAAATTTTCTTCGCGGACCATTACCTGTGAAAACAATAAAGTCATTGATTCAAAACTGCCTAAGCCGAAAATTCATCAGTAAATCTTAATTGTCCCTAACAAATTTCTCTCAGTTTACTTTCCTAAATGAACTTTTACAATTTATCGAATTGAAATAATCAAATTGCTTTCTCGTTAATATCTTGAAACCATTTTTTTCTTATTTGGCATAAGCCTTGTTTATTTTCGTTCAATAGTTAAATCTATGCAAGTAAAATCCAATTTCTCGGCATTACTGGCAATGCTATTCCTTTCGCTGAGCATTTTCGGGCAGGAACCAGCAGTATTCTATGAGGAAGATTTGCCTTTCAAGACGGCTCATGAGCTGTATGACAAAGAAAAGTATGCAGCAGCTATGAAGTTATTTGATGAGGTAGCGGTTAGACAACCAAAAACTGAAATAACTGCTCAAGCGGAATATATGGCCGCTCAATGTGCCATTCATCTTTTTCACAGAGATGCCGAAGTTCGTTTATTGAATTTTGTTGATGACAATCCGCATAGTCCGCATGTCAAAACAGCTATCAGCAACCCGCCGACAACCGGTCCGGCCTTAAGGGTCCAACCAAGAACAACCCACTACTGG